>NZ_PYNU01000025.1:0-61345 GCF_003026075.1 Photobacterium sp. GB-210 | reverse complement strand
TACCTTGCAAGGTGAGATGGGTAAGGTGTTGTTCATAAAGATAATCTGAACGATGTTGCTGTGCTTTATTCATGATAAATACTCCTTTTTTAAAGGTATATTTACCGTAGTCGAGCTTATGGGCTTTCACTCTGCCGCGAAGCGGCTTCGTTCAACAAGTTGCTTAAACGGAAAAATAATAGTTGGCCTTCGCTTCACATTTTAGCCAGCTATTTTATTGCCGCTTAGCAAGGTGTTATGTACTTTTACGGAAAATTAGATATTTATGGATGAAAATACTGAAAATTGGCGTCAGTACTACGAAAAGGCACTGTCTCGCCCACACTCAAAACGTACTGAATTTGCTGTCAGACTTAATGAATCAAACCTCAAAGTAGCCACTGACTGTGGTTGTGGAACCGGCAGTGATATCGATTATCTATCGGGTCAAAATTACAAAGTGTTTGGGTTTGACGTTAATCCTGATTCAATAACTATTTGTAATGATAGATTTGGTTCAAATCCACAAATTAACATTGAGCAATCTTCGTTTGAATCGTTTCGGTACCCAAAATCGGGGGTAGTAATTGCAAATAACAGTTTGTTTTTTGCAGTCCCAACTGTGTTTTCGACGACTTGGCATAACATTGAATCCTCATTAGTTGTCGGTGGGGTATTTGCTGGCGACTTTATGGGTTATAAAGATAGTTGGGCTTCAGGTTTTCGCGTTCCAACTTCACCTTTCACAGAATCAGAGATTCGAGCAATGCTAACTAATTTTGACATAGTTAGTTGGTCTGAACGAGATGAAGTAGGTCAAACAACAATAGGTGCAACGAAACATTGGCACATATATTCAGTGGTCGCCGTGAAACGTAAATAACAGATAAGGATATGTGTCGCGTAGCCGACACCTATCCGAAGTGTTGGACAAGCCCAAGCTACCTTATATAAGTAAATATTGGAAATATCATGAAGGGTGATGACAAAAAGAAGTCGAACGTTATCCTTGGTGTGAACCAATAATATTAATACCCTGATGTATAATAAAATCCTCTTTAATTCTGTAGTGTGAAAGCCATTATCCTTATTATTGAACGTCGGTTATCTGGGTCGGAATATTCCCGTTAATTGCATGACATGTTGGCAGCAGGGGCAAAAGGGTTGGGCTTTTATACGTACCGTTTTATTCGGTGAGGGCAACGTCAGTTGTCCTGCTAACATGAACATAAATTGGATAGCTTGAAGCTGTGTCTTATCATCACCACAAGCCGCAATAATGCCTAAACATGGAGATGAACCCTTCTTTGTCGCCACCTCTCTTATCTCTATTTCCTTTCTTTGCGAGTTTCAGATAATCCTATTTCAATGAGGCGAAATGCTTTTGTTTGCTGGTAATGAGACTACCTGTGTTTTTACCCAGTTATAATGAAAATCGTAAATTTTGCCGATTAAGTCTCGTTTTTAATCAGAAAATTTTCTTAATTATCTCAGTAGGTGCTTTTAACTTATTGATATTAAATAACTAGCTTTGCTGTTTGTGTATTTAATCCGATGGACAAAATACCGTTCTTACTTTTACCAACGTAAATATATCGGATAGATGCTAATTTTTGCGACTAAGGTAATGAAAATAAATGTTTTTATTTATTAGAATGTTGAATATTTGCTGTATTAATAAAGCGTAAAAGTAAGAATGCTTATTAATATACTGTTATAAACCACAAGAAGTATCAATGTAGTATGGAAAATAAACAAGAAAATAAGAAAGAAGCTGGGTGTCTAGGCTATGTTATTGGTGGGATGTCATTTATTCCATTAATTGGTGTTTTATTCGGAATAGTTGCCATTATATGGGGCTTTGCAATAAAGCATACAAAGCTAAAAGTTGTTGGTGCATGCGGTATTGCATTTACTGTAATTCTTTATAGTTCGTTGGGTTACTTTGGCTTTGTACAAGAGGGAGGCGTTTATGATGATTTACGCAGTGAACTGACTAAAACACAATTAACAAGTGCTGTACAAGCAATAGAGTTTTATAAAGTGCAAAATGGACAGTACCCTGAGTCATTAGAAGTGTTGCAAAAGTCCTTACCAGAGAACTCTATGGTTTTTCTTCATGATGCAGCGCAAGTAAACACAGAAGGGAAGCTTTACTATTACATGCTAATTAATGAAAGCTCATACCATATTCGCTCTTATGGTCGTGATGGCGTACTAAACACCTCTGATGATATTTTGCCTTCACCAATAAAGAATGTAGGCTTAGTTGCAGACTATAAAGTTGCAAGTGGTTTATAACAAGCGCTTGAACCAAAGGACGCAAAACAGCAGGCTTGCGCTCCTTCGTCGCTAATTTTAGCCTGCTATTTTGCGCCGGTTAAGCGGGCGTTATATTCTATGAGGGCATAGTGAAAAAGTTCCTATTGATAATAATAAATTGTTGTTTGATCGTCAGTTGTAACTCAACTGGCAATTCGACTGGAAAAGAACCTGACAAATTTGCTCAAATAGCCATAGAAAAAGCTGAAAACGGAGACCATGCCGCTCAGTATTTTTTGGCTTCTTATTATGCTGACGGTAAGCGTGGCCTCCCTAAAGACAAAAATAAAGCAATTTATTGGTATCAAAAATCAGCAACTGGCGGAAACTCAAGGTCACAAAATAACCTAGCTGTAATTTTTGAAAAATCAAAAAATTTGGAAGAAGCCGTATATTGGTATAAGAAAGCTGTTTCAAATAATAATAAAGTTGCAATGATCAATTTAGGTACGTTGTATATGAAGGGGCAAGGGGTTAACAAAGATCAAAAAAAGGGGTATGAGCTACTCTTGCGTTCCGCAAAATTAAAAGAAGGAAAAGCACAAAGAATGTTAGCATCAAGCTATCATTATGGATATGGAACCAAGTTAGACTATAACGAAGCGTATGCTTGGTACATGACCGCTAAAAGCAATGGAGTAAATGTAGAAAAATTCTTAAAGAGTTTACCTAAAATTGGTAAGGGGTTTGAGTTATCCAAAGCCGAATTACTAAGTGAGAAATACAAAAACCTTTACGGAGGGGCTTTGTAAAAATATAACAAATAAGGATATGTGTCGCGAAGCCGACACCTATCCGAAGTGTTGGACAAGCCCAAGTCACCTTATATAAGTAAATATTGGAAATATCATGAAGGGTGATGCCAAAAAGAAGTCGAGCGTTATCCTTGGTGTAAACCAGTAATTTTAATACACTGATTTATAATAAAATCCTCTTTAATTCTGAAGCGTGCAAGCCATTATCCTTATTATTGAACGTCGGTTATTTGTGTCGAAATATTCCCGTTAATTGCATGATATGTTGGCAGTAGGGGCAAAAGGGTTGGGCTTTTATAGGTGCCGTATTATTCGGTGAGGACAACATCAGTTGCCCGGCTAACATGAACATAAATTGGATCGCTTTAAGCTGTTTCTTACTATGATCCCGCAGCAAAGCATAATCACGTACCCGACGAAATCCTTTCGGTAATATATACTGCAATATCCATCTCTAATAACGTTGAAGCACATGCCTAAAGAAAAGCTGTAAGTCATTGCGATCAATTTTCACAGTACTCCATGAATGTGTTTTGATCAGTTGTGTAAAATACCGCTTCAAATCGTCGGTAGTTAAATTGTTGCCAATGTATCCAGTTGATGTGTGATGTGACGTAGTGCACGACTATAAGCATCAATCGTAGCGGGACGTTTACCTTGCAAGGTGAGATGGGTAAGGTTCTGTTCATAAAGATAAAATTAACGATGTTGCTGTGCTTTATTCATGATAAATACTCATTTTGGAAAGGTGTATTTACCGTAGTTGAGCTTATGGGCTTTCACTCTGCCGCGAAGCGGCTTCGTTCAACAATTTGTTTAAGAGTGATTCGCAACGCGTGGCATTTTTACCATGCGTTGGTTTAAGTGATTAAGGTGGTATGCGGCGGCATCGGTATTGCGTTGCTCACACCTTAACAGGGCGTTAAATTTTGGATATGAATCGAAGATCGTTTCTTGAAATATTGATTACGACATTTGCCGCTAGCAAATTATACGGATGTAGTGGGGATACTGTGGTGCCTCAAATAAAGCATAAAGATATTAATATCCCTAAATTTTCTACTGAGGTTCTTCACAATAGCTTAGATAAGCTGTTGAAAGCATTCGAAGCGAAGGGAATGAAAGTTAGTGAATCACTGCTTCCACCACTAGATGAGCAAGAATTAAGAGAAAAATGTTCGTGGTTTCCAGGAGATCTAACTGAAGAAATCATTGCGCTTTATTCGTGGAGAGGCGGTCAGGTGAATGACGCTTGGGGTTCTGAATATCCATTTTGGTTCCGCGACAACAGTTTCTGTAGTATCGAAAGAGCTAAGAATGAATATAAAAGTATGATGGATTCTTACGGAACATATAAAGAAGACCATTTCATGCTTAAGAATTCATTTCCAATAGCGTCCTTTAATGGTGGCTGGTATGTGATCCCAACAAAAGGTAATAACCTAAGTTCTGTATTAGAGCGGCCAATAATCTCGGTTATGCAAGGAATTGATGTTTATTTCTATTCCATACAAAAAATGGTCGATACGTGCGTAGAGTGGGTGGAAAATGATAAATATAAAGAAGATGGTCTTTATCCTGAAGAGCTAGAAATGGAGATTTGGAGCAAACACAATCCAGGTATTTTTAGCTAGAAAAATTTAACAAGCGCCTGCAATCTGACCTCCGGCCACTGTCACCTTTTTTGCCAAAACCCCGGCAAAAAAGGCGCCAGTAGCCTCCGGCAGTTGATGCGGGCGTTAAATTTCCAGAGGGATCAGGAATGAGTCAAGTTTCGGAAACAATCGACTATATTGAAAATCTTTTAAGTAGCATTGATAAAAAAGTCGACGCTTCACCTGAAATTCAAGAAATTGAAAATATAATCAAAACTAAGATTCCTGATAATGTTAGAAATCTGGTACAGCTTGTAAAGTTAATCACAGATGAAGTTGATATATTTTGCGGCTATGAACTTGAGAATGACCAAACACTCTTACAGCATTACAAGGATGCATTTAAAAAACACACTGTTTCATTCTTTGCAGGAAACTTTTTAGATGAAAATTTCCAGGCATCTGAAGAGTGTGGCATCAAGTATTATGATGAATATAGCAACTCTCAGCATTATTCCGAGGACGATGAAATAAATGATCTAAGGCTTATTTTGCCTCTATTTATGGCTTCAGGTGGTTACAATATTGTCCTGAACTTGGGAGGGAAGCAGCCAGGAGAGCTATTGGCAGTAGCTCAAGATTATTACTTTAGTGTACTCGCCCCAAGTATCGAGGAGCATCTGAGTGATTTAATCGAAGGATTAAAGAGCGGTGCATATCAAATAGGGGACGAAGGCTATAAACAAGTTGTTTACCCTATGAGTTGGGGGGCCAGAAGTATGGTTAGGTCTGGTGAGTATTTCATGGATGAAGATTATGAAATGGTTAAGAAATAGAAATTTAACAAGTGGCTGCACAAGACCTCCGGTCACTGTCACCTTTTGTGCAAACCCCGCACAAAAGGCGCCATTGGCCTCCGGCATGTGAGCCGGGCGTTAGATTTCAGGGCAGGCGCGGTTAGGCTTTCATATATAAGGATTAAATATGAATATTGTTCCATTAATAGCAGGCTTTGTTTTTGGTGTATTGGGGAGTTATATATTATTTGACTACTGGCGCTTTAATCAAAAAGCACTGAAAACTAAGGGTAAAATACTACGCTATTATGAATATCAATCCAAAGATAGCGATAATAGTAAACAGACAATGTACAGACCTAGTTTTGAATTTTCTTTAAATGGAATTACTTACGAAGTTCAATCAAAAATATCTTTTAATTCTAAGATAATACCCATAGGTCAAAATACTGATATTTTGTATCACAAAGGCAATGAGGCCAATGCTCGTTTAGCTAAGGGAAATGACTTTCGCTTGGGGATTTTATTCATTGGACTTTCAATACCCGCAATTTATATCGGCTTGTATCAATAATTAACTAATCAAACTTTTAAAAGGAATCTAAATTATATTTGATAAAAAACTATAAAAACATTAATTGCGTTATCTACCCTTTTTATAATTATAGTTATCTATAACAGAGGAAGTATCTTATTAAATTCTAATATCATCTCTGCACAAGTAACTAGTTGTAAATGATCAATAAGCTGATTTCGGCTGGCGTTAAAATATCAGGTAAGGTTTTTACGTGCGGCGGCTTTACAATGTTCAGCCACTCCCAATCACGTGGAAGCACATGCTTAAAGAAAAACTGTAAGCCATTTCGATCAATTTTTACGGTACTCCATGAATGTGTTTTGATCAGTTGCGTAAAATGTTGTTTAAGATCTTCGGTAGTTAATGTGTCTGGTAATTTATCCAGTTGATGGATAATGCGACGTAGAGCACGACTATAAGCATCAATTGTAGCGGGGCGTTTACCTTGCATCGTTTGACTTCCCAGATTTGGTAACAAAAGAGAATCAATCGTCAGAGTTGGTAATCAAAGTTGTTAATTTGAAATTTAATAAGAAAAGTATTTCAGTATCAACAAGTAAGCTGAAATAAATGTTATTAGTACACTTAGAACCTAAAAAGATCGAGTTATTTGAGAAATATGCAAATAAGTAACGAGCTCTCGTGCCTATAACAAATAAGGATATGTGTCGCGCAGCCGACACCTATTCGAAGGGTTGGACAAGCCCAAGCTACCTTATATAAGTAAATATTGGAAATATCATCAAGGGTGATGCCAAAAAGAAGTCGAGTGTTATCCTTGCTTGGTGTGACGCAATAGTTTTAACGCTATGATTTATAATTATATTGTCTTTAATAAGGCAGTAATAAAGAATCCCAGTTATTGTTTTTTAACTCATTGGTTAGCTTTCTTCGCTATAATTCTTTTTTGGAATCCTTACTAATACCTGAAAATCCCCATGCTCTAACTGGTTTATTGATAACTCGTAATCGTTAATTTTGCAGATGTTATCAACGATAGATAACCCCAAACCATAGCGATTGTTATTAGAACGTGAATCATCATGCTGAAATAACGGTTGCACCAGTTTATCGACTTCCTGCTGCGAGTAATTAATAGAGGATGAGTTGGTGATAGTGAATACCACATCCTGAGCATCATTATTAATCGTAATATTAATAGCGGTATTAGGCTCGCTGTAAAATAGTGCATTATCTAACAAGTTGGTGACGATAGTTTTTAAACAAAACTCATCAGCGAGAATAGGGTGCTGAAGTGTGTTATTGAAAACTACACGTTGCTTAATGTCGTCATATTTAAAGTTTAAATCATGAATCACGGTACTTAATAAGGTTGTGATTTCAATCGGCTGTTTATAAAGAGAAAGCGAATGAGACGTGCGTTGTAGTAATAATAGGTTTTCTACTATTACTTTCATTCGGTTCGATATTTGTAGAATGTCCGAGGTAAAGGTTTTCGCTATACGTTCATCATCTGGAAAGCGTTGATGCACTTCGGTTAGGGTGATGAGTTCTGCAATAGGCGTTTTGATTTCGTGGGCAATATCAGCGGTGATCCGTTTTTCGTTATCGACCATTTTACGGTTAGTTTCGAGGAAGTTATTAAGCTCTTTGCGGATCAAATCAATTTCAATATAAGAGGATGCATTTTCTTTAAACGCAAAGGTGTGATTGTGTCGTTGCTGTTTATTTTCGTTAAACAGTTTTATTTGATCGTTTAAGTTTACGAGAGGATCGAGACCTTTAGTCACAATGATTTTAGCGACGACACGCATAATGATCATCGAGAGTAAAAAGCTACCAACCAGTAAAATATCGAGAATGCCCGTAACCTTATCAAGTCCTGTCGTTGATGCATAAATGGTTAAATAAATAGGGGTTGGCTTTTTATCTTTAGGTTTTGCGAGATAAGAGTATAGAAATGCCTTACCTATCTCATGGTTTGGTAAAGTGACATCGACAATTTGATAGCTATTTAGTGGTAACTTCTTGTGTAGTAAATGGATGTTGGGATAATCATTGAGCGATGTAGAACGATAAATGACATCATCATTTTTCCAGATCTGATAATAGGCATAATCTTTATCGCTTTTAATCGTTTGTGCAAAATCTTGGATATTGGTGATGGTTTTAAACTGTCCGGCTTTTTGTTGGATCTCTAATTCAAATTGTTCTTGAACCCAATTATCCACACTGAAATCGACGAAAGTAAAAACAATAATAATAAAGAAGCCAAATACGGCGCTGATCGCGTTAATTAAATTCTTTTTAATTGAGCGAGGATTTGTCATGTTTAACTCTCTACGTAATACCCAAAACCGCGTTTATTTTTTATTGGCAATACAGCCTCAATATTTTTCGCTTTTTTACGCATCGTAGAGATATGTACTTCAATGGTATTTTTCGAAATATAGTCGAAGTTATTAGTAATATTATCGCTGATCATACTAGCGGTCAGGATTTGACCTCGGTGAGTGAAGAGATAATCGATGATCTTAAATTCATTCGGTGTGAGTTCTAAATCGTTGTTACCATAGAATAACGTTTTGTTATTAAGATCTAACAAAAAGCCATCAATTTCAATGGTATTGGTAATGCTTACAGGTTGGCAACGACGGGAAATTGCAACCACACGAGCATGGAGCTCATCAAATGAAAAAGGTTTAGTGACATAATCATCAGCACCTTGCATTAAGCCATCAATACGATCTTGGCTTTGTGTTTTGGCTGAAAGAATAATAATACGAGTATCAATGCCTGTTTGACGCAATTTGTTTAAAATCGTCATACCGTCAATGCCAGGGAGCATGAGATCTAAAATAATAATATCGTAATCATTGTCTAATGCTAAAGTGAGCCCTTCATTACCATTTTCTGCTTCATCAGTGGAAAAGCCTAAATTATTAAACCCCACAGCTAAACTACGACGTAATGCCGAGGAATCTTCGATAATCAGTATTTTCATGGAATGAGAGCTCAAATAAAAATGTATACCTGTAATATCTTACAAGTATACATTAAGTCAATGGGATCATTGAATAGTTATGCTTTTACTCGACAGCTTGCAGTAATGTCTAGCTTAGGATTTATCACTTTTGATTTCACACCGTATAAGCTCAATAGGCTAGGGAATAAATTATCCTGTGATAGTCCTGCTTGGTTTTCTTTTTTCTCTAAACACGCTTTATTTAACCCTTTCGCTTGTGCGTATTGCTTTGGCAACCATAGTAACCAAGGCACGTGTTTTTGCTCTTTAGGCGCAATAGAGAAGGGCGCACCATGAAGATAGAAACCGTTCTCACCTAAAGATTCACCATGATCTGACATATATAACAAAGCAACATTATATTTATCTTCTTTGGCTTTTAGCATTTTAATCACTTGTTCTGTCACGTAGTCGGTGTACAGAATAGTATTGTCGTACACGTTCCTAATTTCTTCGTCAGTACAATTTTCAATGTCGCTGCGATTACATGATGGCTTAAATTTATCGAACGCTTTAGGGTAGCGTTTGAAATAAGTCGGTCCGTGACTACCGATTAAGTGCAGTACCAAAAATTTATTTGTATCGCCTTTATCAATAAAGCTTTGTGCTTTATCTAGCATTACACTGTCGTAGCAACTGGTACCATTACAGAATTGATTATGCTGTGAAGGATCGATCGCTTGATAGTTAACGCGATCTGCTACGCCTTTTGATCCGCCATCGTTATCAAGCCACAATACTTTCGCCCCTGCGCGATGGATAATATCAACGGCATTATCTTGAGAATATGCACGATCTTGGTTGTAATGTGCTCGTGTTAAATTCGAGAACATACAAGGCACGGAAAGGGCAGTATAGGTACCGCAAGATTCAACGTTTTTGAACGATATTATGCCTTCATTTTTGGTGTATGGATTGGTGTCACGTTTATAACCGTTATAAGCATAGTTATAGGTACGTGCGGTTTCACCTAAGATCATCACAAATAAAGTAGGTTTATGGTTTTTACTTGGGCTTAGTTTTGCGTCTAACCCTTGTTGTTTAAATGGTAGTGGTTTGTAAATAAACTTCTTATAGAGGTACTTACCACCCGCATATACATGACCTGGAATGATCATACGGTTTAAAAAATGGTTATTTCGACCCACAGAAGCATAGCTTTTAAATGTCGTTAATCCGACGAGCAAAATCGCTGTACAAGCGATACCGATTAACGCGACACGAGCAACGATATCTTTAATAAAAGACTCTCGCTTGGTGATTTTTACCATTGCAATCCAAATACTTGGCACAATACCAAATACGATGACGTAGATAATAGAATGGGCATTGACATAAGACAGCGCTTCATCTGAACGTGTTTCGAAAATACTTTCAATTACGGCATTATTAAATAAGGTGTGGTAATTCACTTCTGCATAGAGTGCCATCGATGAAGTAATGGTTAAGAAAATCATTACTGGCTTAAACAGGTATGGCCAACATAACACTGTGAAGATAATCAGAAATGCCGCCATTAATACAATCGGTGCAGTATATGGAAAAAAGACATTAGACACTGAATGGCTTAAATCGAAAATCTTAGCGAGGATCGGATAGTTAAAGCATAGGGTGAAGTATGCTGACATCACCACGATGAAGCTTGTCATCTTAATTTGGAAAATTTGACGCATTACGAGCTCTTATGAATTAGCGAATAGCCATATCATCCATTTTATAACTTAAGGCTTACTTAATATTTGGATTAAAATCACTATTATTTTCAAACATGCTCACCCCTTATTCAACAAAATTGACTATCAATACTGAATTAACTTTCAACAGATGTTAGAAATGAAGAAAATGATATGGTTAATCTAAATCAATACTGCGAATAAATTGGACATAGATGCATTTTCTTGCTTCTCTAAAAGGAATCATTCATTAGCAAGGAATAGCTGTGCTTGCAATAAATACCATTATATCTTTTGCCTTTTTAATCGCAGCGATCTTTATTACTAAGTTGCTCGCTTTATTAAGTTTTGTTGAACTTCCCATCGAACTTAGTTCGCAAGATGGCATCGATGCTTTACTTTTTGGTATTTACTTTGATGCTAGCGCTGCTGTTTTACTGACTATCCCAATTTTCCTTACTCTAATTATTGCTAGTTTATTTAAACGAGCAACCAATCAATTAACTCGATTCTTACTCTGCATTGCGATTTTTTGGGTTGTTATTACTACCTTTTCTGATGCAATTTATGCCAAAGAAGCCAGTAAACATGTCACATTTGAACTGTTTAATACGCAAGGGATGGAAGTGTCACTTATTCAGACTGCGTTTAAAAGTTACTTTGGAACTGTCGCGCTTGGTATTGCATGTTTATTAGTATCACTGTTTTTCATTTGGAAATATTTGCCATTATCCAATAGAAAGCAAGCAAGCTGGTATTTTAATAGTCTGTTTATATTTTTGTGGTTAGCAGTCACACTTATTATTGTTCGCGGAGGCTGGAAAGACTCACCTCAGAGTCCGATGAGTGTTTATACTATTGGTGACTTAGATAAAGCCTTCATTGCTTGGAATGCTCCCTATAGCATTGGTTACTATCTCTCTAAAGGCGATCTTGCGGCCATAGAAAAAATCACTAAAAATCCAACGTCACAGCAAGTTAAGTTTTTTGAACATACACAAGAAACAGCTTCTCCTGCCCAGCTTCAATCACTTAAATCGGCCAATGTCATTGTTGTTCTGCTTGAGAGTTGGTTGGCTTTTGATATGCAAAGTTACTCGGGTGTTGTGAATGCCACGCCATTTTTTGATCAACTTAGAGCACGTTCTTTTTCGACGTATTCAACCTATGCCGATGCTTATCGAACAGTACAAGGGACGTTTTCTACATTTTGTTCTTACCCAAATCCTATAAATGGCTTTATGGCAAATAGCCAATTACAAAATGCTTCTTATTCATGTTTACCACATATTTTAGCTGAGCGAGGTTGGCAAACAGCCTTTATTCAGGGAAGTGGAAGAGGGGCGGTTGGGGCTTTTGCACAAACGTTAGGGTTTGAGGAGTCGTACGGTAAGTATGATTACCCATTCAAAGCGGTGCACAATGAATGGGGATTTATGGATGATGATATCTATCGTTTTTCTTTAAACCAAATCGATAAATTCAGCCAAACGGGTAAACCCTTTCTTATGACCATCAATACAGGGACCACTCACGGTTCTTTTTTACCGGATAATGTTGAATATGTTTTTGGTCGCGAAAACATCATTAACGAGCGTAGAAGTGTGATGAAGTACGCTGATGATGCACTGAAACGTTTTATTCCTAAATTGGATTCGAAGCTTGCTCAACTCGATAAGCCGACCATCGTTATTTTGCTCTCAGATCACACGGCAAAAACGATAACTGGAGGATTAGTTAAAAATTCTATTCCACTTCTCATCTATGCGAGTGATCAATCCATCCCCAATGAAAAGAGGTCGATCACCTCATCTCAGAGAGATATTGCACCCACGATTATTGATTGGCTTGGTGGTTATGTTCCATGGTTTACTGGCAACTCGCTATTTGATGATAGCTATGATGGTCGCTCAAGCTTTTCGTATGGCACGAATTTCTTTTGGCTAACCAAAAATCATGGTGTTGCGATAGATAGTGCGACTGGTGAGCTACATTCTTGTTTTGATATTGATAATGATGTTGTGACTAAAAAACCATTAGCGTGTTCTGAGCAAGCTTGGAGCGAATCTCTTTTTGCCGAGGGAAGTTATTTTAATGCTATTTCACAGCAGTTGTTGTTTGAGGGAAAAACGCAACAATACCGAAAAGTAAACACCAAACTTTAGGGTGAATTGTTCATCAGTTTAGTGCTTGATACTTATGATAACTTGCTAGTTTGTTGTGTTTATTCATGTTATACAAGAAACAGAATAGATAGACGAGTAAGGGAATCACGAAGTTATGTCTAGTAAGAAAATTGATACTGCATTAGTGAGTGCAGGAAGAAAGAAAAAATACACTCACGGTGCGGTGAACAGTGTTATTCAACGTGCTTCATCATTAGTTTTCGATACGGTTGCAGATAAAAAACATGCTATTAAGAACCGTGCGAAAGGTGAGTTGTTTTACGGACGTCGTGGCACGTTAACCCACTTTGCACTTCAAGATGCGATGGTGGAATTAGAAGGCGGTGCTGGTTGTTATTTATATCCATGCGGTGCGGCTGCGGTATCTAACAGTATTTTAGCGTTTGTTGCTTCTGGCGATCATGTATTGATGACAGGTGCCGCCTATGAGCCTACCCAAGAGTTTTGTAATATTGTCCTTAAAGGATTAGGGGTTAGTACTACTTATTACGATCCCTTGATTGGTGAGGGGATTGCTGAACTTGTACAGCCAAATACCAAGGTTGTTTTCTTAGAATCACCAAGCTCTATCACAATGGAAGTGCAAGATATTCCAGCAATTGTGAAAGCAGTGCGTGCTGTTAACCCTGATGCTGTGATTATTATGGATAACACATGGGCGGCAGGGGTGCTATTTAAAGCGCTCGAGCACGGTGTTGATATCTCTGTTCAAGCCGGTACGAAATACATTGTTGGCCACTCTGATGCGATGATAGGGACGGCAGTTAGTAATGAACGTTGCTGGGATCAACTACGTGAACGTTCTTATTTAATGGGGCAAATGGTTGATGCTGATACCGCGTATGTGGCTGCTCGCGGATTGCGCACTATGGGCGTTCGTTTAAAACAACATCATGAAAGCAGTATCAAAGTAGCAGAATGGCTGGCAAAGCGTCCAGAAGTTGCAACCGTTAATCATCCAGCACTACCAAGCTGTAAAGGCCATGAATTCTTTGTGCGTGATTTTTCTGGAAGCTGTGGTTTGTTTTCATTTGTCCTTAATAAACGGTTATCGAGTGAAGAAGTTGCTAATTTCTTAGATAACTTTGAGCATTTTAGTATGGCGTACTCTTGGGGTGGTTATGAATCTCTTATTTTGGCAAGCCAACCTGAAGAGTTAAATCGTATTCGTCCTGTGGGCAAAGTAGATTTTGAGGGCACGCTTATTCGTGTTCATATTGGTTTAGAAGATTGCGACGATCTAATTGAAGATTTAGCCAATGGCTTTAGCCGCATCGCTTAATTAACCTTAAATATATCCTACAAACTAAATCGCTTTTTTCATCTGTTATGGCATTTGAAGAAGCGATTTTTTATTATTCATGTAAATAATACTTTACGAATGAGTTTTTCAATCATCCCCATAAAGTTAAAATAATTAATTTTATCAAATGGTTAATGTCTATTGTTACTCTGCTCAAACTCTATAATGACGCGATAGATACACATAATGACGGTATGTAGCACTTTTATTTAATAACTTTTCTTTATAGTCAGTATTGTAATCGATGAGGAATGGATTTAATCTACAACTAAAGATGATAATGATTATCAATTAGGAAGTAATTGTTAAATGCCATATGGAAATGACAGCGATTAAAAAGACGAATCTACTTAACTCATGATGTTGAGTTTCAAGGGGCTGTTATGAAAAATACACGTATTGTTTTACTTCGTCATGGTCAAAGTGTTTGGAACAAAGAAAACCGTTTTACTGGCTGGGCGAATGTCTCTCTTTCTGAATTAGGCGAAAACGAAGCGCGTAACGCAGGTATTAAATTGAAAGAGAATGGTTTCAACTTTAATTTTTGCTATACCTCAATGCTTGATCGTGCGATCAAAACATCTAACTTAGCATTAGAACAGCTTGATTCTTTATGGATCCCTGTTGAGCACGACTGGCAATTGAATGAACGTCATTATGGTGATCTTCAAGGATTGAATAAAGCAGAAACCGCAGAGGAGTTTGGCGACGAACAAGTACACATTTGGCGTCGTAGTTATGATATTGAGCCACCACAAGTAAGTGAAGATAGCTCTTTTTACCCAGGTAATGATAGACGTTACCAAGAACTACAACATAGCCAACTTCCACATGGTGAATCGTTGAAAGATACTTATGATAGGGTAATACCATTCTGGAATGAAAATATTGTCCCTAATGTTAAACCTAGCTCTGATATTTTAATTGCCGCTCACGGTAACAGCTTACGTGCTTTGATTAAATATTTAGATAATATCCCTGATGACAAAATTACAGAATTAGAAATACCAACAGGCGCACCATTAGTTTATGAATTTAACGAGCAAATGAAACCTGTACAGAGCTATTATTTGTAATGCGTATTAAATGAAATATTGAGAAACATGCCCTATTGAATAGGGCATTTTTTTTATTACAAAAACGAAATAATGATTTAAGAAGAGCAACTAATTTCTAACTCTTTACCCCATTTAGGAGGAAGATCGGCAAGATCTTCAAAGTTAGGATGCTCATCAAAAGGATCATGTAAAACGGTTAATAGATTCTCTATAAATGTGAAATTTCCTTGCTCGGCAGCATCGATAGCAAGCTGTGCCAAATAGTTACGAAGAATATATTTCGGGTTGCTGTTAAGCATTAATGCTAAACGTTGTTGATCATCGATATTTGAGATACGTTTTTTGTAATCAGCTAACCATTCATCGATTGCGGTTGTATTTTCAGTGAGAGATGAAAAATGAGAACTGGTGTTATCGAGTTCGTCTTGGGAAAGCGTCGAAAGCGTGCGGAAGAACTGGGTGTAATCGATCGACTGTTGTTTGAGTAAATTAAATAACTGCTGAAATAACTCAGTGTCTTGTTCTTGGTTATCGAATAAGCCTAATTTTTGACGCATCAGTTTGCTGTAATGCATTTGTAGTTGGTGCTGATAAATTTCTAATGCATGTTCTATGTCTGATTTATCAATGATAGGTGCTAAGGCGTAACCGAGTGCTGATAAGTTCCACAACCCAATAGATGGCTGTTGATTGAAGGCATAACGACCAGAATAATCAGAATGATTACAAATATAACCCGGATTATAATCGTCCAGAAAACCATAAGGGCCATAATCAAACGTTAAGCCTAAAATCGACATGTTGTCGGTATTCATAACGCCATGAGCAAAGCCTACTGCTTGCCAATGGGCGATCATTTTAGCTGTATTTTCACAAACTTGCTCAAACAGGGCGGCGTATGGTTTTTCGACTTGTTGGCACTCAGGGAAATGATGCTGAATAACGTAATCTGCTAATAAACGTAATTGATCGTGTTGTTGGGTATAAAACAGATATTCAAAATGGCCAAATCGGATGTGGCTTTCTGAGATTCGGATCAGGGTTGCGCCAAATTCTTGTTTTTCACGGTACACATGGGTATCACTACCAATAACCGCGAGTGCATGTGAGGTCGGAATACCAAGGCCTGCCATCGCGGCGCTGGCTAAATATTCTCGAATGCTTGAACGAATAACGGCACGGCCATCGCCCATACGCGAATAAGGTGTAAGTCCGGAGCCTTTTAAGTGAATATCCCACTTTTTACCATGACTTGTTTGTACTTCCCCCAATAATAAACCCCGACCATCACCCAGATCGGGGTTGTATTGCCCGAATTGGTGGCCAGTGTATTTCATTGCTATGGAATCAAATCCAGCTAAGGTGTCGTTACCACTGAATATATTAATAAAATCATCAGATTGAATGGCGTTTATATCGAGTTCTAATAATTTCGCAATGTGTGGATTCACACTGATTAAGTAAGGGTTACTCAGCGGTTGCGGACTAACGAAAGTGCCGAAAAGTGAAGGGAGTTGGCTGTAAGTATTATTAAAAACAAGCTGTTGTAATGATTTCATAACAAAGGTATTCGGTGGGTTTAACAAGGATTATAGATCTAACCATATATTATAGTTAAGTACTTACATCCATTACATTTCTAATCATGAAGTGTATCGAGTAGGGGTATCGCTTAATAGAATAGTATTTAGCTTAGCAATATGATCCTTTGTTCATTTCTATTGGTTTGTTATTGAAGGGAATACAATGAACTTAACAAGGAACATACTTTTTGCCAGCACCGCCTTAGCGCTATTGGGTTGTGGTGGCGGTGGAAGTGGTGAGTCAACACCACAAGCTAAAGCTGGTGATGATATTTATACCTATGCCAATAAAAGTGTGGTGATTTCATCTAACAATATTGATCCAAACGGGACAATTGTGGATGTTTCTTGGACGCAATCAGACGCAGATGCAACAAAAGTCGAACTGATAAAAGTAAACAATAGCGCTATGTTTACTGTTCCTGATATTCAAGACAATGAAGTGTTTAATTTTACCGTTACGGTCACTGATAACGACGGTGACACAGCAACTGATGACATCAGTGTATATGCAAAACCAGCGGAAAAATCCTTATCTCTTTCTTTTGTTGGCTTAGGTGATATCAAGAAAGTAACCAATGAAGCAAAGGTGACTTTAAAAGGAAATGTTGTTTCTGATCATGATATTAAACAGATCTTAGTGACTAACGGTACCACCAAGCTTTCTGTGAATGCTGAAGTCGATGAAATGTGGTCAGCAACAATTGATTTGGTAAAAGGTAAAAATCAAATCACCGTAATGGCGTTAACCGCTGATGAAGCGCAGGTTGAGATTGTTTCTACGATTAACTATCACCCAGCGATGGATTTCACTACCCCGTTAACATTAAGCCAACGCTCTTTTGTGTTAAATGAAGATGCAGTAACGATTTACGCTAATATTGGTACATCAAATAATAAGAATCCTGAAGTTAACTTGATCGGCTCTGGCGGTAGCATTAGTTTTGATGAAGGTGCTGATGGAATCGATGATGATGGTATTTATGCGACCTCTTTCTCTTTTAATCCAACTAAGAAAGGTAAATTTTGTTATCAAGCACAAGTATCTGATAGCGAAAAGAATGTATACCAATCAGAGCCTGCCTGTATTTGGGTAGCTGAAAAATACACCTCAGATCAAGTCACTAAGTCTGTTGATATTGCTGACAGTGTTGAAACATGGTTAACCTCAGAATTAGATAAAGGAAAAGATGTTCATGCTTCAGCCAAGGCGGTGGTTGATCAACTTAACACCCATAAGGATGTAGGTGCTGCTGGGTATACCTATGAAGGTGGTATTTGGTGGGTAAATGAAGATGGTATTTTAGGGCTTCATAACCCTCTCGTTGAAAATTCAAAGTCAGCGGCTCGTAGTGGGACTGTTGCGCCAACACCTGTTGTGAAAGCGGCACGTGAAACGCGTTATTATGGTGATGTATTTAAAAAACAGGCCACAACCTATTCATCAGTAGCGCCGGCAAACCGGATTCAAAGCTCTAAAGCCGTGATGATCAGCCCGTATATTAATAATCCTGATGTGTCTGAGTTTAGTAACTTCTTCACAGCGGATGATTACTATGGTGTTTGGAAAACGATTAAAGATAGTCAATCATGTAAATTATTCCCTGATAGTGAGCTTGTGAATAACGAAACTGTGGGTGTTTCGCTTGATAGCTTTAAAGACTTTACTACTTTTGGATATATTCATTTTTCTACCCACGGTAATAACTATTTCAATGGATTATTTAAAATCTGGGATGAGAAGTGGGGGCCAAGTGACTTCTTAAAAGGGTATTTATCGGTTTCTGGTTTATATACAGGCATAGTTTTACCTAAAAATGAGGATGGCACTTATAACCTTGAAGGTTATGAAAGCGATCTTTATATGAAGCGCCTAGCCATTGGTGCTGGTGGCGCGTTGATTATTCTTCCTTCGTTCTTTGATCATTATCTTTCCACTATGCCTAAGAGCTTAGTCGTACTGTCAGCGTGTCGGTCTGTTTACAATAATTCACTTGCCAATGTCTTTTTATCAAAAGGTGCAGGGGCGGTGATTGGTTATGATGACTATGTCCTTTCTTCTTATGCTCAAGATACGACGAATGCCATTATTAGTGACATGCTTGAAAATGATTCGACATTGAAGGAAGCCTTTGATGTTGCTGTTAATAAACATGGTATCAGTGATAACAGCAGTGATGAAGCATTTATACGTATGAGAGGCGAAGAAGATTTAAAACTATCTAGTGGCTCATTTGATAATCTCAGTTTTGAACAAGGCGAATTGAATGCTTGGGCGAAAAAGGGTGATGGTCGCATCATTACAAATCTTGGTGGAACTAAACCGTTAGATGGTCAATTTGTTGGTGTTGTATCAACGGGATTAGGCTATACCAATGAGCTAGGTAGTATCGAACAATCTGCTTGTTTAGATAAAAACGTAACAACATTAAATTTTGACTGGAAGTTCTATTCAGAGGAATTTTTAGAATATTGTGGTACCGGTTTTGATGATTCATTTACTTTAAACGTGTGCGAGGAAGGCACAACAAATTGCGCATCGTTTGAAACCAGTGTTAATAAACTTTGCGAGAATCAAGAAGTACTGGTGGAGTCTGATGTATCGTTTGATCAAGGAGGTGTGTATAACACCCCTTGGATAAAAGAGCAGTTAGATGTCTCTGCTTTGGCCAACAAACGCGTGAAGCTAACAATAGAGGCGATCGATAAAGGTGATACAGAATACGATAGTGCGATATTGATTGATAACATAGAAGTTAAATAATTAGAGAGGTGCGCATATGCTGAAAATGTTTTCTTCGTGCGCACCATTATTATTTTTATTGATGCTGACTTATGGTTGTAATGTTAAATCTGATGTGGTTTATCAATCAAAAGATTTAGGTAAAGTCTTATATCAACATAAAGATAATAATGGTTGTGATTTAGAAGCAGTAGATAAAAAGATTGCTCAATTCTATCTACAAATTGAAAGAAGAGAGTTGCTGCCATTAAAGGCTATGTATCAAGAAAGTGATGCTTTTATTATGAAGATAAAAACATTGCCTGCATTAGTCATTATTAAAAATGATGCAAAATGGTATATCCCATTAATAAAAGGCAGTGACTGGATTTTCGTTAATGTTAATGACACCGTTAACGTATTTAAATATCCGGAGGTGTTTCGTCAATTATGTGAATAAAGCCCCATAATAGTCACTAGTAATAAACCAATGATTATAGGGCTTATATTTTTATTAATATTACTTTTTCAAAATCTTCATTGAGCTGATAGCGAAGTTGTAAAGCAATTAGCTTCTTGTGCTCGGCAAAACATATCACTTTGTGACTTTAAGCAGCGCTGTGCAACTTTATAGCGGGCTACATCTTCAGTTCTAGCGGCATCTGCAAACGTGTCGGTAAACGGAGAAAGGGTGCAGACATAAATGTCATCATTGTTATGTTTAGCCGCAAACGCAGGGGAGATACAGCCAATCATAAGAGATAAACACAGTAAATTATTCATTTTGCACCCTAAATAATTAGAACTCATATACTTATCAGACCAATAATAGTCTTATAAATTCGATGAGGTTACAAAATTCACACCAATAGATGACATTCTATTCATAAAATCTTTTGCTTGTTGTTCAAATCCAGCAACAGGACTGGTGGTATCGATTAAAATTGTTAGCTTTTTGATCTCTTCGTTTGTGAGCTTTTCGACTATTTGTTCAACCGTACTGGCAACACAGTGGGAAAGAGCTTGGCCTGAAATATAAACCTGATCATTTTGCTTAACGAGCTCGACTAGTTGAGGATCAAATTGGGTCTTTTTATCATCTTCTAACGGATATTCAGCTTCGCAACCACCGTAATGCTCTGTATGTGGGTTCTCGCCTTTAGCAATACTGATATGTTGTGTATTCGCTTGCTGCTCCCAAGCATGAATTGCTGTATGAATAGGCTTAACGATATTGTGTCCAACAGAGCCAATCACACAATGGGTCGGCCAGATAAGAAGGCTATATTTCCCCTCTTTTTCTAATGACTGGGTGTAATTAAGGACATGATTTAAAAGCGTTGGATCAGTAGGCAGCCAGATACCATCCACAATGTCTTGATGGTTAATTAGAGTAAATGGGGCTGGGTGTTCGCCTGCTTCATTTTTCCAATAGGGCGCATGAGCAATATCGTATTCATGATGGCTATCAAGTGTCACAATAATCTGATTAATATTCTTTTGTTGCTTTGTAATAAATGCAGCAAGTTTGTTAGCGTCTTCCCATGCACCAGGAACGGGAAGTGCTGGCGAAATAGTAATCTTCTGAGATGCTGAACCTAATGTGAATTGTTCATTAACGGGAACATCATAAAAGTCATATTGAGGATCAATGATAAGTAAAGACGTCATTGGTAGACGCATTGCATGCTCCTTTATGCTTTGTTAGCTTGACATGATTATGTCGAAATAATGGAAAAAATTTGAGCTAAATATACGTTGATGAGCGTTAATTGAAAAGAAATATCATTCAATTCTTAATTATAAAATTGTTAAACTGTTTTTCTGCAATATTATTATTTTACTTATTGATATTATTAACTAAAAATTAGTTTTTGAATTTTTATATTGTGAATATAAATACAAAAAGGCAATTTGTCATACAAATAAAAAGTAGTGGTATACAGAATGACAAATAATCAATTTTTTCAAGACATTTTAGATTTTGCTGATGTGAAAATTAATGGTAATCGTCCTTGGGATATTAAAATTCATGATGAAGGTGTTTTTGATCGCGTATTAAAAGATGGTTCTTTAGGCTTTGGTGAAAGCTATATGGATGGCATGTGGGACTGTGATGCTATTGATGAAATGATTTCTCGTGTATTACATGCTGGTATCGAAGATAGGCTAACCACCACAACAAAAATACAATTAGGGTTAAAAGCTGGCGCGTCTAAACTTAAGCAATTATTTAACCCTCAAAGTGTTGAGCGTGTAACTCAGGATGTGCCTTTTCATTATGACTTAGGCAATGATTTATTTGAAGCTATGCTCGATCCTCGTATGACTTATACGTGTGCTTATTGGAAAGACAGCGACAACCTGAAAGCAGCGCAAGTAGCAAAACTAGATTTAGTCTGCCGCAAAATGGGTTTACAACCGGGCATGCGTTTACTTGATATTGGTTGTGGATGGGGCAGCTTTATGATCTTTGCTGCTGAAAAGTATGGTGTTATTTGTGATGGTTTAACCTTATCAAAAGAACAAGCAGCACTTGGTCAGGCGAGAGCAGACGAGAAAGGCTTACCCGTTAACTTTATTCTTCAAGATTACCGCTTATATCACCCAGAGCAGCCTTATGATCGCGTTGTCTCTATTGGCATGATGGAGCACGTTGGCCCTGAAAACTATGAAGACTACTTTAAATCTGCGTACAGTTTTCTTGCTGAAGACGGTATTTTCTTACTTCACACCATTGGTAGTCCGAAATCAAAAACGTCAGTTGACCCATGGATCAATAAGTACATTTTCCCTAACGGTGTGATCCCATCAATGATGCAAATTGGTGCGTCAGCTGAAGATTATTTCAATATTGAAGATGTACAGAACATTGGTCCTGATTACGATACAACACTCGTCGCTTGGAATGATAACTTTGAAGCCGCTTGGCCAACATTAGCAGAGAAGTATGGTGAGCGTTTCTACCGTATGTGGCGTTATTACTTGCTGTCTTGCGCTGGGGCATTCCGTTGTCGTGATTTAAATGTGTGGCAATTTGGTTTAACAAAAAAAGGTGCAGAATTACCAGTTTCTGTTCGTGCAGCATAATTTTCAATGCCACAGTAAAAAGCTCACTATTGCACGATTGTTATCGTCAACAGTGAGCTTTTTGAGTGTTAGGCCGTTTGCGCTTTTTCGCTTTCCTTCGCAGCTTGAGCTTCCGCAACTGGCTTTTTCTCTGGAGGGAGAATAGGCTCAATATCCACAATTTTGGAACGACTCATAATAATTTTCCAACGCTGAATACGCACTGTTTTATCTTCGTCTGTTTCTTTGGTTATTAAGTTAATCAGGTGACGTTTTTCCACAGACTCTTTTGTTACCTGGCCATCATTCAGTTGGTATAAACGCTGAGAGCCTTTTTCCATTAATGCTGCAACAGTACGTAAATCTAAAATGATCGATTCTCGCGTTTGCTCATAACCACTTAAAAACTTTGTTGGTGACATACGGGTGGTACTTTTATAGTGAAGAATGGTTTCTTCCCGGTGAGACACTTTATGTTTACGCGTTTTACGAATATCGGTTGGTAAACTGTCATAGCTAATATATTCAAGCCATTCGAGCTGTCGACCAATTAAATGAGTGGTATTAGCATCAAAGAACTGCTTCCGCCAACGAGCTTTACCTTTCCGTAACCAACGCCAAAGCATGGTTTTTAAGTCATCTTTAAACACTTCACGTGCGGCATAAATTAGCGATAACACCAAAATGAATGACGCGGTAATATCACCGAGCATACCGCGTGCTTTTATCAGCATCATGGTGACAAAAATCATCACAATGCCGGCAGCTGCGCCTGTCACCACTTTTTTTGTGCTTGCACCCAGCTCAATGGTTTTCTCACTCATCGTAACAGGGTATTCAATCAAACGTCGTAATAGCCGCATTTTATTCGACATACGGGTTGGATCTTCCATCGCTTTAGCCGAGTTATAATTATGCTTTATTCGGTGTTGTGTTTCAGATTCACAGATTTCAAGTAACGTTGTTTTAATGGCGTTGTAATCGTTGCCACGCGGAAGATGAGAAATTAACTGAAGGAAGCGCTGCTCAGTAAACCAAGACAGATAGTTATCAATATTCTCGTAATACTTAAGCAGCTTTTTGTCGGTTGGAATATTTCGACGTAAGCGCTTTAAAATACGCACCGAGATATTGGCAGATTCCTCAACATCTTCAAATGTCGGGTTATCATTTTGATTTAATAAATCATTGGTGGCTTTTTCTAGCGCGAGTGCATACTGATAAGCGTAAAGGCTTAAGCTTAAACGGTATTGTTCGATAGATAATTTTCCACGGCTGGCAAGGCGACTATGAACAAGAGGAAGGTGATTAATATCACTGAAATAAGTACGTTTACCGTGGATAGCGTTATGATAGAACTCTTCTTCAGAAATGATATTGGCATTTAAACCAAGCTCACCGGGAATGAAGATGTACATATCGAGCTGCCGATTGGTTGTTTCTTGAATAACATGGGATATTTTTAATTTATGCCCATCTTTTTTATCGACAGTGATCACTTATTGATATCCTCCAAGATCTACAACAATAACTTACTCTATTAATTTTAGAATAAGTTGGTTTTAAATATTACTGTTAACTATATAAGTTTGCGCTGATAGCATGAAAAATCATCAAATAAATGCAGATAGGTCAGGCGTTGCGAACCAACATCACGTATAATGCAGCAATCTAAGCACAACACGTGCATTATAGCCGATTGATTAGCGAGATATAGCTAATTCATCATGCAGCTAATAAATTGATTGATAAAGATATTGAAGCAACATCACCAAACGCGTGTCGTTGCCTACGCAGAGAGTACCTGATACATGATTAGAATTGGAAAATACAACACACTAGAAGTCGTCAAACTAGTAGATTTTGGCGTATTTCTTGATGGTGGTGAAGACTTCGGTAATATCCTGTTACCTAAGAACTCAGTTCCAGCAGGTACCGAGCTAGGCGATAAGTTAAAAGTATTTATTTACTTCGACTCGAATGACGAAGTCATTGCTACAACAACGGAACCTTATGCACAAGTTGGCGATTTCGCAAAACTACGTGTAGTGGGTGTAACCAACATTGGTGCGTTTGTTGATTGGGGTTTAACGAAAGATTTGCTTATTCCATTTAGTGAGCAACGCCGTCGTTTAGAAGAAGGTCAAGAAGTGGTTATTCACGTATACACAGACAAAGCGTCTGGTCGTATTGTGGGTACTACTAAATTTAACCGTTACTTAGATAAGACACCAGCAACTTACCAGATCGGTCAAGAAGTGCAGGTAATTATTGCTGAAGTAACAGATCTTGGTTTTAAAGCCGTGGTTGAAGGTAAACATTGGGGACTTTTCTTTAAAACAGAATCATTTGGTAAGCTATTTATTGGTAAAGCATTAAAAGCCTACATTAAAGAAATTCGTCCAGATGGTAAGTTAAACCTATCACTACAGAAAATGGGTAAAGATCGTGTTGACGATCTAGCGGATAAAATCTTAACCTCGTTAGAGCGTAAAGGTGGCTTTATCCCAGTAAGTGATAAATCAACTCCTGATGAAATCTTCCAAGTTTTCCGTACAAGTAAAGCGACCTTTAAGAAAACGATTGGTGGCTTATACAAGAAAGGGTTAATTGTTATTGAGCGTGAAGGTATCCGCTTAAACGACAACGACTAACAACTTGCTCGATAAATCGAGTAAAAGAAAACCGACACATGCTGTCGGTTTTTTTATATCTAAAAAATAATAACTCACTGAAAAGTAGTATGAAATGCTTTCTTAGTCTTTTGACTTTAATGCTTTTTCAAACTTGGTAATATTCCAGCCAATTAACACCTGATCACCCACTTTTAAAACAGGGACAGATCTAGCGCCAGTACTATTAAATTCCTTTCTTCCTTTTGGTGAGCTGATATCAACCAAACGATAACTGTAGTTTTTATTTGTCATGTATTGTTGTGCATCTTTACAGTTTGAGCAGTTTTTCTGGCTAAATAAGACAATACGTTTCATTAAATGGTGCTTCTTTTTTACTATTTTTCGTAACACTAGCATAAATAATAGCGAAGTCAGTAGCGAAAGGGTTATGCTTCTTAGTCTGCTCATAATAAGTACACTTGCATACCGTATTAAGATTAGTCTTATTGCTGTGTGTATAAATTGTTATAACAAACTGAAATTTAAATGATTTTATATTTAAATTTGTATTTAATAAGACGGATAAAATATATGTCTTACTCTTCACATCCTTTCACAAAGCTTTGAGTGTAAAAGCGATCTATCTCATAAAATATAAAGATTATATCGAGTATAAAGGTGTCTCATGAGTATATTAGGTACTTCAAACATTCTGGGCTAGTAAATGCCCGTTATTAAACGTTATATGTTTCTTTCACATTGGTGTTATCTATATATGAATCGAGTCTTTAAATACGAAACACCAGCATGGGGAGCTAAGTTAATATGCTCAGTTTATGCTCTAGTGTCTGGAATATTTTTATTAGCTTATGGTACCTGGGCTGACAATTCTCCATGGCTTTTGAGGTATGCCTTCTTGATTTTAGGTTTGGTATTCTTACTTGTGGCGCTCAAGCCATCAAATTGGAAAGGTTGGGTATATTTCACCGCTGATGATAACGGAATACATTTCCCATCTTCTCTTTCACCAAGTGAAGAGCCTACAGTTCTTGATATAAGTTGGGATAATATTGGCAACATAAAACATGAAAAGCTTTATGGTGGTGAATATGGGATTTCAATTGAGTTGAAAATTTCTCAATTGGAGATTGATGATTATTTCAGTAATGCAGCTAAAGCAAAAAAAATATTGGGTTTTAATCAAATGAGAGGTGAATACTTTGTGATTGCATATGCTAATAATTCTTTTCAAAAGTTACCAGATGTCGTTAATCAACTTATTGATATAAAATATAAAAATATATAATTATGGACAAAAACAGTTGGCGCTTGTTCACTGCGTTCACTATTTTGCCAACAACTTCTCACCACTACGTGCAACGCTCCTCATACTTTTACTAATACCTAACAGCCTATATAGAACAACCTTAAATAATATTTTATCTAAAAGTTTGCGTGCAAAATTAAGCTTTCACCCTCTAAATCTCACCATTTATATGCTTTCTTTGCAAAACGATACGAACTGATAACTCAATAATCATCATGCGCTTTAGCTCTTCGAGTAAACCAACATTGGGTCAGTAGTGTAGGGCAGATCTCATTATTTCCTTTCAGCAATAAAAGGTGATGCGCACTAGAAATAAGTAAACTGGCGTAATTGATAGACTGTCGTGCAATGAAGTTGTGTTTTTTGTTGAAAATATCAGCACATACATGCTTGTTAAATACGCTGATATTTTCGATTTTATTGCGTTAAAGCAAATTATTTTTTTTATATGGAAATAATAAAGCAGCATTTACAGCTAATGTTTTGATTTTTATGGGTTAGCTTTTGTTTTTGGCTCAATAAGTTTAGGTGTATCACTCTTGGTGTAACAACCAAATAACAATGTGATGTTGCTTGTATTTTTAGTGTAAATACAATGCAACCCTCTTTTGGGTAACAACAAAGATCTCATGATTGCTTTATTAGGTATATTCGTTCTACTTTTACTCGCGTTTCTTATCTCAACGGATAAAAAGCGTATTCCTGTAAAAATGGTGTCTATCGCGTTTGCGTTACAAGTACTGTTTGCTTTAATTGTTTTATATATCCCAGCAGGTAAAACAGCACTTCAAGCTGTCAGCAATGGCGTAACGTACGTCACCGATTATGGTAAAGATGGTTTGTCATTTTTATTTGGTGGTTTGGCAACAGGTAGTGTCGGTTTTGTATTTGCCGTTAATGTACTTGGTATTATTATTTTCTTTTCTGCACTGATTTCTATGCTGTATCACGTAGGCATTATGCAGAAAGTCGTTAATATTTTTGGTGGCGCACTGCAACGTATTTTAGGTACGGGTCGTGCTGAATCATTATCTGCTGGTGCCAACATTTTTGTCGGCATGTCTGAAGTCCCACTGGTTATTAAACCGTACTTAAAATCTATGGATGATTCACAACTTTTTGCGGTGATGACATGTGGTTTGGCTTCTGTTGCAGGCTCTACGATGGTGGGCTATGCCGCTGTTGGTGTTGATTTAAATTACTTGATTGCCGCTGCGTTTATGTCTGCGCCTGCTGGTTTATTAATGTCAAAAATCATTATGCCACCAAGCGAGAATAAGCTATCAGCCAATGAAATTACTAGTGTTGAAATCCCTAAAGCAACCAATGTAGTTGAAGCGTTAGCTGATGGTGCAATGTCTGGCTTGCGTATGGCAGTGACTATTGGTGCAACATTGATTGCTTTTATCAGTGTAATCGCATTATTTAATGGCTTGTTAGGCGATATTGGTGAGTTCTTTGGTATTCATGGCTTAACGTTCCAAATGTTGATTGGTTACCTGTTTGCGCCAGTTGCACTTTTACTGGGTATTCCAATGAGCGAGGCGGTAACTGCGGGTTCGTTAATTGGTCAAAAAGTAGTGATGAACGAGTTTGTTGCTTTCATTGATATGATTAAAGTGCAGGATACCTTATCGCCACACAGCCTTGCTGTTGTTACTTTTGCATTATGTGGTTTTGCCAATATTACAACGCTGGCTATTTTGATTGGTGGTATGGGAAGCTTAATTCCTGAGCGCCGTCCATTTATTGCGAAATACGGTATCCGCGCAGTTGCGGCTGGTGTACTGGCAAACTTAATGAGTGCAGCGATTGTGAGTATTATTTTATTGCTCTAGTAGCAGAGTGAAAAATAGTATTGGATAAGAGAGCCGAATGAGTACTAGAAAAATAGTCACAGTCGGCTTTTTAATACCTGAAGAGTAAACGGTTTACTTTATCCCTTCTTCTTTAAAACGCTTGGTTATACGTTTTTGAATTTTCGGACCTAATTTCTGTCCAAATTCTTGTCCAACTAACATGCCTTCTTGATTGATAAGCGGCATTACTCGAATTAACTTTTTGCCAAATTCGGTATCGTTAATTTCAATCATTTTACGCAGTTCATCTTCAGTGAAATGCTTATTGTAGATTGGGTACATCATGGTTTTGAAGCTGTCGTTGATCACAAACTCTTCATCCATGATGGCACTGATCTCTTCTTCTACAATGTCAAACGCTTTGGGATTAATATCGGGCTTAGATTGCTTTAAGATCAATGTCATTTGCTGGGTGAATAAATCTGAATATTGCCTACCGACAGCAACGGCAGATTGCCCCGTTTGCGCTAATAGTTTATCTATCAGTAGTTTTTTTGAGACTGGAATGTCACCAGTGGCTGCAGAGACATTAAATGACAACGCAAGTAAGGCTGCTGCTAAGATCTTTTTACTAAACATGTTTATCCCGTAATTTATTTTTTGTATTAAGGTGTTTTAGCAAAAAAATGCTCGATATATAAATTTGAGCTTGAGTTGTGTGAAACCGATCGGCTAGGGGATTTAGAGGTAGTCGTTAGTAAAGCAGTGATGGGTGAAAGGAATTACCGCTGTATATTTCATGGATGGCATATACAGCGGATATGATCAATTAGCGCAAACTGAGCAAGTGGGTTGTTTCATTAACTTCATTTCTCGCCAGCTCATTGTGAGCGCATCTAGCATGAGCAGTTTACCTGTTAATGGTGTCCCCATGTTGGCAACCACTTTGATTGCTTCCATCGCTTGAACTGCACCAACGATGCCGACAACGGGCGACATAATGCCTGCTTCAACACAGCTTAATGTTTGTTGACCAAATAGGGCGCTTAAACACTGATAACACGGCTCGTTATCTTGGTACGTGTAAACACTGAGCTGACCTTCCATACGAATTGCTGCGCCGGAGATAAGCGGCGTTTTGGTTCCAAAGCATAGGCGGTTAAGTTGATTACGAGTATCAACGTTATCGCTACAATCTAAAACAATGTCGTGGCTTTCTATGAGTGGTAGTAACGCTTCATCGGTTAAGCGTTTGGCTATTGTATCTACCGTAAGATATGGGTTGATACGACATAACGCTTCTTTTGCAGAATCGACCTTTAATAGGCCAACCGTAGCATCATGGTGTAACACTTGACGCTGAAGGTTAGAAACTTCAACCTTATCATCATCAATCAGTGTTAATTTACCTACACCAGCAGCGGCTAAGTATTGCGTAGAAGCACAGCCTAAACCACCAGCACCAAGGATAAGCATAGAAGAAGCCTTTAATGCTTCTTGCCCTTCAAAATCAAACTGACGCAAAATGATTTGGCGGTTATACCGCAGCATTTCATCATCTGTCAGTTCAACGTTATTTGTGTTTTCTGTTGTCATTAGAAATACCGTTTGCTTAGTACAAGGTGTGGTTGAAGATTTCGATAGTCACATCTTCACCCGCTTGAACACGACCACGATCTTGCTCTAGTACCACAAAGCAGTTAGCAAGGTGCATTGAACTAAAGGCACCAGAGCCTTGATTGCCTGTTGTTGCTACTTCTAATTGACCTTCAACGTTAATGCTGTAAATACCACGTTGGAAATCGGTACGACCAGGGCGTTTTTTAAACATTGTTGTCGCTTTTGCTTTTACACGAACAGGCGGTTGGTATTGGCTGTTACCTGCTAGTTTCGCCAGCATAGGTTGTACTAGTTGGTATAAAGTCAGCATTGCTGATACTGGGTTGCCCGGTAGGCCACAGAACCAAGCATTATTGATTTTACCAAACGCGAAAGGTTTACCCGGTTTCATGGCGATTTTCCAAAAACCGATTTGGCCTTCTTGATCCAAAATATCTTTGGTGTAATCCGCTTCACCGACACTAACGCCACCTGATGTGATTAATACGTCGGCTTCTGTTGAGCCTTTTAAAAATGCGTCACGCAGTTTTTCAGGGCAGTCCGGAATAATGCCTAAATCTAACACTTCACAACCAAATTTTTCTAGTAGAGCGCGAATACCGTAGCGATTGCTGTCGTAGATTTGACCAGCTTCTAGTGTTTCGCCTACTGGACGTAATTCGTCACCAGTAGAAAAGAAAGCCACTTTCGGGCGGTGGTACGTTTCAAGCTCTGCAATACCAAGTGATGCAAGTAAAGGCATTTCACGCGCAGTTAAACGTGTACCTGTTACTAGCACAGTTTCACCAAGGCTTACGTCATCACCAATTGGGCGCACGTTATCGTTCGCTTTTGGCTTGATATTAAAAGTGATGTTCTCACCATCAAAAGACGTTTCTTCTTGCATAATCACGGTATCAGTACCAGCAGGCATTTCAGCGCCTGTCATAATACGGATACATTGACCTTGTTGACATTCACCTTCAAATGGAACACCAGCGAAAGATTTACCCGCTAAAATCAATGTATCTGTATTTGCTAAGTCTTCAGCACGAAGCGCGTAACCATCCATTGCCGAGTTCGCAAATGGTGGTACGTTGATAGGCGAAAGAATATCTTGCGCTAGCACTAATCCCATTGCATCGGCTAATGCTACCGTTGATGTTGTAGTTGTAGAGGAAACTTGCTCAAGAATATTTTCAATTGCAGTTTCAACGGGCATAAGGCCTGGTACGTCGCAGCATCCCATAATGGTATCCATCTCGTAATTGTTTAATTTGAATCATAGTGGCTTTGAAGCAAGAGCATTAGTAACAATGATAAATATCAATAGCCCTTAAAACCACGTAGTAAATCGCTTAATTTTGATTTTACCCTTTATTATTAAGGGCTGTAAGGGATTGATTATGCCAAAATTAGGCCAATTGGACTAATCCCTAATAAATGGGAGGTGTAATTATTTTCATTTGGAGGTATTCTTCGTATGTTTTTAGCGCTGGCAAGCAAAAACAGGCTCGTTTTATTGCATTTCAGTCTGTGCCAGTTGGAGGAAAAGAATGACAGCATTAAGTGAATCTGCAGTACTAGTTCGTGATGCATTAGCAGCCCGTGGTCTTGAAACCCCAATGGTTGAACAAGATGTTAGCCGCGAAGAGAAAAAAGAAAAGATTGAATACCACATGCGTGAGATCTTATCGTTACTCGCGCTAGATCTGACTGATGATAGCTTGGTTGAAACCCCACACCGCATTGCGAAAATGTACGTTGATGAAGTGTTTTCAGGTTTAGACTATGCCAATTTCCCTAAAATCACCGTCATTGAAAATAAAATGAAGTGTGATGAAATGGTGCGAGTTAAAGACATCACGTTAACCAGTACGTGTGAGCACCATTTAGTAACGATTGATGGTAAAGCGACGGTTGCTTATATTCCTCGTGGGAAAATTATTGGTTTATCCAAAATTAACCGTATTGTTCGTTTCTTTGCTCAGCGCCCACAAGTTCAAGAGCGTTTAACACAACAAGTGTTAGTCGCACTTCAAACATTATTAGAAAGTGATGATGTCGCAGTTACGATTGATGCAACGCATTATTGCGTAAAAGCGCGTGGTGTTATGGATGCAACCAGTGTAACCACAACCACAGCGCTTGGTGGTATTTTTAAGAAAAATTCAGCGACACGTGCAGAGTTCTTAAACGGTATTCGATAAATAATAGTTTACGCTATTGTTGAAATTTAAAACAAAAACAACGTGCGCTATTAATAAATGAACAGAAATGCTAGTCCTTTATTGACTAGCATTTTTTTTATCTCATACTGCTGAATTATCGATTTTCTGGCTTATATATTAAAGGTCGCAGATGGATTTAATTAAACTTTCTCGTATAAGTATGAAACACTTAATTACCTTGCACGTAATGCTAGATACGCTAAGTGTTACGGCATGTGCAGAGCGATTATGTGTAAGCCCTTCTTCCGTTAGTAAAACACTCAGCCAATTACGTGACAATCTCAATGACGAACTCTTTTATCGTCATGGTAATAAGCTAATTTCTACTCCTTTAGCTCGTAGGCTAGGCCCTACGGTTCACCAAATGATCAGTGATATGAATCAGATCATGACCAAAGAAGCGTTTCAGCCAGAAGAGTATGAAGGGAGTTTTTCACTTGCGATGCGGGAAAGTACTTTTGAATTAATCGCCGGTGGTCTTTATGCCCATGTTCTAAAAAAAGCGCCGAATGTCCGTTTTGATATTTGGTCGAAAGACAGCATTGGTTTTGATGGTTTAACCAAAGGCATATTGGATTTTGTGATTTTGCCACACGATCTTAGCCAGCCACCATTGATGCAAAATAACTTAGTATGGCAGACCTTGTTTACCGATGAGATGGTTTGCTTAATGGCGCATGATCATCCTCTTGCCGATAAAGAGCTGACAATAGAAAATTATTTAAATTGTGGTCATATTGGTATTTTGGATAGTGATTTAAGTGTGCCATTTTTTGAGATGCAATTAACGCAACAGCATCATAAAAGAAAAGTGGTGGTGAATGTCGCAGACTTTGGTGGTGCAGCGACGATGTGTCATAACAGTAATTTGTTATTTACCTGCTCTAAACGTTGGGCAAGTACGGCATTACAGTCTAAAGCACTTGTTGAAAAGCCGTTACCGTTTAATTATGGCAAGGTTGCTTATAGTTTGGTGTGGCATCAACCGAGCATGAATGATCCTGCTCTTCGTTGGTTACATCAGCAAATTTTAATTCTTTGTGGCGTTGAAGATAAAACAGCAGAGATTGATTTATAAAGTCTCACTTCAAAAGATACGTTAGGAAGTGAGGTTCTAAAGAAAACGTAACTCCGACTGCTGAACGACTTAATTAATTATGTCGCTATGATCAGCAGACGGAATATCTAAATTTTTGATTTAATAAATAGCAGGAGTCAGTAAGTTTTTCACGCCACGCTCTGATAGTTCGTTAGCTAATTGATTAATCTCTTCTTGGTTACACTCATCCCAGTTGAGTGCATCACCTACCACACCATGATGCCTGAAAGCATTGAGCTTTATTTTCACACTGCTTGAAAAGGGACGTAAGTAATACGCTACTTTTTCTATCTGCTCCATAAAATCGGTATTATTAGGAATATGCAGAAGTCTTATTTCGTGTAATTTGTTTTGAGCATGAAGAAAGTTCATCGTTTCAAAAACGCGGTGGTTACTTCTGTTGGTTAACCATTTATGCGTTTCATCGTGCCATGCTTTTAAGTCAATCATCGCACCATCAAGGTAGGGGGTAAGGTGTTTCCAACCCGTTACGCTTAAACTGCCATTACTGTCTATCATGCATGTTAAATGTTTCAGTGAAGCCGTCGTTTTTATTAAACGAAATAGCGAAATAATAAAAGGTAAATTAAGTGATGCCTCGCCACCAGAAACGGTAATACCATTAATAAATAACCTATTTTCATGAATTTTTTCAATTAATTCAGAAACAGACATGGTTATGGTTTTAGGGCTCGCTTGTCGAGGGCAAGCCTCAATACACTTATCACATTCAGTGCATAATGCTTGATTCCATGCCACTTTCGTTTTTTCATTTTCCGTATGAATAGCTTGTAACGCTTGCGTTGGGCATTGCTTAACACAGTCTGCACAATGGTTACAAAGACCGATGGTTTGTGGGTTATGGCAATTTTTGCAGTTGTAGTTACATCCTTGAAAAAAAATCACCATTCGGTTGCCGGGTCCATCAACGCACGAAAAATTAAGTATCTTACTAATAGTGGCTGAAATCATTTACTTGTTAACTCTTAATTCTCAATAGAGAGATGTGAATAATGAGGTGTTTGCTCGTGACTTAACACACGAGGTAGACGTTTTAAAATGTCGGTTTGTTCGCTGGCTTCTGAGCCTAACCACGTTGTATTGGTACGTGAACCGGCCTCTTTGAATTTAGCAACATCAGATAGCTTAATCATATAGCCCGTTACTCGAACAAGATCGTTTGAGTGAACGTTTACGGTAAACTCACGAAACCCCATATTTAATGCGCCTTTACATAAGGTAACCATGGCGAGTGGATTTTGTTTGATTGTTTCATCAATGGTTAAAATATCGCTGATACCTGATAGGTAATACTGATGATGTGCAGCCAGCGCTTTAATGTGCAAAACAGGATCAGGCTCTGTACCATAAGGAATACGGATCCCTGGTGTTACGTTTTGATCGCTGCTAATACCACCTTGTGAGTGCAATAGTGCTCGCTGGTTATAACCATATTTCACTGGTGTGTTCGTGACAATGTCACTTAATAGTTGAGTGATAGATAATGCTAATGCATTGGCTGAATCACTGTGGCCATATTTTTCTGTTGAGCCTGATTTTTCCAATAATAAATTGACTGCTTCTGCCATACCGTAGATACCAAACATTGGGGCAAAACGGTTTTCATCAATTAATTGTTCTTGTACTAAAAAGCTAGTAAAGAAGTTTGATTCTTCATGAAGAAATGCTGAACGCGCTTCAATAAGTCCGAAAGTCATTTGGCAATAATGTGGTAGCACTTGGTTGATGAAGTTTTCTACATCTGTTGCTTTTTCTGCCGCCGCTTTTAAGTTTAAGCGTACAAGTGTATTTGCGCCGCCTGCTAACGGTAGTGAGTTGTAGCAACTAACAATACCAAAGCCTTGTTTACCAAATGTATCTTTAAACATTGGGTAGTTGGCAATATGGGGTTTACTGCATTCACAAATATTTTGGCAAGCTTGTTCGAGTAAAGATATTGGTGATACTTCAGCGTCGTACATAAAAGTGAGATTAGGCGCGACTTGCTTAAGCTCTGCATCAATTTTTAAAATAGTACGGCAAATAATGTTATCAGTTGGACCAATATTGGCATGCATAAACGCATCGGGTAGGGTGCGGTCGAGCATAATCCAAAAACGCTTTAGCTTGTTGTAAATATCAGTTTCAGATTCACTATTTACAAACGGTAACAATAAATCATCAAGTTGACCGATATAAACAGGGTAGTTAGTTACAGATGGTACGTGATGATAAATAATGGTGAGCGCATTGAGCGCGTCATCCAGATTTTTTGCGGGCTCTAGCTCTAAATAGCTTGAACCATTCTGTAAGTATTTAGCATAGTCGGGCAGTATGTAGCGAGGCTTAAAAGGCGCATTACCTTCGAACATATCACAGATAATTCCTTCATTTTTTGCTTCTAAAATTTCGTCACTTACTGGCATATAGTCTACAATTGCTTCAGCTTCGAGAGAGAGAAACAATGTTTTTTGTTTCGGGCTTAATGTAGAAGAAGAAATAATCTGTTTTATTTTGGAATGTAATGACATTGCAAGTACCGTGCATTGTTATAATTTAGTGGCACTTTAGATGAGATTAACAATTTCCAGAAGTGAAAAAGAATTAACGTATGTTTTCCAAAATGGAAAAGCGAATGACATAAGGGATGAATATGAAAAAGTGGACAGTTTTATTCGCTGTTATCGGTTTGGGTATCGCATTAGTTGGGTGTAATAAAGAAGAGCAAAAACAACCAGAACAACCCAAAAAAGAAGCGGTTGGTATGGCGAATCCAGCTTCTGTTTACTGTGAGGAGCAGGGTGGGAAACTTGAAATTAAAAAAGAAGAAAAAGGTGAAGTGGGATATTGTCACTTAGCGGATGGTAAAGTTGTAGAAGAGTGGGCTTTCTATCGCGAAAACAATAAGTAGCTTTATTTTTGAGCATAATTGAGACGAACTCACTATAAAATGCCGATTAACTTGCGCTAATAGATATTTTAGATAAATGGTGTTTTTATGAACACCATTTCAAATAATGTTTTTTTTATCTTTTAAATCAAGGTGATATTTGTATTAAATGTGTGATACTCAGTATAAAAAATCCTGTTAGGGTATATTTAACGTTTAAAGTTACGTTATTTGAATTGTATCGTGATTAAAAATTTGTCTAAATATACTGATATTGGCCTTTATACAGGTTATTTTGTTTGTGTGCCGTATGTAAGCGTTACATGGTTGTAAATGAACGTTTAGTTATTTTAATACGGATATCTTTCTTCTTTTATTTGATAAGGATCGCTTTAAAGATGTTTAATTCTCAGCGTGTTGTCACTCAGTGTTTCAGCAAGCTTCTTGTTTTATCTTTGATTCTTCCGAGTAGTGCTTTTGCTATTGAATTAGCACACATTGCACCACATAACTATGTGAACATTACAGGGCCGGATAAAGATACTGTTGTGTTTCCTCCTGTAAATGATAGAGAAGCTCCTGCAACGAGTACAGGTAGTGTGGATTGGTCTTCTTTAAACAATCAAACAGTGTTTAGCACCAAAACACTTTGTGCTGATTCGGTGAATAAGATTTGTTTTAAGTCTCAAATAGAACAAGCGTATACTGAGAATAAGTTTTATCCTTTTTGGCAAAATAAAGCACTGCGAGATGAGTTTGAACTACAGTTAAAAGCCGTTGTAGATACAAAAATGCTACCGGGTTTATCCCAACGTCTTTCCGAACTGAATAAGCTTAAGAGTGAAAATAACGAGCAAGCTTATGACTTATTAGCGACTGATACCTATTATGTGTATCGCGCATTCCAAAACTACATTGCAACTCACCGTGATGTACTGTTCTTGTCTAAGCCTATTAACATGAGTAAGTCGATGAGCAAATATGCCGATGGCGTTAATGTTTATCCGATGACACTTGCGAGACTTGAGCAATTACGTCCTGGTTATATTGCATTTAAACCAACAATGGATGCGATTGCCAAATACCTGAATTTACCCGCGCATACTTTAACATCATCGAACTTTAAGCAGGTTTATCGCAAAGGGGCAACACTGCCTAACGGGCATGAGTTGATTAAAGTATTGTATACCCTTGGTGATATGGATCAGACAGATTACGACCGTTTATCACTTGAACATCAGATCACCAATTCTGGTGCTGTTTTTGAAAGCTTAAAAGCATTCCAAAAACGTCATGGTTTAGCAAGTGATGGTATTATTGGTGAGGCAACTGTTCAGCAACTTGTTATGCCTTATGCGGATATTGCGCGTCGTTTAGCATTGAATACGCTACGTGTGGCTACCTTAAATAAGTATAATGAAAATCGTCCTCATATTTGGGTTAACATTCCTAACTATAAGTTAGAAGTGTTTGATAAAGGTAACATCGTATTTGAATCTAAAGTCATTGTCGGTCGTGATAGCCGTCCTACAAACTTATTCTCATCGGCTATTACGACTATGGTTGTAAACCCATACTGGAACGTACCGATTACAATCAAGCAGCATGATGTTATCCCAAAAGTGAAGCACAATATTGATTATTTAAAGCAGCATAATATGCAGATTTTAAATAGTTGGCGTGATCGTACTGTGATTTCACCAACGAGTATTGACTGGGCGACGGTGAATCCAAAAACATTTCCGCATGAGTTTCAGCAAGGTCCTGGTCCTCGTAATTCACTTGGTCGTGTTAAGTTCCTTATGCCAAATGATTACGCTATTTTCTTGCACGATACTCCTTCACGCGGATTGTTTAGCAAAACTAAGCGTGATTTAAGCTCTGGTTGTGTACGTGTTGAACGTGCTTATGATCTTGCTAATTATGTAATTGAGTACCAAAATCGTGGAAACATTCCAGAATTTAAACAAATGTTAGATGCGCAAAAGCAAAAAACCGTGAGTTTATCTAAGCGGATTGGTGTCGATTTTGTCTATCTCACGGCATGGGTTGATAATAATGGTAAAGTACAAATGCGTGAAGATATCTACGGTTATGACTCGCCAAGTGCAAATAAGATTAAAAATAAATTTATTACGATGAAAGATTTTGTTAAAAATTAAGTCGTAATTAAAGATAAAAACCAGCACTAGGTTGCTGGTTTTTTTATACTTAAAATACGTGATACTCATCAGTTTGGGTAATGAAATCATGATAAATACTAGGTTAAGCGCACCATACTCGTTACTATAAGTGTGCCTGTAATCACTAATAAAGAAGGTTAACGTGTTAAAAGCTATTTTTCTCGATATGGACGAAACCTTGTGTGCAACGTCTTTAGCTGACAAACATGCCGCGAACGAGCTGAAATTATATGTCAGTAATTTGTACCCACAATTAAATGTAGACATGTTTTTAGAACGCTATATTGCAGGTGTATATAAAAAACTCAATGATGAATTACCTGAGCTAGTGCCACTAATATCCGATGAGCTTCTCTTCCGCCAAAACCTTATTTTAGTTTTATTTAAAGAGCAGGGCATTGAGTTATCTTTTGATGCTGCAGTCGCTATTCAAGCATGCTTTGATCAATCTCGTATGGCTAGCTTTGATTTTTTTCCTCAGATGAAAGAAACGCTGTTGGCATTGCGCAAATCATATCAATTGGTTGTTATTACCAATGGTCCGGTTTTTTCACAACATCCAAAGTTGGCCGCAACAGAAATGCAGCAATATGTTGATCATATTATTGTGGGTGGGGAAGAGCCTGAGGAAAAACCGGCAGTAAGTATTTTTGAAAAAGCACTAAACTTGGTGAACTGTAAACCTGAAGAAGTCATCCATATGGGGGATTCATTGGCGGCAGATATTATAGGTGCTAAAAATGCAGGTATTAAGAGCGTATGGGTTGATACCCAAAAAGACAGCGATCATCAGCAATTAGCGCTGATTAAACCTGACTATATTGTTACTAACCCTGTTGATATTCAAACTATTGTTGCTAAATTGGCTTAGACAATAAAGATAAAAAACGCCACAGACACCTGTGGCGTTTTTTTTACTTTTTATTCATGATTGATAGGCGTTTGTTCGTCGTTACGTGTTTTCCATAGCGATGCGCCAATGGCGATGGAAATAGTAAGAACAATGACACACAGTGATACCGCTGTTGGGATAGCCCAAGCGGTACCGACTAAAAGCATCTTCAAGCCAATGAAGCTTAGAATAAATGCCAGTGCGACACGTAGGTAGCAGAAACGCGTTAACATACCCTCAAGTACGAAATACAGTGAGCGTAAGCCTAGTAATGCAAATACGTTAGCAGTAAGCACCAAGAACGGTTCACGTGTTACCGCAAAGATCGCAGGAATAGAATCGAGTGCAAACATGACATCGGTAAGCGCGATCACTGCAACCACAACAAGTAATGGTGTCGCTAACCAACCATGCTCTCCTTTAACGAACATTTTATGGTCGTGATAATCATCTGTAACTTTAAAGAAGCGTTTTACAATACGTACCGGTAACGCATCTGAGAAGTCTTCTTGTTCTTCTTCATCTTCTTTCCAGAGTTTGAAGCCAGTGTAAAGAAGGAAAACGGCAAAGATGTACATAACCCAATGGAAGTCATCCAAGAGTTGAGCACCGACTGCGATCATACCACCACGTAAAAAAAGCGCACCGACAATGCCGAGCATTAATACGCGCGGGCGTAAACGCTCAGGTACCATAAATTGGCCAAAAATTAGGGCGAAAACAAATAAGTTATCAACACTTAATGATTTTTCTAATAAGTAGCCCGTGACAAAAGCAGTTGCTGCTTTTGAATTACTGTAGGTACTTTCTGGTGCCATCAACTGCCAATTGAAGTAGATAAACACCGCAAATAAGAAAGCGAGAAAAACCCAGAATACACTCCAGATAGCTGCTTTCTTGATGGAAATCTTACCACCACGTGTTTGATACAAATCCAACGCAAACATTAACACTGTTAATACAGCGAACCCTTCATAGCTAAAAAGGCTCATAGAGTCTCTCCTAAAAATCGACCTTAAAGCGATAACGTATTGTTATTTTATAAACTAAATAATAAATATTAGTTTTTTATAAGTATAAAGTTATATGCCTATAAAAAGGCAATATAGTTTGGCAACAATATGTTATCGCATAAAGATTAAAAACGCGGAAGGCAGGGTAAAAGGGTGTTTCACAATCAACCTTACGCGCATTAAAAACTCAAACCTCTGAGTGTTTGAGTATGACTGCACCAATGTGCAAGCGATAATGGCATTGGTCTCGTCAAAATGGTGCATGAATAATAATGCAAATCCATTCACGGCTGCCGGAAGTGTAAACTTCGAGATGACGACAGACGAACAATTGTGACTACTCCCCAAAACAAGGCGATTTTAGTCTTGTATTGACAAATTTTCCAGTCGTTTTTCAAAATGATTACCATATAAAGCAGTTATATAATGGTACAGCGTTTTTAAAGGTAAAATTACGCGCTTAAATATATCGATTGATTGTTATTCTCAATAACCTGATCGAATGGTTAAGCATTTTTTTTTGTGTATTAAAGGAGATCTTGGGGTATTGCTACCACAGAATATATGGTTACGTAACATGCTTAATCATAAATGAGTAGTGATAATAAAAGGTTTCTTGTTGTTAAATATTTGTTTTGAAAGTGTTTTTTGTAATGTTAAATTAAATGTTTTATGTGACGATAATCACAAATCAAGGTTGGGTGATTTAGTTTGTTATTCTACTAGTCGTATAGTGATAAGGACATTAAGTTAATGCTAGAAGATGTTATGTTTCTACCTAAGGATAGTTATGGAAACAATGTTGAACACATCAGAAAAAGAGCAAATCATATTTGATTACACGCATTTCCTCTCGCTTCTTTGTAATCAAAAATGGACATTTATTGATGTTGTAAAAAACATCATTTCATCTTTTGAATTAAATATTAAAACAGGCACATATTCACAAATAAGCCCAGCAGAAAAGTTACATCAACAGGCGTTAAAAGTATTATCAAGCAGTGCCAGTGATACGCAGAATATTATTCGATTATTATTATTATCACGAAATGAAGGTATAAAAAGTATTTTATTATTATTACCTTTTGCTTTAGAAGAAGAGCAATTAAAAAAAATAGAAAAAAAAGGAAAGTGTAAATTAGAAAAAGAAAATGGAAACAATGAAAGGTTACTCATAACCTTATTATGAAATAATAGATAAAGAAGGTGTTGGCAGGCACCTTCTTTATATGTATTTTTTATTAAAATTACCAGAATAGCCAAGTAAATATTGTTAGAAATGCAATACATAAGATATTGAGATAAATACCAACACGCATCATTTCTTGTTGTTTTATATAGCCTGTACTAAATACGATCGCATTAGGTGGTGTCGCAACAGGCAGCATAAAGGCACAAGAAGCCGCGATAGCAATAAGAGCTGATAACACAACAGGCGATACACCTAATGCTTCTGCAACGGTTGCAAATACAGGGATTAACAGCGCTGCGCTGGCAGTATTACTTGCAAACTCGGTGAGAAAAACAACAAAGATAGCAACAACTAAAATAGTAAGGAATAAACCCGCTTGGTTTAAAAACGTACTTAACTCTTGTGCTAAGAAGACACTTGTTCCCGTGGCTTTTAATATATTGCTCAAACAGATACCGCCACCAAATAGAATAAGTACACCCCAGTCTGTTGATTTTTGAATATCTTTCCAGCTAACCACGCGTGATACACATAATAATACGATGGCGCTTAAGGCAACCAGCGTATCAAATTTAGCGAACCCACCTAAAAATGCGTTAATAGGTTTGCTGAAAATCCAACAGCTAACTGTGAGAAGGAAAATAGCTAGAGTAAGAAACTTTCCTTTTGTCCAAGTGACAGGAGTGTGGTCAATCTCAAAGGTGTGATTTAAATTTGGTTTTAGAAGAATATATAACAGACCAACGGTTAGCGGTAACAAAAAAAGACTCACAGGTATGCCAAAGTACATCCACTCGGTAAAGTTTAATCCTGCTTCTGCGGCTGCAATGGCATTAGGAGGGCTGCCGACAATCGTGGCAATGCCGCCAATACTGGCACAATAAGCAATACCAAGTAGGGTAAAGACATAAGTGTTATGACCTGTTTTACTATTAACCTTATTTAATACCCCTAGTACTAATGGCAGCATCATTGCGGTAGTGGCTGTATTACTTATCCACATTGATAGCCCTGCTGTTACACCAAATAGCATTAATACGGCAACAGACATTTTACCTTTTGCAGCTACTAGCACTTTATCTGCAATGACTTGATCGAGTTGCTGTTTATGCAATGCTGCAGCTAACGCGAAGCCTCCAAGAAAGAGAAATATAATTGGATTAGAGAAGTTTGCTAATGCTTGCTGAGTTTGAAAAACACCAAAGAATACGGCGAGTAAGGGAACGAGAATGGCAGTGACACTGACATGTAATGCTTCAGTTAACCAGAGCACAGCGATAAAGCTTAATATACTAAGCCCTAATGTGATATTAGCTTCAAATGGTAGCGTGTTTAGTAGCGTTAAAAACAAAAGTATATCTGCAATGATAATTAGACTATTACGATTCAATATCCATTGTTTAATCGTGAGTGTGAGCGCTGTCATAGCGTTTCTCCAATAGCAAGGCCAGTAGTTAATGCATCTAGTTGCGTTGCTAATATAAGGCTTGTTAACGAAAGAATTTGAGACTTATGTATATAATCGGTTAATTTTTGGTGATAATTAAGTGATTTTGTTATTTCTAGACGATTGAAATAAAAAGATATTTTATTGTTTATTCGAAGGTTAAGAAAATAGAGCAATATCATTCTATCAATGACTAATAATTTAGGTGTTGATCACAAAGAATCGCCGCTATAACTTTTGTAGCCTGTGCTAATATGTTTTCCGACAAATTATTGACGCAAAGATGGGCTGTAAAATGGCAGGGATGCAGAGACAGACTAAACGTACAGAGTTAAAAAAGAAGATGAAAACCGACGTTTTTCATCATATGAAAGATGTAAAGCATAGGTTTATGAAGATGATGAGAGATAAAAGCTAAAGACAGGTTAAAAATATAAGCCAGTGAAATCACTGGCTTTATGTTTTACTTTGAAGTGTTACTTTTTGTCACTGCTAAATTATCTAACTGCTTTTGACTATTAATAGCTGAAGATGGTGCTGTATCATCACTGATAACAGTGGAAGGTGCGGGTTTTATAATAGGTTCTTTAGGGCCTAGAAACTTAGGCTGAACATTCAGTATAAACAGATCACTCAATGCTTTAACACGAGCAAGTACTTCTCGAATACGGATTTTAAGTTGTGCCGTACCATTTGGCTCATGTACCGCCAAACATGTAGCTTTTATGTTATAACTGTCAGCAATAAATAGGGCGCGCTCGCAGTGGAATTGTTGGGTAATAATTGTAAAGTTATCCGTTTCAAACACTTCTTTTGCGCGGACGATAGAATCAAGCGTTCGAAACCCAGCATAATCTAAAACAATTTTGTCATCAGGAACACCTGCTTTTAATAAATCTCGTTTCATCGTCCAAGGTTCATTATATGAGCGGTGTGCATTGTCACCACTGAGTAAAAAATAATCTATTTTACCTTGTTTAAATAAATCTAATGCTGCTGTAATACGATATTCATAATATGGGTTTAGTGTCTTAGCTATATATTTACTTGTTCCAAGAACTAATCCCACAGAATGTTTGGGTACTGTAGAGATATCATGATAAATGCGATCAGATGTACGAGCTGAAACCCAACGATCAAATAACAATAATGTTGAAACAAATAAGATACAGATAACTGCAGAAATACGGATGAAGTTGAGCAGTTTCATAATTATCCACGAAAGTACAAAGTTCTTATCTTATATCTTACCCTAATCATTTAATAAAATGTTTATTAATTAAGAGGTAAATGTCTGCGTATTGTCATTTTACCTTATGACTGCTGAAATAATATTCAATAACAAGTAAAGGCGCAGTATTACTTACATCAAAAAAAGGTGCCAGATTGGCACCTTTTTTAAACTGAGGTTTAGAACGAAGTTCGTTTGTAACGACGATATTCTGATTTCCAGAAGTTAGCATCGATTTTTTCACGGATACGTTCATCGGAGTTTTTCGGTGCTTTATGTTGTTCTACCGCTTTCTTCGCAACGGCAAAAGCAATTTTACGTGAGACTTTCTGAATATCTTCTAATGGCGGTAATAGTGGGCCATGTCCATGAATAGCAAGTGGAGAACACTCCGCTAAGGCTTGACTACTTTCCATTAGCATTTCATTGGTAACACGGCGAGCATTAATGGCTAATACCCCTAAACCAATACCTGGGAAAATGTAACTGTTATTACATTGTGCGATTGGATAAGTTTTACCTTCATAAATCACAGGCTCAAATGGTGAACCTGTTGCAACAAGTGCATTACCATCCGTCCAACGGATCAAATCAAACGGTGTTGCTTCAACGCGGCTGGTTGGGTTGGAAAGTGGGAAAATGATAGGGCGTTCGCAGTGCGCGTACATTTCACGGATCACGTCTTCACTAAACAGTCCCGGAACACCAGATACACCGATTAAAATCGTTGGTTTTGCATTACGCATAACATCAAGGAGTGAGATGTTATTATCTGCCACATCCCAATCTGCTAATTGTGCATTTTTCTGAACAAGAGCTTGTTGGAAGTTGAGTAGATTTGGCATGCCATCAATGAGTAGGCCCCAACGGTCAACCATGAATACTTGACTGCGCGCTTGTGCATCAGAAATACCTTCAGACACCATTTGTGCAATAATCGCTTCTGCAATCCCACAACCTGCCGAGCCCGCACCAAGGAAGGTTATACGCTGCTCAGACAGTTTATTGCCTGCTGCTTTACATGCCGCAAGTAAAGAGCCAACAGTTACCGCTGCTGTGCCTTGAATATCATCGTTAAAGCAACAAACTTTATCTTTGTAACGCTCAAGTAAAGGCATTGCATTTTTTTGTGCGAAATCTTCAAATTGAATTAATGCTTCAGGCCAACGTTGTTTTACGGCTTGGATAAATTCATCAACAAACGCATCGTACTCTTTTCCGGTAATGCGGGTATGGCGCCAACCCATGTACATGGGATCAGATAAACGTTGTGGGTTATTGGTACCAACATCAAGAACAACAGGTAAAGTATAAGCTGGGCTGATACCACCACATGCGGTATATAAAGAAAGCTTACCAATTGGAATGCCCATACCACCGATACCTTGATCACCTAAACCAAGGATACGCTCACCATCGGTTACAACAATCACTTTAACGTTCTGACGAGACGCGTTGTTCAGCATGTCTTCAATACGATCACGGTTTGGGTATGAAATGAATAGACCACGACCACGACGGTAAATATTTGAGAAATCCTCACACGCAGATCCCACTGTAGGGGTATAGATGATTGGCATCATTTCTGTTACGTGATTTTCTACCAAACGGTAAAACAAGGTTTCATTGGTATCTTGGATATTTCGCAGATAAATGTGCTTATCCATATCGTTATCAAACTTTAGGTATTGCTGATAAGCACGTTCTTTTTGTTCTTCAATAGATTCAATAGCTTCAGGAAGAAGCCCTTCAAGGTTAAAGAACATACGTTCTTCGACAGAGAATGCACTACCTTTGTTAAGAAGAGGTGTTTCAAGTAGTGCAGGACCTGCATAGGGGATATATAAAGGTCTTTTATCGTTGTTCATGCAAATAGACTCTGTAGCTAGAAGATTAAAATTGAAAACAAGTGCAAGTTTTCAGTTGGTCACTAATGCTAGAACGTCAAAGATAAGAATACAAAGGGTATGATCACTTATTTTGAAAGTTGAGCCATATTATTTGTGAAAATGCTGTTTTTTAAATTGATACTTTGTTTTAGTGACGTTTTTGGGCGAGTTAATGATGTAATTAGTTTATATGCGTGAACGCGTGCCATCTTTTATAAATCATTTTTTTGAACAATATCGTCTCGTCACAACGGTATACTCAATTTTAAAATATTGACCAACGATGGGGGAGATTAACAAGACATTTACCAAGGAGATGTGTCATAAATCACTATTTAGCGAAGGCTTCAGTGTTGTTTCGATTGATTATTCTACGTTAGGATTCATAGCAAAATAAATGAGTAAAGCAGATATAGCCACTTATTGATAATCAGTAAGTGGCTTTTATTTATCTAGAAATTGAGTCGATCAGTAATGCCAAGGGAAGCGGCTAAAATCTTGATCGCGTTTTTCTAGGAACGCATCACGACCTTCTTGTGCTTCTTCAGTACCGTAAGCAAGACGCGTTGCTTCACCAGCAAACAGTTGCTGACCGACTAAACCATCATCTGGAAGGTTGAAACCGTATTTTAGCATACGCATTGCTGTTGGTGATTTACTTGTGATTTCTTTACCCCAACGAAGCGCTTCTTCTTCTAGTTCAAAGTGATCAACAACCTTGTTCACCATGCCCATTTCATAGGCTTCTTGTGCGCTGTAATTAAAACCACAGAAGAAGATTTCACGGGCACGTTTTTGACCGATCATTTTAGCCAGATACGCAGAGCCGTAACCAGAATCGAACGACGCAACATCAGGATCGGTTTGCTTGAATATGGCATGTTCTTTAGATGCCAGCGTTAAATCACAAACAACGTGTAAGCTATGACCGCCGCCAACAGCCCAACCGGGAACAACCGCGATAACGACTTTTGGCATAAAGCGGATCATGCGTTGTACTTCTAGAATATGAAGTCGACCCATACGCGCAACGTCAGCAGTACCCGCTTCTTCGCCTTCATATTTATAGCCATCTTTACCACGAATACGTTGATCGCCACCCGATGAGAATGACCACTGGCCTTTATGAGATGGGCCATTACCCGTTAGTAATACACAGCCTACATCAGACCATTGACGAGCGTGATCGAGTGCGGTGAAAAGCTCATCAACTGTTTTGGGGCGAAATGCATTCAGGCAATCTGGACGATTAATTGCGATACGAACAGTACCCTGATCTTTGGCGCGATGATAAGTAATATCTTCAAAATCAAAGCCTTCAACTTCGTTCCAAAGCTCAGGATTAAATATGGTTTTCGTTGTCATGTGGCGTTGCCTCCATAAGTTGATGCTGTAAGGCTAGGGAGTTACAAAAAAAAGTCAATTTTTCGATGAAATTAGTGGCGTTTACACAAAGAAATAAAACCTAAGTGATGATGGAATAAACAATTAGGTTGATACGAATAGCAAGTTTAATGAATATTATGATTCTCACTGACAATGTAGGTAATAATTGCGAAAATAGCGTTGAATTCATTAAAGATATATTAGATATGCAGAACAACTTACCTATAGATAGCATTGAGCAACAATTTAAAGCCTTGTTACGTGATGAACATATTGTTGTTGAAGCAGAAACGGGGTCGGGTAAATCAACCCGTCTACCACTATGGGCTGCTATTTATGGAAAAGTGCTGGTGGTTGAGCCTCGACGGGTTGCTTGTACATCGCTAGCTGAATATTTATTAACAGAAGACGCAAACCCAGATCAGTTATCCGTTGGTTATGCGATCCGTTTTGAGCATCACTTTGATGAAAATACGGATATTATTTATGCTACCCCCGGTGTTGCATTACGTTGGTTAAGTGAAGGTAATTTAGCTCAGTTCTCAACAATTATTATTGATGAATTTCATGAAAGACGTTGGGATACTGATCTTCTACTTGCGTTACTCAAACAGCAACAATCTCATCTTTTAGTTATTACTTCTGCAACGATTGATAGCCAACGATTAGTTAACTATTTATCCGCACAGCACTTACAAGCTAAAGGGCGTAATTTTGCGGTGAATGTGTTGCATCATGCCTCTGATAGTCGAGATATGCCCGATGTGATGAATATCGATAAGCGGATAACTAGCTTGGTTCAAACGCATATTGATAGCCACCAAGACATTTTGATCTTTTTACCCGGAAGAAAAGAGATAGCGTTAACGCAAAATGCACTAACGCAACGGTTTAGTGAGCAAATACAAGCAGGATTAATGGATATTATTCCATTACACGCTTCCGTTACCGATGATGAAAGAAAGCGGGCTCTAACACAAAGTGATAAGCAACGCATTATTGTTGCGACAAATGTGGCTGAAACCTCGGTAACTATCCCAGGGGTTACGTTGATCATTGATTCTGGTTTAGAACGTCGTACCCACCAGCGAAACGGTCGAACAGTATTATCATTACACGCTATTTCCAAAGCAAGCTCAGAGCAGCGGAAAGGGCGTGCAGGGCGCGTAACAGATGGTGTTTGTATTCGCTTGTATGGTAAAGCCGCAGCGCTAGAGTTATTAACACCGCCAGAGTTGCAACGCGAAGAATTGGTAGAAGCCTATTTGGCTGCTTTATGTTGTAACGCAAAACTCAGCCAACTTTCGTTTATTGATCCTCTACCTGAAAAAACCTTTGTTGCAGCGCAGCAGGCTTTGTTGTCGATGGGAGCTATGACTGAAAATGAAGTTATTACTGATTATGGCCGTTGTTTATATCAACTACCTATCGATACTTTATTTGCCCACTTAATAACAGCGATGGATACCCGAGCAAATAAAGAAGCAATGGTCGATCTTGCTGCTGCATTGTCTATTCCGCAACGGTTATGGCAGCCTCCGCGATCAGAAGAAAATATTGAACAATTGTATCGATGGCTGGGTAACGTATTTTGTGATGCGACGGCATTAATAAAAATGGTGCGTATGGATGAGTGTCCAGAATGGCTTGTGGTAGATGACAATATGCTAGCAGAAGCGCGTTTGTTGTCAGTTCAAATGCGAGAGTTACTTGAACTTCCAGAGCTGTCTGTTGCTAGCCGATTTAAACGAGAGTTATGGCAAGATACTGTAATTAAGGCGGTACCTGAATTGGTTTTTCTTCGTCGAGAAAAACGTCAGCAGGCAATGAGTAACGGTATTATTGAAGTCAGTAGTGCGAAAGATTCATTAATTGATAACCCGCCGATAGATGAACCATTATCTCAAGCAGTGATCGTATTTGATCAATTTGCCTTACCAGGAAGAGGGGTTAAACAAAACCGCATTTTGGCAACATGTAGCTCTCCCGTTACCTTGTCACAAATAAATAATGCTGAGTTAGGTGAGTTGGTTCAAGGTGATACCGTTGAACAACAGGATGGCAGTTTTAAAACGGCTGTCCAGCGGATCTATGCTGGACGGGTTATTGATACTCAATGGATTGAACCTGAAGGGCAATCAGCACGCTCTGCTATTGTCGATATGCTACTTGCAAGTGAAGTAATGCCAGATCTTGCACCTCGAATTATCTCAGATATCTCGCAGTGGAATTTATATCTCGCATTGGGTTTATATAATGCAGATTTTGTTAAACGTGCACCTGAGCCGGTTGATGCCATTGAATGGCTATCGCAACAAATTGAAGATTTAGGGATTGAACATATTGATGATCTTGAACTCTTTGAACCTTCAGACTTCACCTTTGAGGGGATCCCTGAATGGGAACGACAGGAGTTTGATGAGCGTTACCCGCGTGAAGTTAAACTCACTGATCTTGTGATGGCTATAGAATATGATATTCATCGTAAACTTGTTGTGGCAAATTATCAGTCTGGCAACCGTAAACCAGATCCAAAACGATGGGAATTACCACGATGGCAAGGGTGGCGAGTGCAATATAAAAAAGCCAGTCGAACAATTGATATTAAGTAATAGAGGGTGACTCATAGTATCTATATACATTGGTTTATATACATGGCTATTCAACAATAGTAATGCCGCTTGGTGATGTTTCTTTTACTGCCTGATAGAAGAGCTGGTTGGCATTACTGTCGTAAAGTTGAATGAGTATAAATTCCATAGAATGAGTAACACGGATTGTGCCATTAAAATCACCATTCACAATTGTACCGGAAGTAAGCAGACTCGATGAGATTGGCAATACTGATCCACTCGTCATAACATTAAAGTCTTGGTAAATGCTAATTCTTAACGTTTTTACCGTATTGAAATCGAGTTTTATTGTCATATCATAAGATCTGTTTAAATTGAAATCATTAGGAAAGAAAAGTTCGCTAAAGTCACTTGCTGTTACATCATTTTCATCATTTTCATTATTTGATGCTGGTTCTGCTGGTTCTGCTGGTTCTGCTGGTTCTGCTGGTTCTAAATCTGAAATATTCTCTCCTAATAAGATAGGCTCTGAACTATTACCGCTATCATTTTGCGATGAAGGCGCTTCTTCGCTGTGCTGCTCACTTTCAACTTTTATTTCATCAGGTAAAGAAGGAGTTAACAATTGATGATTACTTTGCTCAGTTGTCCCAGTTGTTGAAGAGTCATTTAGAATATCTTGGGGGGGACTATTATCAATTACTTGTGTGTCTATAGATGAATTATTCTGAGGGGCACTGGGTTCATCGATATTTTGTTGAACACTCAAATCTGAAGCTTCATTGTAACTAATATTTTCCTCAGCTTCAGGAGAAGTGTCACTTCTACAACCAAAAAGAAAAGTTACAACTAATAGAATTAATAATTTCATTTATTAGACTTAAATAATTATCAAAAAATTATAGAGAGATATGTTAAGTTATTTATTAACGCAAGTTAGGCGCCAAAAAATATTGAATTATTCATAAATCTTCTCTAAGTTAGCGTTACTTCTTATATACCAGTCAGTATTTTCACCGCCTCCCGAAATTGCGAAGTTTGTAAGCTCTGGATATGCCTGTAATATATTGGAACCTTCACTAGGATGATTCCAAATCGATTCAACGAGTATTGCCCAAGGTAATCCACTTGAATTGTGATAGGTATCGCAACCAATACCTGGACATCTATTTTTAATAAAAATAGATGTGTCATCTTGCGTTGAAAAATAAGATATATTTGCTTTTGATGAGACATCATGATTTTTTAAATGAATTTCAATTTCTCTACCGTTTATACCTCTTATATTTGAGCCATGATTTATATCAGGAGTACCGAAAATAAATGGATTAAGTGGCATTTTTGGAACATCAGAAGGGGGAATAGGCGTGATAAATGGAATGCTGGCAATGAAAATATATTGGTTAGGAGCGTCATCAAAACATCCTTTCCAGACTCGATAAAAAGCACCAAGTTCTCCTGTACAGGTAGGCTGTTCTATCTCATCTTTAAGGTTATTGCTGATAATAATAACCGCATCAATGGTTCCTTGTTCTAACGTTTGGACATTATGTAAGGTTGTATTATTAACAACAAGTTTTGTTAACAAGCCATCTACTTTTTCTGAAGGAATGCCGTCAAGTTTTACTGCAAAGCCATTGGCTAAGTTAGCGCCATAAGCTTTAAGGCTGCCGTAAATATCATAGCGTACAATATCACCTTGATTATTAGTGATTTTGTCTACACGGTAAAGTAAAGCGACATCATTAAAGTCGAAATCACCAATAAATGGCCAACTATCTTCAAAGGCTAAAGTAACCCATTTATTTTCAGATGGATAAACATTATGTATTAAGTTTTGAGCTTCAATAGTAACGTTATGCTCTTCTTCTATGTCCGTTATAGAGGGGGTGTTTTTATCTATAGTGCTGTTATTTTGAAGCTCAGATAATTGAAATTTTGTCCATATCTGACCTGTAGATGATTTTTCTGGTACTCTAATTTTTAATTTATGAAAAGGCTTATCTTTTTCATATATTAATTGTTCATTCACTAAGACATATTCATTATTATTTTCATAAATTCCATTGTTATTCCAGTCAAACCAAGCATTAAGAAAAAAGTTAATATCTTTTTGAGTTTGAATTTCAATGAGAGCATCAGAACCTTGTTTAAAATGGGTACTGAATGTAACGATATTATTTACAGAATGGATTTCTTCTGAACTATTTGTTGATGTTTCAGTGTTTTGATTATTTACTATTTCTTGCGAATTCATCTCATTTTCTTGACTATTATCGATAGATTCAAAAATCTCGTCATCGTTTAATGGTGAGGTGTTTTGAGGGAGAAAATTATCGGTTACGACGCCTTCAAGATAAATATCATTTACGACTTCATCTTGAATTGATGAACTTTCAATTAGATTTGAAGTATTTTCAGATGACGATGTGGTAGCTTGTTGGTCATTATCACCTTTACAAGCGAGAAATATAAATAGGAATAATAATAAAGCTGTTTTTCTTACGTTCATTTTGAAAAAAATGGCCAACTTTCCTCCGTTGTAAAAGTTGGCCTTATTTGAATTAATTAGAGATGGTAACTCCGTTAACATCTGCATTAACTACAGTTTGGAATGGTGCTTTAGTCGTATCTTGATACCAAGCCTCAATAAGTAGAGATTTTACTGAACTCGTTGCAGCAATAACGCCATTAAAATCACCATTTTCGATTTGACCTGAAATAATGCGACTACTTGCAATTGGAGTCAGTGTTCCATCGTCAGCAACATTATAATCACAGTAAACACTCAAACTCATTGGTTCAGAAGTGTTTAGGTCTATCTTAATTGGCATATCATAGGTAGTAATCAAATCATAATTATCTGGAATAACAAGATCCTCAAACTTCGAAACAGTTACTGGTGCTGCACCACTAACAGAATCGCTTACTTCAGGTGCTGCTGGAGATGCTTCTGGTGATGCTTCTGGTGATGCAGCACTTGTTGAGCCGCCATCATCACCACCACCGCCACCACAACCAAATAGTAGAGCAGCAGTAAAAAGAGTCACATATAAATTTTTCATCGTTAAATACTCCCTACCATTATTCAAAGAGCTGAGTTACATCAGCGTTAGCACGAAGGTACCAATCTGTATTAGTTGCACCACCTGATGTTGAAAATGCTTGTAGATCTGGATATGCGGTTAGTACATTAATACCTTCACTTGGGTGATCCCAAGTGCCATCAACTAAAATAGCCCAAGGTATACCGTTTGAAGTTTGGTAAGTGTTACAGCTAGGTCCAGGGCAATCTGCATCAACATAAACCGATGCATCTTGTTCTGTAGCAAAGTAAGCAGTACTTGCCTTACTTGTTACATCAGCATTTTTCAAATGAATTTCGATTGCACGACCGTCGGTTGCACGAGTACCGTCACCATGATCAATACCAGGGGTACCGAATAAGAATGGATTTAGTGGCATGCTAGGGGCACTAGAGGCTGCAATAGGTGACGAGAACGGAATACTCATTTCAAATTCGAATAAATCTGCAGCGTCATCCGTACAACCTGCCCATACTCGATAATAAGTCCCTAATGGACCAGAACAAGTAGGACCTGGAATTTCCGTTTTAAGATTATTCGTAGCAATAGCGACAGCATCTGTTGTACCAGACTCTAGAACTTGTGTCGCATGTTGAGTAGCGCCATTAATGACAAGTTTGGTTCTGTCTGAATCGACTGCTGTGGCTGCAATACCATCAAGCTTAACAGCGAAGCCATTAGCAAAGTCTGCACCGTAAGAACGTAGGTTTCCGTAGATATCATAGCGAAGAATGTCGCCAGACGAATTAGTCACTTTGTCTACACGGTAATACATTACTATATCGTTGAAGTCAAAGTCACCTTCTTGCGGCCAATCATCCTCAAATGCCAGTGTTACCCATGAACCTGCTGAAGGGTACCAATTGTGAGTAACAGTTTGTGAATCGACAGTAACTTGATGATCCTCTACTTCACCATAGGAAGCACCGCCGTATGAGAGAACTCCCGAATCTCGTGAAATACGGAAACGAGCCCATATCTGACCAGTCGCAGCATCATCAGGAACTCTCACTTTAAGAACATGGCTGGCAGGTGTTGTACCATCACCACCGATAAGCACCTCATCAGTAACAGCATGCTCAGTTGCTTCGTCAAACACACCATTATTATTCCAGTCAAACCATGCATTTACGAAACCTGAAGCAGAACCACCGATAGTTACATTGACTAAACCATCAGATCCTTGCTTAAAGTTCGCAGGGAATGAGATACCGTCTTCATCCGCAATGTTATCGGCATCATCAGAGTTAGGGGAAAGAATGGCATCTGGCTCTGTATCTACAGTAGGGCCAAAGAAGTAATTAACACTTGATACATTATAGTGTCGAGCACCATTACTAGTGAGTAAGGTTTTATAGGTGTCCGGTGCATCACCAAAGTCTGTATTTTCCGAGGTAATAGCTGCACTAACACATCGTGCACCATCGTTTATATTAGTAGAAGGACCGTTAGAGTAGAACACTGCTGTTGGGCTGATAGAGGATAAATCAGTCAAATCAATTTGATAAACATGTCCGTTTCCGTTGGTGCTTAGATAGAGAAAGCCAGCTGAATCAAAATATTGAGCTCCATAAGTACCAGATGGTAAGCCTATATCACCGAGATCATTGAAAGTTGCGTTGCCTGTGTTGAGGTCAACAATTTCATATAAATGTTGGTTACTATTATTCACAGCAAACAGACGCCCACCTGGGTGGAAAGCCATGTCAGTCAAACCAAGCGTTGCCGTCGATGAGGCCATGATATTTGTCGCTGCTAAAGTGACTAAATCAATTTCATATAATCCAGCCCCATTTTTGTACAAGTACAATTTGTTGTTAATCACATCACCTGTAATGTAAGTTGTCGCTGGTAAGCCTGTTACAGCTAAACTTTCATGTTGATAAAGTTGATTAATTCTAACTACTGTCTGTGAAGTTTTATCATGACCGTAAACATAGTCATCGGATTCGTTATAACCAGATGCAGTGATAGTCGCTGTCATTGGATCAGAGTTTTGATAGAAGCCTGTCGACAAATCAAGTTTGTGAACGACACTTGGATCGCCTTGGAATAAGATGGCTTCTTGTGGACACCCCCCATCATCTGTAAAAGGGTGGGGAATGATGCTGTAAGCTGGACTTGCGAACAAAGCCAGCGAACTAACTAGCAGGGAGTGTTTCAAACACTTCATATCTTGCCTCACTCAGTTAAAAATACTTATGGACATGCATTGTTTTGTTCATCATTGAAAAAATGTACAAGTTTCAAGCCAACAAATATTTAATAAGGCAGTAATTTCAGTGTTTCTATCTATATGATTATAAATGGAAAGTATTTTTTAAACTTTTCCATTGTACGTTGCATATAGCGAAGTTATTAAAATAAGTATCAATATAAAAATATAAATTAGGCAGGAGTGTCTATATATTCAAACCTGTCTTTCTTTCTAAATAAAAAGCATAAATGGTTATATTATCCATCAATGCCGCTATGTTAATAACATAATAGTGTTATTAAAATTTGCCTATTAAATGATTGCTTTAATTGTCTAGTAAAATATATAAAGGTGCATAAAAATTAGTATATGTTTAACTTTGCACTCTATACATAGGATAGGTCTTGATATTAAAACTATCAAGAAAGGGGTAATAAAAAAAGAGCTATAGTTATAGCTCTTAAATAGGTTAGCTTGCAGTATTTTTAGCGCTGATTTTGGCTTTTATAAATGCAGAATGATCTAAATATATTAAATCAGAAACTTGGCGAATGACAGCCTCTTCTTGTGGGTCTATCACACCATCAGCGTAGGCAACTTGCCACATTGCTTCAACTAATTGATAGCGTTCTGGTTGCTCAAGTGAACGTAATTTATTAGTAAAATCATAAAGAGAAACAGACGCCTCTGCTTGTAGTTGAGCTTTATCAAGTAGTTGTTTTGATGTGATTTCATCAACTTCAAGTAATTTCATTAGAAGCTGAATTTTAGCTTGCTCTTCTCTTGGATCCTTCTCATGGTCGGCAATAGCTACTTCACATAATAAAGAAGCCATAGCTAAATGAAGCGTTGGAGTATCAACGGCTTTATTACTATTAGGATCATTCGTCAGTTGTCGAAATAGTGTACGTAGCGATTTGAACATTATTGTCCTTATTATTTTTTCAGTTTAAGTTAATAATATTAATAATACCTATAATAAATCAACATTAAAAATAAAAATATTGGATTACACATATGTAACCAATTTATCTATTTTAGTTTTTTATATCCATTTTCTACGATAAAAAAGGATAAGTTGAAGTATTAATACACCGAATAACAGGCTACAGAATATATAAAATGCCCAATGATTTTGTGAGCCAGGAATACCTCCTAAATTAACACCCAGTAAACCGGTTAAAAAACCGAGTGGTAAAAAGATAGTGGTAATTAAAGACAGAAAATATAAACGTTGGTTTAATGCTTCAGATTGTAAGCTCATTAATTCTTCTTGTGTCACATTAGCACGTTCACGAATGGCGTTTAAGTCATCGATTACATGGAGCAGCTTTTCATTTACTTCATGTATTTTTTGTTTGTCTGATAGCGAGAGCAGTGGAGTATCAATAGTGAGTAATTTAGCGATGGCATCACGTTGTGGAGTGACATAGCGACGAAGATAAACGGTCTCTCGTCTTAATTGTGCAATATTATTACGGAGGTCGTCATCACTATTATTCATCACCTGATCTTCAAGCTGGGTTAACTTGTCATCGAGGGAATCAATTACTTCTATTTTATGGCTCGTAAGGTGATCGCAAAGACAGAGAATGAATGCACCAATGGTTTTGGGCCCAAAGCCGCCATTTATATGTGCCGCGACACGATCAAGTGCTCTGACAGGACGATCTGAGGTGGTAACAATGGTGTTGTGTGTATAGTAACCTCGAATAGAGACCATTTCTGATGGAGGATCAGACTGATTATCAGAATCTAAATCTATTCCTCGTAATGATAGGAAAAAACCTTCTTTCGTTTGATTTAATCGAGGGCGAATACGCTGAGTCGTAAGGGCTTCTTTTTCTACATCTGGCAAATGACTATTTTTTATCCATGCTAGTGCTTCTTCATCGGTATAGTTTAAATGCACCCACATTAGCCCATCATTACTGCTCCAGTTATTTATTTGATCAAGTGAGAGAGGCGAAGCGCCATTACTCGCATCAAGTTGATAACTATATGTAAAGCAGTTTTGCATCTGGTGATCCTTTCATCGTTAAAAGTATATTATCTAACAAGCTTTATTATCACTTTATTTATTTACTAGCTTAACTGATATCGCCTTCGAGAGAAAAATTATTTAATCACGACAAAGGAATAGGGGTTTTAAAGCTGAGGCTGAAACTGCGTTCGAAATTGTCGAGGGGTAAAACTACTCCAATTTTTAAATCGGGTACTAAAATTGGTTGGGTTTGGATAACCGCATAAATCACTAATATGTTGAATTGGCCAATTGGTGGTAGTCAGTAGCCCAGCAGCATGTTCCATTCGAATTTGAGTTAAATAGGCAATGGGAGATTGTTGGTAATACTGTTGACATAATCGATGAAAATGCGGCTCAGAGCATGGATATAAGGCGGCCAGATCGGAGACTTGCCATGGGTGATGTAACTGACTTTTCGTTTGCTGGTAAACATGTTCTAAACGGGTAAGTGCTTTAGGAGAGTGAGAGGCGGTTTGGGTATTCACTAATAAACAAATCTGTTCGGTAATACTTTTACATAGCGCATCGCCCAATGGATAGTTGAAACTTAAAGATTCGCTTAAGCAAATGATAGTCTTAAATAGTAATGAGCCTGATTGTGAATCTTGATAGGTAATATCATGAGGTAAGCTCTCATCCCAACGCTTATGTTTTTCAAGCATGACCCATGCGACATCCCAAATAAGATCAGGATTATCATCTGGGTGGATGACAAAGCCATTCTCATAACTGGGCGGTACATAAATAACACTGCCGGTTTCTAATGCCCATTCACTGTCTGGTGTTTTCAATAACCCTTTTCCACCCGTTGTGTATAGCAGCATATACATGTCTGGGTTTCTTCGATAAATACTGAATGCCTCTTTGCCATAATTGATGCCACATTGAAGAATTTTTTGCTTTTCAAGTTCAATCGATTGTACTTGATCAATAATAATAGATTGGCATTTTGGCGAAATAGTAAAAGTATCAATATACCCCATTCAGAGCTCCGAAATTAAAAAATGATAGTCTAGCAAAGCTTTTTGATTGCTTAGAATAAACGTGTTTGAGTAAACATAGGTATGATCAGCTTCACAGTAAGATAACATTAATTAGGTGGCGGTCATGCAACACTGGCGATACTCAGCAGATAAAACTTTTTGGCAAAAAACATGGCGTCTAGCGTTGCCAGTATCAATGCAATCTATGTTGTTTTCATTACTTGGTTTAGTCGATGTCATCATGGTCTCTAAACTCGGTGAGTCACAAGTTGCCGCTGTTGGTATTGGTAACCGCATATTTTTCTTTAATTTATTGCTTGTTGTTGGCGTCAGTGGAGCTGTTGGTGTTCTCGCGGCTCAATATTTTGGCGCAGGGAAAATGGAAGGGGTGAGACGTACGTTATTGCAATCTTGGGTATGTGCAATCTTTTTAACATTGCCTTTTGCTGTTGCATACCGTGTTTTTCCAGAGCAAATTGTTTCTTTGGTTAATGATCAAGCCGACTTTATTCACTATGCACGAGATTATTTATATGTCTGCGGCTGGAGCATTATTTTTACAGCCATTGTCGTACCGCTTGAATCTGCTTTACGTGCAGTAGGCGAAGCTAAAATGCCTACGTATGTTGGGCTGGTGGCTGTCATTATTAATGGCGTACTTAATGCGCTATTAATTTTTGGATTATATGGTTTTCCTGAAATGGGGGTTGCTGGTGCCGCGCTGGGGACAACGATTTCGCGTGGTGCACAAACAGCTATTTTGCTGTTTATTACTTATAAAACCTATAAAAAAGTATTACCTACACAGGAAGATATAGAGCCAGCAAGTAATGCCAAAGCAAGGAAACGTTATTTTAATGTCGCCTGGCCTATGATTGTTCATGACGGGGCATGGGCGATGGGAATACTGGTTTATAGTGTTATTTTTGCCAAATTAGGTGTGACAGAACTTGCCATCATTAGCTTATTATCGCCGATAGAAGCGGTATTAATTTCAGCCTTTATTGGTTTTGCTGTTGCTGCCTCAACGATTTTGGGACACGAATTAGGCGCTGAAAATTATCAACGAGCGTTTCATCAGTCGTGGTTCTTTCTAGCTTTGAGTGTGTCTATTGCTTTTGTGTTAGGTGTGTCTATTTGGCTATCGAGTGGGCTTGTTGGAGAGTGGTTGGCAAAGGCTCAAGCACCGAACCTTGAAATGTCGCTGAATGTTACCTTAGTGATGGCGTTAGGTATGTTCCTAAAAGTGTTCAATATGGTGGGTATTGGTGGGGTATTACGTAGCGGTGGCGACATTAAATACAGCATTTTTATTGATTTATTTGGCCAATGGGCAATAGGTATTCCTTTAGCCATACTCACGGGTATTGTTTTAGGCTGGCCATTACACTGGGTGCTTGTTGCTATATTGGCAGAAGAAGTCGTTAAAGTTGGACTGACAACTTATCGTATTTATGGTCGTAAGTGGCTTAAAAATTTAGTCAATGATGATGATTCAGTACAACCAGTATCATTAATTTAATTTAACTTAAGCAATAAGCGCTTCATGATATAAAAAAGAGAGCAACATACGCGTTAGCTCTCTTTTTTGTTTATTTTAATCATTCATTTATATAAGCCAACTTATAACAACAAAAGTACTCATCCCAACGACCACAATATTTAGTGTACTTTCTAATTTGTAAGCAGCCAGTAGAGTGATTAATCCTGCGTATAAAAATGGACTTGTCAGTAAACTATTTTCTGTTGTCTTATGCCCCAGAAACACTATTGGCACCCACATGGCTGTTAGTACGGAAGGTGCTGTAAATTCCAAGATTTTTTTCGTTGTGTGGTTTAAAAGAACGGGGAAACACTTCATAAAGAAAATATAACGACAGCTAAAAGTGATAGCAGCCATCAATACAATTATTAATTCTATATTAAGACTCATTTTTTAATCCTTTAAGTTGTGTGAAATAACCAGCCAACATACCCATTACAGTTGATGCGATTAAAGAAAATGAGAACTCAAATAACTCTAAAACTAATACTGTTATACCACTTGTTAGTACTGACATTAGGATTGGTGAATTTTTTATAGAGGGAATAACGATAGCAATAAAAGTTGCTGCGATGGCGAACTCTAAACCCAAAGCGTCGAAGTTTGTGATGTTGTTACCCACAACAATCCCCGCAAAAGTGGCTATGTTCCACATAAGATAAAAAACAATTCCAGTACTTATAGCGTATAAATAATTAAAAGATTTATGTTTTTCTATATAGGCACTAGTTAAAGCAAACATTTCATCGGTTAGAAAAAAAGCAAAGCAAAGTCGACGGGGAAGTGATAGATCCTTGATGTACTTTTGGAAAACAGCTGAATAAAGAAGATGCCGAGAACTAATAACAAATGTGGATGAGAAAATCGGGGAATAACTTACGCCTGTACCAAGGAGAGAAGTCGCAGCTAATTGTGCAGCTCCTGCAAATACCATCAATGATAATAATTGTGCTTGTAAAGCGGTAAGACCTATTTGAATAGCCAAAGAACCGCATAGGATCCCCCAAGGGGTGACAGCGGCACATAAGGGGAATATATCTAACGTAGCCCTAAAAATGATTTTTTGGGGAGATATATGTTGGGGTGATGTTGGTATATCCATAAACTAACCTCTGATTAACGATAGGGTTAGTTTACGAAATGATGGCTCATCAATGATTGTATAAAATTGCTTGCTGGAACTGTTTCGGCGTCGTGCCTAACGCACGTTTAAAATGACGAGAAAAGTGGCTTTGATCGTGAAACCCGCAGTCAATGGCGGTATCTACAACCGAGGAGCCAGCTTTTAATAACTGTTTTGCTTTTATCAAGCGCACTTGAACTTGATATGCATGAGGCGATATTCCGTATGTTTTTCCGAACTGGCGAACAAAATGGAACTTGGTGCAACCAGCTAATTGTGCCAACCTTTCTTGTAGTGGTCAACAAATACTAGCCACGGTTTTAGAGGTTAACCAATATAATCGTTCTGATTCATTCGGTGTTAATCCGCCATTATATTGATGTGGTCGTAATTGGCTGTAATAACCAATAATATAT
>NZ_PYNU01000024.1:0-62725 GCF_003026075.1 Photobacterium sp. GB-210 | reverse complement strand
AGTGGTACCGCACATCGGTTGAAGGTAAACAAGAGCACTACTTCACCACAACGCTGACCGATGCAACGATTGTTGATATCAACACCCACATGCCACACTGCCAAGATTCATCAAAAGAAGACTTCACTCAGCTTATTGAAGTCTCAATGGCTTACCGTGCGATTAACTGGGATCACACGGTATCGGGCACATCAGGTGCTGATGATTGGCGTGCACCGCTAGAAGCGTAATCACTCCACCATGTCTCAGCCTACACACGCCTGTGTAGGCTGCTTTTCGTTTATGCCTTTGCTAAATACGCCGCAAGGCCGACGTTAGCAAAGGTTTAATCACGAGGTCAGTATGGCAACAAAAACGGGTTTGCAATTTACATTTGAAGTCGATGGGCTAGATGCTGATGCCTTTGCCGTCACGCAATTTTCAGGCACTGACAACCTGTCTTTGCCTTTCGCTTTTATCATCGACTTAGCCAGTCGTCACCCTGCCTATACACCGCAAGAGACCGTCGATAACACGGCCACACTCACGGTCTGGCGAGACGGTGAGCAGCAACAGCAATGGCATGGCATTATTCGACGTTTCACCCAGGGTGACACAGGCCATCACCACACCTTGTATCAGGTAGAGTTTGTACCGCCAGCAGCCCGCCTCGCGTTGCGCCATAATAGCCGAATTTTTCAAACACAAACGGTGCCTGAAATTATCTCGGTGATATTACAAGAATTAGGGATTACCGATGTTGATTTCGTTTTAACGCGAGATTACGTGCAGCGTGAATATTGCGTCCAGTACCGTGAAACAGATTTGGCCTTTATCGACCGCATTGCCGCAGAAGAAGGCCTGTTTTACAGCTTTGTGCATGATAATAAAAAGAATACTCTGCGCTTTTCTGATGACACCCAAAGTGCCGCTCGACTGACGGCACCACTGGCCTATAACAGCCGCAGTGGTGGGCAAAGCGGCGTGCCTTTTGTACGCACCTTTGCTCGCCATACGCAAATGCGCCCATCGTCTGCGCAACTCAAAGATTACAGTTTTAAAAAGCCAGCTTATAGCTTCTTACAAACAGCCAATGCGAAAGAAGCCGATTATCAGCAAGCCAATTACGAACATTACGATTACCCAGGGCGTTACAAAGATGATGCCAGTGGTAAGCCCTTTACTTCTTTTCGACTCGAATCATTACGTCGTGATGCCAATACGGCCTACGGTGAAAGTAACACCCATGGCTTAGTGGCTGGGGTGAACTTTGCCTTGCAAGAGCACGATGATGAGCAATGTAATGACGAATGGCTCGTGGTGGCGGTTAACCATATGGGCACGCAACCGCAAGCATTAGAAGAAGCAGGCGGGCAAGGCGTAACGACCTATAACAATGACTTTATTGTGATACCCGGTCATCGCCCATGGCGAGCCCCCTACACGGCTAAGCCTCGTGTTGATGGCCCACAAATTGCGATGGTTGTTGGCCCTGAAGGCGAAGAGATTTACTGTGATGAATACGGTCGCGTAAAAGTCCAGTTCCCATGGGACCGATACAGTAACAGTGATGACAATGCGAGTTGCTGGATACGTGTCTCCCAAGGTTGGGCGGGGAGCCAATATGGCATGGTCGCACTGCCGCGTATTGGTCATGAAGTGATTGTTAGTTTCTTAGAAGGTGACCCAGACCAACCGATTATCACAGGCCGCACTTACCATGCGACCAACAAGCCTCCTTACCCGTTACCAGCGAATAAAACCCGCACGGTATTGCGCACGGAAACACACCAAGGTGATGGCTATAACGAGCTGCGCTTTGAAGACCAAGCTGGCAAAGAAGAAATCTACGTTCACGCACAAAAAGATGTGAACATGTTGGTGGAAAACGATCGCAAAGACGACATCAAACACGATTTACACCTGGATGTAGACAATGAACGCTTCACCCACATTAAAACTCACGATCACCTAACCGTCGACGGTGAAAGCCGTACCCATGTAAAAGCCGATCAAACCGTTGCGGTTGATGGCAGCTTACACATGAAACAAGGCCAAGCATTATTGGTGGATGCGGGTAATGAAGTACACCTTAAAGCTGGCTCAAAAGCCGTGATTGAAGCGGGTGCTGAAATCACGCTGAAGGCTGGCGGCAGCTTTATCAAAATAGATGCATCTGGCGTTTCAATTTCAGGGGCAGCGGTCAACATCAATGCAGGTGGCAGTGCGGGCAGTGGTACGGGATATGGCGGTATTGCCCCTTTACTTCCGGGGGCTGTTGAAGTCACAGAAGTCATGTCTCCTGCAGCTTTAATCAATTACCCAGCAGTGCTTCAGAGCGGGGCATTATTGGTTGAACTATGCACATGTGGAGGGGAAACATGTCCAATTCACTCTCAACAGTAATTGAAGTTAATTCATTAACTCCATTAGCACTGAAGAACTATCAATACGCCATTATTGAGCCGCAATTGTGCCAAGAAATTTTGAAATGGTATTACACCTATTCAATTTCGCCCCCTTTATTTAAAAAGCTCTTCGATGAATCCCCTTATCAATCGATCGATAATGGTCCGATTATCATTCAATTAGATGATATTAAGGATGATTTTTATAGCCTAATTTATGACAAGGCGATGCAATCTCCGATAGGCTGTTTTTTAACCTCGAGGCTTTCGTTGAAGTTATTACTTCCAAACTTAAGAGGTAGGCTGACAGCCAAAACGCCTAGTGGTGAATCTTTATTTCGATTTTATGAACCTCGTACGCTTGATGCATTCATTTCCACATTGAGTGAAGAAGAAAAAACAAACATTTTTTCCGGCATTGATGGCTTGCTTTGGTGGAATGATGGCTGGAAGTACTTTTCTCCACCACTGCAGCAAGAAGGTGAATTACGCCCTCAATTTCAATGGGCAATCAGTGATCAACAGATTGATAATATCAATCTGTTTTTAGCATCCTAACAGGCATTATTTTCTTATGACAAACTTATATACCGTTAAACCCAATGACACTCTGTTAGGTATTGCGATCAAAAACAAGATTAGCCTTGTTGAGCTGTTGGAGTTGAATCCTCAATACCAACCTAACCCAGATCTAATCAATATAAACGATAGTATTACCTTACCAAATAAAGAAAAGGCAAACTCAACAGACCTAAAGCCTGTTGATCCAGTCGATATGAATCGACCAACAGAAGGTGGTTGTGCCATTGCAAGACCTACCTGCAAAGGAATAGAAGTGTGTGATGTTGTATTCAAAACAGGAGATAAAACGAAAGATTACTTTTTGTTAGATAAGCATGCTCAAGAATTACTTGAAGAAGAAATTTCATATACTCAACAACTGATTGATGGATATGAGAAAGTATTGCAAAAAGCGCCTGAAAACAATACGAATCAAGATTCTGCCGCTGTTGCTGAGCATAAAGCCATGCGACAAAAATGGTATGACATAGCTATTTCTTCAGGAGCTCTGCCTGTTAATACGCAAACTGAAGCACAACCAACGCCTGAAGATGATCCTTTTGTAAATACAATTGGCATCAAGCGCAGTGATATTAATAGGAACACGGCACAAGCAAAAATAATTGAACTAGAAGAAAGGAAAAAGTTGCTTAATAAGGTTTTTACTTTAGAACCAACAGAGAGAACACTCGTTGATATTTTAAACACAGAGATAGATGCAGACCTGAAGCGGCAAAACGACTATATTAACGCTGTAACTAGTACTGATGAATCCTCGGTAAAACAAGGTATTAATCAAAAAAACTTTTCGTCAAAAAGTGTTGCGTTAACGAATCAAAAACCTGGCATCATTGAGATTTTTATCGTTTCACAAAATAGATTGGTTTACATACGCCAAGATTTTATGACACGAGAAGAACCTTTTTGGCGTCATTCAGAAAACCATACCCACTTGAATCAAGCTGTCTCTAGCGGCAATTGGAAAGAAATGGGTAAGGCAATATCATCAGATATTACAAATGGCATAACAGATGGTATTAAGAACACTATTGACGGCCAATTCGAAGGTAAAATAATAGGCTGGCAAGTCCCTGGTTATAAGCTCAAAGAATGGAAAGCAAATAAAGAATTTAAAGATGCCAACGGCGAAACGGTTTATGCCGTCAGTGCGGAAGCGCAATTACTAAGATTTGCAGCACAAGCCAGTGTGAAAGGTGATTTTAATCTTAAACAAGCTAAATTTGATCTCGGCTTTGCAGCCGAGTCTTCCGCTTCATTAGCAGAAGGTGCGGTTACATTTAATAGTTACTTCCCACATGAAAAAGGTTACTCCGCACTTATTACTTATACTGATGCTGACAGAAAACCTGCCTTATACCCTCTAGGGCATTTTAGATGTAGCGCAACGTTAACATTAAGTTGTTTAGTGACAGCGATGGCGAGTGGTAAAGTAATGTTCAAAAATCAGGCTGAGGAAAGTGCGGGAACTGGGGTTATTTTCTCTCCTTTCCCCACGATTGGGGTAAGACCATCAGGGCAAATAGGTGTCAGTGCTGAAGGGTTTGCTGGTGCTCAAGCCGGCGGGCAGTTAAGTGGAAAGGTCGAGTGGTTAATCCCTCAAAAGACGGGGACGACTGATTTTTCGGCTTTAGTTGAAATCAAAGCGGAAGGCAATGTGGCATTTGGGCTTGGTGCTGGGGTTGATTTTCAGGTTCGATTAGATAGAGGTAGCTTAGAAATCCATTGTTGTGCACGCTTAGTATGGGGGCCCGGAGCGTCCGGTGGTTTTGGCACCTCGATTGACTTTTCACAGTTATTTGAATTGGCAAAAATCATTTGGGAATCGATTGATACTATTGGCTACCGTATTATGGGTAATATAAATGAAGAGGCTTACACTTATTTATCTCGAGCCGCTTTTAGTGCATTTACAGAAAAAGATTTTAAACCGATAAAAGATGCAATAGAGATTGGAACTAAAGATATTGATGATTGGTGGCGATACCGTTTAAGAGAAGTGAAAAATAATTTATTCATTTCAGATGAAGCCAAACGCATAACAAAGCGAATTTTAGATCGAAACGTATTGAGTGGCGTTAGTTTAAGAATTCTTCCTCCTGAAACGGTAGGAATGATGCTCAATACCTTAGTCCATACGTATGTTTTCAACCGTGAAGAGAGACAGGAAAAAGCAATTTGTTTGTTATTGGCAGGCGCTATTCGCTCTTGGCGAAAGTTTGTTGAAGTGTTAGCCCACATGAATGAAAAGGGAGAAAAACAAACTACAGATGATGCGCTTGTGAAAAACCTACAGCGTATAAATTACATCTTAGATGGCGATCAACAAAAAGAATTTAATCAATGGATTGCTCAGTTAGCAAGTGTGAATTATTTAGAAAATATAGGGATGGTTCAAAAAATATTCCCATACACACCTACCAGTCCACACCTAAAAATCAAGCGTAATAATTTAAAACCGTAATGCAACGTTACCGGCAATAATAGCCATAGGTTATTATTGCCGATACTAAATGCATACTACTTTACTGGTGTCGTTTGTTGAACCGCGCAACGAAAGCCGTATGTTGGGTAATATCTTTTTTGAACTATATCTTCACCTGTTCTGTAAGTAGTTAGGTCCCACCCTCTTAAGACCTTTTTAGCTCCTGTTGATGGGCCTTGAGGATCGAGTTCTGAGGATTGTTGATAATAATCTTTGCTATACCAATCATTGACCCATTCTTGTGTATTTCCAGACATGTCATACAAACCAAGTGGGTTGGGTGGATACAATTTAACCTCATACATATCGTTATCGTTACCAATATTCCATTCATCTTTTGTGTAATCGACATACCTACCATCAACTAGATGCCTACCATTTTTGGGTTGGAGATAACCGTTGTTGGTAGCATAGTATAGATGCTTTCCACGATTTCTTGCTGCATATTCCCATTGTGCTTCTGTCGGTAAGTCAATCGGAGAACTCGTTAATTCACCCAGCCATAAACAGTAATCTTTTGCCTCTTGCCAGGTTTTAGTTGGTACTGCTGTGTTTTTAAACTCATCATCAGAAAAGTCATATTTTTCTCTCATATCAGCATCAACGACAGGTCGATGATGTGCCTTTTTAAAAGCATCAAAACCGTGATAAGTCGTTTCATGATTAGCTAATGAGTAGTTACTTAAGGTCACTTTATGTATAAAATTAGAGCCCGTTTTAAAGTTGGAAATCGTTGTATTACATTTAGCATCTGGCGACCAATCCATTCTATCCGTAGAAATGGGACTACAAGGTGCTTTAAATGCACCCATCATGAAGGTTCCACCTTTGATAAATACCATGCTTTCAAGTGATTCAACAGCAACTTCGACGATTTGATGTTGAAGTTTGGTATCTGCATCAGGGTAGAGCTTTTTTACTTTCGCTTCTATTTGAGTGATTTTTTCAGCTGGTACCGTTTTACTGGTTACTGAAGCGGTTGTCTCTCCAGTGCATGCTGTTAATACACATGCGCTTATTAATAGGCTCAGGTATTTTCTATACATTGCGCAATCAAATCCTTTCTGTACTCATTCTGTAAGGTAATGAATGTAACTTCGTTAAAATTCTTCTATTTTGATTTGCTACATTAAAACAACACTAAACTCATTATTCATTTAACTTAATGAATTAAAGTCAAATCTGTAATGATACATCACTACACGAGCAGGCAATAATTTGCGCGAAAAACAGTATATAAATATGTCTTTTAGAATTATGTTGAGCCAATTATTGCCCAGCAGTAATTAGGAGTACCCTTACCTATCTTAACTTATCAGTAGCCCCCCATAACAGCTTTATAGGCAGTAATAAGGATTAATAAATAATGCAAAAAGTAAAAATAGGTTACCGGTGGCTGTTATGTTTATGCCTGTTGTGCGCCTCACAAACACAGGCACAAACAACATACCCTGCGCCAAGCTCCATGTCTGTTGAAGATGCCTATCAATTAGGCGATTTACTCGTCGACCAATATAAAATAAAACAAGGGCAACCTTATTTGAAATACGCGGCAGATAAGGGGAATGCAAAAGCTGCTTTAGCTTATTCATGGACCTTTAGAACGAATATTATGGCCCAAACCCCTCAAGAACATGAATATGCTGTTAAAGCCGCGAAACTAGGAAGCGAAAAAGCTAAATTTGTTCTGTCGACAGATACAAATATTTATGGTGATAGAGAGGAATATCGTACGCCTTTAGTTAAAGAATTAAAAGTTAGAGCAGAACAAGGAGATGGTAACGCAATGAATATGTTATCCTTCTTATACCCTGATGAGTCTAATGACTGGTTGAAGAAAGCTGCTGACCATGAAAACTCAAAGGCACAGGCAAGCCTAGCAAGTATGTATGCTGGCGGAGATGGCTGGTTTTTCATACCTGGCAATCGAGAAAAAGAAGTAAAACGACTATACAATGCCTCTGCTGAACAGGGAAACTTTAGGGGAATGGAAGGTTATGCTTCTATAATTTATGATGAAGGCAATAAAAAAGAAGCGTTAGATATTTGGATAAAGATGGCAAATACTGGAGATGCTGGTTCTATAATATTTCTTGCTGCACGGTACCTACATTCATTACCACAAATCACTTACCCTGAAAAAGACGAAGTGCTTGGAGCTGCTTACTCAAAAATATATCTTGATTCAATGGGTACAGACAAAGAGCATGACCTTTATGATATTTATAAAGAACAATACCTTGAAACAATGAGTCATTTATCTGATGCCCAGAAAAAACAAGTCAACGACTTTGCTAAAGAGTTCTTAAGTAAACATACGGTGAGAGTACTTCGCTAATCTTGTATAGCCCTTATATTCATTGCCTTAAACGCTCCCTCTAATGGGAGCGTTTTTTATCGGTGAAAACAAAATACGTAAACTGTAACTTGAATATGTATCTACGATTTATCCAGAAAATTTAAGCCTTCAGGCCAATTATTGCCCAGCTGGTTATAGGTGTATTCTCAGCGAGGTGAAAAACCTCAAACTCGCGTTTTTTATGGAAGAGAGTAATAAAACATCCAGAATTTAAACTAAATATTTTTAGTTAACTTTGATTAGAATATCTCATCCAAAATTCTGTTAACACGATATGAATGAGTAAAAGTCTAACAAACTTTGGGGCATTTACGAGTTAGCAGAAAAGTTAACTCATTTGTGATTAGCCAACAGCCTATAGATTTTCTGATATCCAGACATGGTATATTCAACCTTCCTCACACCAAGGCTAAAGATTATTTCTAGTATTTTTTACTCTTTCCTCACCCTATCTGATATTGCTGACGTTTGTTGTTGTCCTTACTTACTCAAGTAGGCATGGATATAAAGAATGATTCCAATCCTCTTTATCATTTAAGAGTGATCTACTGCCAACTATGATAGAATTTCTATCAATAACTTAATAATGCAAGATAGAACCACTATTTTTCTTGCAACAGATTTTAGTCCCTCTGGTAGTACCCCAAGGGACACCTAGAAAAATAAAGAGTACATAAATAATGAGTAATAGCATTCAGTGGTTTCCAGGGCACATGCACAAAGCCCGCAAAGAAATTGAAGAAGCGATGCCGAAAGTTGATGTGATCATCGAAGTTTTAGATGCTCGTATCCCATTTAGTAGTGAAAACCCACTGATCAAATCGTTCCGCAATACCAATGACGGTAAGCCTGTTGTTAAAGTTTTGAACAAGCGTGATTTGGCCGATCCTGAGATGACTCAACTTTGGATTGATCACCTTGAAAAAGAGCAAGGCGTTAAAGCCATTGCTGTCACCACTGAAAACTTAAACGAAGTTAATCAGATCATGGATTTATGCCGCAAGCTTGCACCTCACCGTGAAGAAGCAGGTAAAAAAATTCGCACCATGATTATGGGGATTCCTAACGTTGGGAAATCAACCATTATAAATACACTTGCAGGCAGAACTGTCGCAATCACAGGAAACCAACCTGCTGTAACACGCCAACAGCAACGTATTAACCTCGATAACGGTGTACTGCTTTCTGATACGCCGGGAATTCTTTGGCCTAAAGTTGAAAACCCACATAGTGGTTTCCGCCTTGCTGCAACGGGTGCAATTAAAGATACCGCGATGGATTATATCGACGTGGCTTTCTTTACCATTGAATATCTGATCAAAGCATACCCAGATATGATCAAGGCACGTTATAACCTTGATGATGACCTACCTGAATCTGAAATTGAGCTAATGGAAGAGATCGGGCGCAAACGAGGTTGTTTAAAAGGTGGTGGTCGTGTTGATCTGCACAAAGCTTCTGTCATTCTTATCAATGAATTGCGTAACGGTACACTGGGGAATATTACTCTAGAGCATCCAGATATGATCACTGAAGAGCTGATCAATGTGGCGGTAGAAGCTGAACGTAAAGCTGAACAAAAGATCAAAAAGAAAGAAGAACGACGTAAACGCTATCTAAAAAATAAACGTTAATCGACTTCAAAATATAACTAGCCATCTTACTCTTAGTCCATATCGCTATATTAAGGTGGCTTTTTAGTATATGTAATCCAAACTCTTCATTAGAAACCAATTTTTTTATATTATTTTGATAAAAATGCGCTTTTGTTTGTTCTTTTTTTGCATAGAACAACAATTACAACACTAATCATTATTTAAACTCCCCCCTGTTCCGCAACAGTAAAACCAGTTCTAATTCTTTAAAAATAAATATATTAATCAGATAAAGTGCGATTTTGAGTTCAGTTTAATAATCACTACTCTAACGATTATTTTTTGGCATTAATCAATGTAATGAAATGCCCTGTTTCGCATTAGTTTTTCTCATTTTACTAATGTTAGGTTAGGGTCAATAATCGCCGCGTTTTCTAATAAAACACTTTTTTAAACAGCTCTGTCTTGTTATCTCCAGTGATCATTCCTTGATTTCTGGTTTTTCGTTTTCTAAACGTATTTACCTTAAATAAAGACAGATTATTTCAAACATTTCACTTGGAGACCAAGGTAGTGCAAGACATCACTACTTGTCGCAAAAGCGGCGGCATTTTTGTGCCTGTTGCTGGACTAACTGTATTCGCAATCGCATCAGGCTACCTAATGAGCTTGGTTCCGTTATCATTAGCAAATTTTAAAATTGATAGCAGTTATGCAAGTTGGTTAGCAAGCATCTATTACATTGGTCTTCTTATTGGCTCAATGATGATCGAGCCAATTATTGCGAAGATTGGTCACCGTGTGGCTTTTATTACTTTTTTAGCTTTGCTAGCAGCAACTGTTGCGGTTTTGCCAATTTTTCCAAATAAAGAAGTATGGCTATTTGCACGCCTCGTTGCTGGTATGGCTGTTGCAGGTATTTTCGTTGTTGTTGAATCATGGCTACTTATTGGTGATAACGCGAAAGAGCGAGCAAAACGTCTTGGTTTTTACATGACCTCACTCTATGGTGGCACCACTGTTGGTCAATTAGCAGTAGGCATGTTTGGTGTTAAAGGGTTTATTCCTTTTATCGTTATTCTAGTGCTATTGCTAATCGCAATTTTACCGCCTCTGTTTGTAAAACAAGGTCAACCTAGCAGTGATTCACACCAAGTGTTATCAATAAAGCAAATTGCACGTTTGAGTAAACCTGCAATTATTGGTTGTATAACTTCAGGTGTTGTAATGGGCAGTATCTACGGTTTAATGCCTTTAGCATTAAAGCAAAATGCTCTAACAACAGATCAAGTAGGCGTGTTGATGGCTGCAATCATTCTTGGTGGTATGGTTATTCAACCTGTCGTTAGCAAACTTTCAATTAAAATGAGCAAAACGCTATTGCTTGCTTTAATGTCTTTGCTTGGTGTTTTTGCTATGGGTATTACTTACCTATCATCAGACTATGTCGTTCTGATCACGGCATTGGCGTTGTTAGGCATGTCTGCTTTTGCGCTTTACCCAATTGCAATTACATTGGCGTGTGACAACTTGGATTCTTCATATATTGTTGCTGCAACACAAGTTATGCTGTTTAGTTACAGCATTGGTTCAGCACTGGGTCCAATTGGTGCTAACAGCTTTATGGCAGAGCAAAATGGAATAATGGATTTCTTCTTCATTGTTCTACTTGCAACGGCAATTTACATGCTAGTAGCAAGTTTACAACGTAAGCCTCAAGTTCTGGCAAGTTAAAACAAAAGCGCGATACTATTAATATGTATCGCGCTTTTAACTTTTGGCTGACTCTTGTTTAACTGATGTTCTTTACTAAAGCTGCAGCGCCATACACACCAGCACTATCCCCTAGCTCTGGTTTTACAATCAAGGTATTAAGCTCTGTATTAAACAAGTGCGGTAAAATTTGTGTTTCTATATCTTGGTATAACGCGTCAATATTACCGACACCACCACCAATCACGATGATCTCAGGATCAAGTACGTTAATAATTCGTGCGACCGCTAAACCAAAATACTCACGTAAACGTGTTATTGTTTTCACTGCTTCATGATTATTCTGTTTGGCTTGCTCGACGATCTCAGGCAAAGATAACGCTTGCGATGAAAGCTCGTAATAATAACGCTCTAATCCTTTCCCAGAAATAACCGTTTCCACACAACCTTGCTTACCGCAATAACAATCCGCGCCATTATGCTCAAGAACATTATGCCCCCACTCACCAGCAATACCATGGCAGCCGTATAAACATTTACCGTCTACCACTATGCCAGACCCTACGCCCGTTCCCATAATGATGCCAAATACAATTTGAGCATCAGGTTTGATACGTTTGACGACCCCAAAATGTGTTTCTGCTAAAGCAAAACAATTGGCATCGTTAGCAATAATTGCATGGATTCCAAGCATTTCATTAAGATCTTTATCAAGAGGCTGACCATTTAATGCCGTTGTATTGCAGTTTTTCATAACGCCATGAATCGGATCAAGCGTACCTGGTGTTCCAAAACCAACCGCGTAAGGGTAATGTCCAACTATTTTTGCGCACCGCTCAATCAGTACCTTTATTTGACCAAGTATATGTTGATAACCTTTAATACTTTCTGTCTCAATGCGCTCACGAATAATGGGTTGATCTGAGTTACGATCTATCACAATACATTCGATTTTTGTACCACCTAAATCAACACCCCAGTAATAACGATCCATCTGATTCTCCGACTAAATTTACAGAGAAAGTATAACGGTATTTATCTTTACTTCTCTGTACTTGGTCACTATTTAAGAAATATTATTGTTATACATTGTGCGCTACTAAAATTAGCATTTTATGCGATGATCATTAGAAAAACAGTCATAATATTTTATTTTAAGCCCAAGCCACATTTTGTTTCACTTTTTATCTTGCGGCAAATAATAACTCACCTAAAGTGACAAGCATTACTAACGTCTACGCAAATTTGCGTGAATCAGTGAAGTACACGATGAGTAAATTCCGTCCTTATATCGATATACCACTATTAATATCGATTTTAATTCTTATCACATTCAGTTCTTTGAGTGTATGGAGTGCAAGTAGCTTTAGTGAGCCAATTATAGAGCGTCATCTTATTCGTGCAGGAATTGCGATTATCGCATTATTGTTTATGTCATCTATTTCACCTGCCGCTTATGAGCGAAGTGCTCCATATTTGTTTTTTATTACTGTACTTTTACTTGTTGGTGTCTTTGTTCTTGGTGATAGCACCAATGGCTCGCAACGCTGGTTAGCATTAGGACCAATACGTTTTCAACCGTCAGAACTTGTAAAAATAGCGGTCCCAATCATGATGGCTTGGATCCTTGTCAGTGATGCGGGTCGACCTAGTATTAAAAAGATCATGATTTGTTTGATAGTAACTGCGATTCCAGCGGGATTGATTTTTATTCAGCCAGATCTAGATGGTGCTATCTTCACGGTAATGTACGCTCTATTTGTTCTATATTTTGCGGGGATGTCATGGAAGTTAATTTCATCTGTGATAGCCATTATTGGTGTCAGTCTTCCATTGGCGTGGTATTTCGTAATGGAGACCTACCAGAAAAAACGTATTCTTCAATTTTTAAATCCTGAATCAGATCCATTAGGCTCTGGCTATCAGATCATTCAATCCAAAATTGCGATTGGATCTGGTGGGATTTCTGGCAAAGGTTGGATGGATGCAACACAAGGTCATCTTGGTTTCATTCCAGAGAGTCATACCGATTTTATCTTCTCAACATTTGCAGAAGAATGGGGATACATTGGTAGTTTCACTATTTTAGCTATCTATACGTTTATGACTTTTAGAGTGTTATGGCTGGCGAATCAGTCAGAATCAACGTTTGCACGATTAGTCAGTGGCTCATTTGCTTTAAGTTTCTTTCTTTATAGTTTTATTAATATTGGTATGGTGAGCGGTGTATTACCTGTTATGGGAAGTCCATTACCTTTCTTTAGCTATGGTGGTTCAGCGATTATTACTCAAGGTGCTATTTTCGGTATTATTATGGCGCTTTGTTTAAGAAAGAAATCTATTTGCGCACCTAACATCTAATACCTAATAGATTGAGTCAAAAAAAGCGCCTTTCGGCGCTTTTTTATTTATAGGTTATTTTCCATTGCGCAGCAGTCTGGACGCTCAGCAGCATCTTCTGTGGCAATCTTTAATGCTGGTGAGTAAATCTCTACACGGCGATTTTCTGCTCGACCTTTCGCGGTATCATTAGTCGCAATAGGGTTTGCTTCACCCATCCCTTTCGCTGTAATTTGGCTAGCGTCAGCAACATACTGAGAAAGCAAATCAGCTACATTTTTCGCACGCTTTTCAGATAATTTCTGGTTATAAGCTGCACTACCTGTATTTGATGTATAGCCCGTCACTTCAGCTGTTGCACTCGGGTAACGTGTTAAACGTTGAATCATTGGTTGAAGGCGTTGCTTATCTTTTTCAGTTAAATGCTTACCATCAACACCATAAGCAATCGTAACCGTTGAAGGCTCTACTGTTACTGTTGCAGCTTGAACTGGCGGTGCAGTATCAACAACTGGTGCAACAACGGCAGGCGCTGCTCCCCAGCTATATACAAGGCTCAAACCATAAAACTGTGTATCAAAGTTATAAGCTAGATTCGTGTTACGAGGCTTAGACTGAATATCGTGGTAAAGCTGGTACTCTAAACGGGTAGATAGATGGTTAGTCAATTTATACTCAACACCGACACCAGCCGTACCAAGTAAATGATCATCAAGGTCTTTAACGCCATAGCCATGGAAGTCAGCGAGCATGTAACTGCCACCTAACTTACCAAACACGCCCCATTGATCATTGAGGTTCCATGTCATTTTAGCTGTAAGATCAATAGCATGTTGCTTAATCTTATTATTTTCAAACTTAGCTTCACCTAACCATGTATAACCCGTTTCAACCGCAAACCAAGGTGTAAAGTTGTAACCTGCAAATACACCAGCCGCGACATCATCTTTATTAAGATTTATGCCAGTTATATCTTGATAGTTCTGTTGAAAATTTGAATAGTGAGCACCACCGAGTCGTGTGCCAACATAAAAAGGATTAACAGTAGCAGCAGATACAGCGGTTGATACAACTAATGCAAGCGGTAGTAATGCAATATATTTTTTAGACATGTGAAATTCTTATTATTGTTCAATTATTACTCTAACATACCCGATGAGAGGTAAATGTTTCCTGTAAGGAATAATATTCCATATTTATAATTTCAACTAGGTTATTCAGAAATAAATTAGTTCATAAAGATAATTTTAATATTCTTTATTCAATATAAAGCAAAAAAGGTTAATAAATAGTAATCGCAATACCTATTTCATTAGCAAGTTGTTGCAATTGCTCATTCGAATCTAACTTTATAGACCAATTAATCCCGCTACCAACAGCACTAACAACATTAGCGCCAGAAATAAGTGTTAGCTCATCAACTTGTGCTTGAAGGTTAATCCTGCAATTTCCATCAATTCTCACAACGACTTCTCGTTGAGTCGCGATAATTCGACCTTGTTCAAAATGTATTATCATCGGTTATTTTATTTCTTCTTCTTATTAATAATGACGGCCATTGTTAATCGGCTAGTACAAATTAATCGCTGTCTTTCATCTCTTATTTCGATTTGCCAAACTTGTGTGGTTGCGCCTAAATGAAGAGCACTAGCACGGCCAGTTACAACCCCCTCTCTTATTGCACGAATATGATTTGCGTTAATATCTAAGCCAACGCAGTACTTATCATGATCTACACACAAATTTGCGGCTACTGACCCTAATGTTTCAGCTAAAACGACTGAGGCTCCACCATGTAACATACCCAGTGGCTGGTGTGTTCTGTGATCAACTGGCATTGTTGCCGAGAGTGATTCTTCGTCAAAAGCTGAGTAGGTAATACCTAAATGTTTAATTAATGTATTTTCTGAGGTTTTATTAAGGCTTGCTAAACTAAACTCTCTTTTCCAAATAGTCATTCGACTCTCATACCATTAAACTACGATAAAGTAATAGTTTAACATTGATTTTAAATTTTATTACAAACATAAAAAAAGCGCCTTGCGGCGCTTTTTTATAACTCAAAAGAGTTAATTACTGAACTACAGCTTCTGCAACTTCAGCTTGGATTTCAAAACCAGGAGTAGTTACATCTACACGACGGTTCTGAGCACGACCTTCAGCAGTGTCGTTTGAAGCTACTGGATCTAGCTCACCACGGCCTTCGCCTTTAACACGGCTTGCATCGATGTTGAAGTGCTTCATTAGGTATACCGCTACAGTCTTAGCACGCTCTTCAGAAAGCTTCTGGTTGTAAGCTTCTGAGCCACGGCTATCAGTGTGACCGATAACAACTAGTTCTGCGTTAGGGAAGTTAACTAGACGCTGAGCGATAGGCTCAAGACGTGCTTGGTCTTCTGTAGTTAGTGTGTCGCTGTCGAATGCGAAAGGCATTGTTACAGAAATTGGCTCAACTTGAACAGTTGCAGCTTCAACAACTTCTTCAACTACTGGTACAACAACTGGTGCAGGAGCGCCCCAACCGTAAACTAGGCTCATACCGTAGTAGTGAGTATCCCAACTTACCTTCGTATCAGTACCAGTCGGCTTAGTTTCCATATCGTGGTAGTACTGGTATTCAGCACGTGCAGATAGGTTATCAGTGAAGTGGTATTCAGCACCTAGACCTGCAGTTGCAATTAGGCTGTCATCACGATCGGTTTCTGTTTGAGTTGGAAGGCCTTTAGCACGAGTGAACTGCCATGCACCACCAACTTTAGTGTATAGATCTACTTTATCAGTCGCTTGGTAAGTGAACTTACCTACAAGGTCGATAACTTGTTGTTCTACTTTACCTTTGTCATGATGCTTGTCACCTTTTAGAGTCACTTCACCTAACCAAGTGTAACCACCCTCAATTGCAAACCATGGTGTTACGTTGTAACCCATAAATAGACCTGCAGCGAAATCATCACGATCAATACGGAACTCAGAACTTGGATTACCGTAAGTAAAGCCACCATTAACTGCTGTCTTTGAATCGAAGTCAGCGTAATGAGTGCCGCCAGCACGAACGCCAGCGTAGAATGGGTTTTCAGTTGCTGCGTTCACAGCACCAGAAATTAAAAGTGCAAGAGGTAAAATCGCAAAACGTGCTTTAGACATGTTTTTTATCCTTTATTTTATGAATGTTGCCACTACAGGTGCTTTTTTAGATGCTTAAACTCACAAATACAAACATAGTTTTTATTTTTGCGTATCACCTCAAAAAAACAGGGGTTAATTTACCAAACATAAAAATAAAAAGCTATAATAAAAAAATTTCTTGTAACATTTAACTTTTTTAAATGGTTGTATTTAAAAGATTCATGAATATTACCCATCAAAATACTGCTTTTATAAAATAAAATAATTATCACATTTTAACAACAAACCCTATCGTACTTATGATTGTGTAATTTTATTTTCCAGCTATTGACTCGGTTTTTATATCCACTTTTCATTCATATTTCTGCTTAATTAAACAAAGCGGCTATTTTGTGAGCAAAAAAAATAAGTGCGATTGTTCTAACTTTTGATCTAACTTTATATTTCTCTCGTAACTGTATCCTTGTAAAATACAATTGGCTTAACATCCTTAATTAAAGCCATACAATTTTTAACCTTATAACCACTATTGAATTTCACATTTAAGCCTAATCATTATGAATATTTCAGAGCGCCACTCTTCAGAAGGCATTAGCCATTCAACTGTTGGTATTATTGGTGGAGGGGTCGCGGGTGCTACGATTGCACTTCGTCTTGCTGAACTGGGAATTTCAATAAACCTATTCGAAGAAGGGATAAGTCTCGTTAACGGCCCACCTATTTGCCATCTTCATGCGGGCGGCAATTTATATCGTGAGATTTCTAGTCAACAGTGTCTCAACCTATTAGAGCAATCGATTGATACACTCAGAGTGTTCAAACATACCGCGAACATTCGCCCAACTGTTATCGCTGTGCCCATTGACGATAAGGGCTCGGCATTAGATTTAATACCTCGCTTAGATTTACTAAAAACCACTTACGAACAATTGGTGAAACGAGATAGTAAGAATAAAGTGCTAGGTGAGCCTAGTGATTACTTCACTCTCTATTCGCAGCAAGATATAGAAAAGTTAAAGCTCTTAGATAATCCAACATACCCAGTCACACCTGATGATTGGATGATCCCTGTCGCCAAATCGCTTCAATTAGATCAATTCAAATACCCTATCGTAATGGTACAAGAGTATGGTTTAAGTGTATTTCGAATTGCAGCAACCGCATCCCTAGCACTGAAGCAGATGGAGAACTGTCATGTATTACTTTCAAGTAAAGTGTGTGGGGTTGAATTTGACCAAGTCACTCAGCGATGGTTAATCACTTATGAAACTCAGGATAATCATAAGCAACAATGTACTGTTGATTACTTGATCAATGCTTGTGGCTATCGTTCTGGCACAATCGATGATCTTGCTCATATTCCACGAGAGCGAATGGTAGAATTTAAAGCCGCTTATGTAACACGCTGGGAGAAATGTGAGGGGCATTGGCCAGAAGTGATTATTCATGGTGAGCGTGGTACGCCAAAAGGCATGGCTCAACTCACACCTTACCCTAATGGCTACTTCCAATTACATGGAATGACAAAAGACATTACTCTATTTGAAAATGGGTTAGTAACCTCTGATCATTCCTCTGCTCAACCAAAACTTAATGACGCTTTTAAAGAAAAATTAAACCGTCAATGGTCTGAAGAAGAAGTGATTGAGCGTACAGAAAAAGCGATAAAACATGTCGCACAATATGTTGATACATTTAAAAGTGCTGTTGTAGGCGGAAAACCATTATTTGGCGCTCAGCAAATCCCAGGGACTGATGCAACGCTTCGTGCTGCAGATATATCGTTCTCTGGTGACAACTATGCGCGTTCTGAAATTGTAAAAGCTTCATCAGCACTATCAGCAGCCGATGCTATTGTGAATGAACTCATCACAAAAGGAATCATCAATTCGTATCATGATGATGTAACTACAAGAGAGCAGCTTTTTTCAACAACCTTGCAGTTAGATAAACAAGAAATAGTTTCGAATGCGGAAAAAATTGCCATTCAGCGCGGTTTTCCTGCTTCACTTGCTCAACCTATAGGTTAGTAGCTAAATTATAAAAAGCCGCAATGCCTCATTTTATAGTGTCACTTCACTGTAAAAGATCAACATTGCGGCTTTTTTGAGGCTATTCCTAGCACTCAGAAAGAACCTTGATAAAGGTTAACTCATTACGCATTAATTTTCTTATTAAGCGTAGCTAACGACTGTTTTAACTTGCTTTCTTGTGCTTTTAACGTATTAAGCTTCTGTTGAAAAGCCGCGTAATTATCACAATCTTTTTGTGATACCCAGTTCCAGCTATTACCGGATTTAAACTCTGCACATGCTTTTTTTGCTTTTTTTATATCAGGGCTAAGAGCCACTATTTGCCTTTGAACTACAGCTAAATCATGCTGTGTCTTTGATTTTTGTTCAAACAACACATTTGAATTATCGATCACTTCTTTTTGTTGCTTGGTTTTAGTTTTTAGCGCTACCACTTCTTTATTAAGTTTCTTTTTGGTCACGACCAGTTTTTGGGTTGTCTCTTGCTGCTTTTGAATATTAGTTAATTGCTGTGTTAATTGCTCAAGCTGAACCTTTTGTTGATCTAACTGCAAATTTAGTGCATCTAACTTTTGATTAGAGCTTTCAACAAGTAACGCTTTCTCATCTGTTAACTGTTTAACTGATAACTTTTCTTTATTGAGTTCGTCAACTACTGACTGATAGTCACTTTTTAACGTACTATATGCCGTCGTCACAGGCACATTATTGTAATGCTGTATACCTGCGCCCAATGCCCCGCCAGCTAATAACCCAAGAAGTAACGACAATTTCCAGTTACGTTTTGTAGTTTTTCCTGTAGTACTACTCGACATATTTTTTTCTCCTAAACATACAGCAACAGCACATTTTTAATTTTTGTTATTATCTAAATGCGTAATTTAACATTTAATATGTAATCAATTGTCATATTTATAGCAAGGTTTCGAACAACCTCACTTCGTACAGTTTAATTTAAGACTTTATCTATAAATCTAGATTGCCGTCTCAGAAATAATAATGTGTATTACAAATAATAGTTTGTAATGTTAGCCACATTTTGATTGCCATAAGCACTAGTGTTTAAAGTAGGAACAAAATGTTGTCCTCGATTTACACTGATGTATGTCTATATGGTGCGCACTATGATTACACCACTACTTTTTCTCACTGTTTCTGCTTTTTCAACGCCTCTGCTTGAAAATTCAGTTTATATCCAAAACAATTCTGCTTGTACGTTACGTATAAAAGAAGAGCGACATCAAGATAAGATTATTTTGGCATTATCATCTAATTACCATAGTAAATTTGATATTAAAATATATCATTTCAATGACTTATCCGCACCATCTCGAGGTAAATTAACTCAAGAGCCGATCTTTAATAAAACTAAAGCAGATATAAAGTACTTAGTCGATCATAACCTTTTCAAACGTATTGATAGTAAAAATGTCATCTACAGCACGACTATCGCGAATGATAATGTCAGCCCAAAATTATTCATCGATACTTTTCGCTCTCACGGCAACCGCTCGCGGATTTATATAGAAGGACTAGAACAACCTCTCTCTTTTGTTGCTGATCATAAACAAGCACAAGCTTTCTATAATTGCGCTGATAGCTATACAACAAAGGCGGATGTTGTAGTTAAAAAAACGACATCATTATCGAGACTTAACAACAACTAAATATACTTAAAACACATTAAATTGTTAATACTTGTATCATCTCGAAGAAATTTTAGAGTGACAACACACTATTTCAATATGAAACCGTATTGATATTTTCCATTATTACAAGTGTCTAATACCTTAATTATTACTAATTATAATTTAGAGGTTAGGCGATGATAAACATATTAACTGCTGCTGAAGTTTCCTCAAGAAAACATCTTAATTATATAAATAAACCGCTCTCACCTATCGCAGCATTAGTCATGCTGACACTTTCATTTTCTGCACAATCAACCCCTGAATTAATGAAAGCTAAAGCCTTAGATTTACAGCACCTTAATGACAAGAACAGTGTTATTGATAATATAGAATTCCCTGTCAGAGAATACCTTGTTAGTGAGAAGCTTGATGGCATTAGAGCTTATTGGAATGGCACACAACTTACGACAAAATCAGGTAGACAAATCCATGCTCCTCATTGGTTTATAAAAAACTTACCCGCAATAGCGCTTGATGGTGAACTGTGGCTACAACGTGGTAAATTCCAAGCTCTGACTAAAATAGTCATGGATCACGTCCCTAATGACAAGGCATGGCGTAACGTCAAGTATATGGTGTTTGATTTACCTGCATCAGATTTACCTTTTGAACAACGCTACAACAGCTTAGTTAAACTTATCCAGACTCACAGTACAGTGCCAAACAACGTGCTTTATCTAGTTGAGCATAAACGTATTAACGAAATCAGTATTCTTACGCAATGGCTTGATATTATCGTTAATAACCATGGTGAAGGCTTAATGCTTCAGCATATCAATAACTACTATGTCGCAGGCAGAACAAATAAGTTACTAAAACTCAAACAACATCAAGATGCTGAAGCAATTGTTATTGGTTACGAAAAGGGAAATGGAAAATATCAGGGATTAATGGGATCTATTTGGGTAAAAACAATCAATAATAAAACCTTTAAGATAGGAACAGGCTTTACTGAACAACAACGCAAAAACCCTCCCCCCCTTGGCACTACCATTCAGTTTCGTTACAACGGGTATACCGAACGAGGTATTCCACGGTTTGCACGTTTTAGCCGGGTAAGATTATCGCCAGACACATAGCAACATAAAAGACCATAATTTACATCAATAATAAGCATAATTAACTACCATTTGTAAACAATAGGTCTTTTTTCCAATAAATTCGCTGTATTGTTTTGTTTACTGTTATATCAACGAGAAAGCTCAAGCAAGTTGCTGTCTATTCGTTACACTTAAATTATCCAGTTCAAGCCGTTATAACGATTCACTTCTTAGCAGAAAATAATAAAGAGGTGATAAAACACAAGGAGCTTGGGATGAATAGACAGACACAACCCATGCATCGTTATATAGATCACCGTGGTCATTTAGTCACCCCTCTTCCTGGGTGGGCTAATGATACATTGCTACAGCAATTTTACCGCGATATGGTTTTAGTTCGTCACTATGATAAAAAAGCAATTGCCTTACAAAGAACAGGAAAGTTAGGGACTTATCCTTCACACCTTGGCGCGGAAGCCATTGGTATCGCGATTGGTTCTGCTATGCAATCTACCGATGTGCTTGCGCCTTATTACCGTGATATGCCCGCACTATGGGCGCGGGGTATAAGTATGTTGCAGAACTTGCAATACTGGGGCGGCGATGAATTAGGTAGCAATTTCCCCTCAACATCCCCTGATATTTCACATAATGACGATATGCCATTTTGCGTGCCAATTTCAACACAATGCACTCATGCTGTCGGTATAGCAGCAGCAATGAAAATCAAAGGATTACATAGAGCAACCGTTGCCACTTGTGGTGATGGAGCAACCTCAAAAGGTGACTTCTTAGAATCTCTCAATTGCGCTGGTGTTTGGAATATCCCCTTAGTATTTGTAATCAACAATAATCAGTGGGCGATCTCTGTACCACTGCATTTGCAATGTCATGCCGAACACTTAGTCGATAAAGCCAAAGGCGCAGGAATCAAAGGTATCATGGTTGATGGCAATGATATTGTTGCCATGTACGATGCCCTTCTACAAAGTTTAGATCAGGCACGAAAAGGTAAAGGTGCGACATTAATAGAAGCGATAAGTTATCGCCTTTGTGATCATACAACTGCTGACGACGCCTCTCGTTATCGTGAAGATGAAGAAGTCAAACAAGCATGGCAATTCGATCCTATTGCTCGATTAAAGACCTATTTAATCAATCAAAATTTATGGTCAGAAACCGAAGAGTCACAATGGTTAGCCATTTGCCATCAGCGTATTAACCAAGCCGTTGAACAATACCTTGCTCTCACTGTACAAGCGCCAGAATCAGCATTCGATTATCTTTACGAGAAAGCCGATCCCGATCTGCACTATCAACGCGACGCACTTATCAGTAAAGCGATGCGAATGGAGAAGCAAAATTCAGGAGGGAATAATGGCTGACATTACATTAATAGAAGCAGTTAACCTCGCCCTTCACTATGAAATGCAACACGATCCTAATGTCGTTATTTTGGGTGAAGACATTGGTGAAAATGGTGGCGTTTTTCGTGCCACACTCGGTTTAAAACAAGCTTTTGGTTGTAAACGTGTGATTGATACACCACTGGCAGAATCGTTAATTGCTGGTGTCACTGTTGGTATGGCATCACAGGGTCTCCGACCTATTGCTGAATTTCAATTTCAAGGCTTTATTTTTCCAGCAATGGAGCACCTAGTATGCCATGCAGCAAGACTAAGAAATCGTACTCGCGGCCGCTTAACCTGCCCTGCTGTGTTTAGAGCCCCTTTCGGTGGAGGCATTCATGCACCAGAGCATCATTCTGAAAGTATCGAAGCAATGTTTGCCCACATTCCGGGCTTAAAAGTTGTGATCCCCTCTTCACCGCAACGTGCTTATGGATTACTGCTCGCCGCGATTCGCAGTAACGATCCGATCTTATTCTTTGAACCCAAACGGATTTACCGAACCGTTAAATCACATGTCGAAAATAACGGTCTCGCTTTACCGCTTGAGCAATGTTTTACGTTGAGAAAAGGAATAGATATTACCCTAGTGACTTGGGGCGCTTGTGTGGTCGAATCACTTCAAGCAGCAGAAACCTTATCTCATCATGGCATAGAACTTGAAGTGATTGACTTAGCCAGTATCAAACCTATCGATATGGCGACCATTACAGCATCACTCGAAAAAACAGGCCGCTTATTAGTGGTGCATGAGGCAGCAAAAACCTGCGGTGTTGGTGCAGAGATCATTACAAGAGTAGCTGAAAGCGCGATGTGCTTACTGAAAGCACCGCCTAAACGCCTAACAGGGTTTGATACCATCATGCCTTATTATCGTAATGAAGATTATTTTATGATCCAACACGATGACATTGTAAATGCCGCTCGTGAACTCATGGAGGGTTGGCAATGAAAGCATTCACATTACCCGATCTTGGTGAAGGTCTGGCTGAATCAGAAATTGTGCAATGGCATATTAATATTGGCGATACCGTGAAAACCGATCAAGTGGTCGTCACTGTAGAGACAGCAAAAGCAACGGTTGATGTTCCTGCACCTTATAGTGGAAAAATTGTCCATCGTTATGGTAACGAAGGCGATGTTATTAATATTGGTCAATGCTTGCTAGAAATCGATGAGTTACTCGCGAATACTGCGAGCGTAATGCCAGAAAAAATCAGTCCAAGCTCTGCAAATCACAGATCCTCTTCGGCTACGGTTGTAGGCAACATCTCCCAGCTTGATAAACATGTTGATGTTGATCCGATCTGTGATGATGCAAATCAAACCGTTAATTTACACTCGATTGCTAATCAACATCATCCATTAATTGCGACCCCTTCAGCACGGTTATTGGCACAGAAGTTAGGTGTCAATATTAAAGAAATTACCGGATCTGGGGCTAATCACTTAATTATTGATAATGATGTCTATCTTGCTTACCAACAACAAATACCAGGGACTGAAATATTAAGAGGATCGCGCCGTAATATGGCAAAGAATATGACGCGATCGCACCATGATGTCGCTTCAGTCACTCTGACTGAAGAAGCACATTTATATCACTGGCAAAAAGATGACGACATAACGGTCAATCTAGTTAAAGCTATTAATAACGCCTGTCATATAGAGCCTGCGCTTAATGCATGGTTTGATGCGGAAACAATGACAAGGTGTTTACATAAAACTGTTAATATTGGTATTGCTGTCGATAGCAGCCATGGCCTGTATGTGCCTGTATTACATCATGCAGAACAATATCATCAGGAAGGGATCAGACGCTGGATTGATCGTACCGCTGCCAGTATTCGCAGCCGAAAAATAGATCGTCATCAATTACAAAAAGCAACCATCACACTTTCTAACTACGGCGCTATTGCCGGTATTTTTGCCACTCCCGTTGTGACACCACCGCAAGTTGCCATTATTGGTGCTGGACGGATCATGGATAAAGTGATCATGGAAGACGAACGTGTAAAAACCATAAAAGTACTGCCTCTTTCTATTACCTTTGATCATCGAGCATGTACGGGAGGAGAAGCCGCGCGATTTATTAAGGCACTAGTCAATAGCTTAGAAAGTCCACCTTGTGACAACATTGAATCTTCATAACGTGATAACACTTACTTGGAATAAAGTTACTAACATATTGTTACATCAAACAATAACAAAATATTGCATGGTATAAACAACAGCTTATGATAGTAATTACCTTTCATTTTGCAGTCATATAAAAACTATGCGCTATTCATTTTTTACAGCAAGTCTTATCACGCTTCTCTTTTCAAGCTCACTTATGGCAATGCCTGATGGTGATGCCACCCAAGGTGAAATTAAAACGCCGAGCTGCCGTTTTTGTCACGGTAGCAATGGCATTGCACCACGCCCAGATTACCCGAATCTAAAAGGCCAAAATGCAGAGTATTTATATAACTCAATGCAAGCATATTTAAATGACAGCCGCACTGGGGGGATGTCGTCAATGATGAAAGCCCAACTTAAAAATTTATCTGATCAAGATATCGCCGATATCTCTGAATACTATTCACAAATGAAATAATCGCGCTCAACGTCAGTCGTCCTTCAATCTGAGTAGAACGACTGATTACTTATTAATCATACAAATCAATTGCCGTGTTTTATAACGGAAAAAACATCATAGGCAGACTATCTTTGTGGTAAGTTGAGATTAAAGCCTAGAATGAGAAACTAAAAATGAAAATCTTCAGTAACTTTGAAAGTGGAAGTATTAACGTTGTTAAAGCGGATAGCAAAGACGACATTCAGTTAACTATTCCTAACGATAATAACTCTGAACTTCATCAATGGTTCCACTTCCGTTTAGAAACAGAAGCTCAACAACCGCATAACTTTACAATCCTAGATCTGGCAAATTCAGCCTACCCTGAAGGCTGGAAAGGCTATGATGTCGTTGCTTCTTACGATCGTGAAGAATGGTTCCGCATTCCAGCTGAATTTGATGGCGATAAATTAACCTTCAGCGTGATCCCTGAAAATGAATCAATGTATTTTGCTTACTTTGCACCATACAGCTATGAGCGCCATCAAGATCTTCTTCACCTTGCACAAAGCCACTACAACTGCCGTTTAGAAACATTAGGCCACACACTTGATAACCGAGATATGAGTCTATTGGTTATTGGTGATGAATCAACCGCTGAAAATAAAAAGAAAGTATGGGTGATTGCACGTCAGCACCCAGGCGAGACAATGGCTGAATGGTTTGCTGAAGGTCTTATTCAACGTTTACTGGATGAAACCGATACTGTCGGTCGTGCTTTACTTGAAAAAGCCGTTTTCTACATTGTGCCTAACATGAACCCAGATGGTAGTGCGCGTGGTCACCTTCGCCTAAACGCGATTGGTGTAAACCTTAACCGTGAATGGCAAACACCATCACTAGAAAACAGCCCAGAAGTTTTCTACGTGCGTGAAAAAATGTTTGAAACAGGTGTGGATCTCTTCCTTGATATTCATGGTGATGAAGCGATTCCTTATAACTTCGTTGCGGGTTCAGAAGGAATTCCATCTTATGATGCGCGCTTTGAAAACCTTGAAAATATGTTCAAGCAAGCACTGCTAACAATTACACCAGAGTTCCAAGTTGAACATGGTTACGATAAAGATAAGCCCGGTGAAGCAAACCTAACAGTCGGCTCTAACTGGGTAGCAGAAGAGTTTAAATGTCTTTCTTACACCATTGAAATGCCATTTAAAGATCACAACAACCAACCAGACAGCTTATACGGTTGGTCACCAGAGCGAAGTGTGGCATTTGGTAGCGACACACTTGCAGCGGTGTTAGTCGTCATGGATCACTTACGCTAATATCCTGTAAGTAGTAAATATATAAAGCGGTCATCATGGTGACCGCTTTATTACTTATTTTGCTAACATCGGATAAGTAAAGAAAATCAAATGCATCAAATTAAACATAAAGTGTAGTAATACAGCTACCCATAAACGCCCTGTCAGATAGAAAGCCAAGCCGTAACATAAACCGGCAAGACCTGCGAACACAACTAGCAACATGCCACCAGCTATATGTGCAAATCCAAACAGTAAGCTAGCAACAACAAGCCCGATTACCCAACCGAAACGCTTCGATAAACCTTGTTGGATAAAACCGCGAAAAAGTGCTTCTTCTGCTACACAAGTAAACAACAAGTTGTTTAATACAAATAACCACAACCAATGTGGTGTCGAAAAAGAAAACTTTAACGCTCCTAACCCCGCAGCAATAGGTAATAACGACAAGCATCCCATCACAACTAAAGCGAGTACTTTAAAATTGCAAGTTTTGTTACTCCCTAACAATGCTGGATAAGCCAATAACAAACCAAAGAAAACCAACGGTTTATCTAAATTTAAATACATAGTAAACGGTGTGCTATCAAGGCTAGCGTACACCTTATCTAGTACTTGTAGATTATCAAAACCGGGGATCGCGTGAGCAAAAAGCGCAAAAGACCAAATCAACATGAAGCTTAACCCAGCATAACGCCACTTCCCTTCTTGCTTCGCGGTGAAATACGCCACACAAAAACCAATCGCAACACCAGCGATAGCAATGATTGATAACCGCTCTTGAAATACCGCAGCAAGTAAAGCTAAAGTAACTAATACACCAGTCAATAGTGTTTTACGATAAAACCCACTAACGACAGCGCATGCTAGTAAACCCCATATCCAAACTGTTGGTTCCATTTACTATTTCCATTCATAATAAGAGTTATTAACATCTAAATTATCAGAAAACATATCATACCCTGAAGAAATATTTGCTAACATCTTAATTTTAAAAGAAAATTAATGTTTTTTGATTTATTATTCGGTTATCTCATCCGTACCGTTAATCAAACGAGATCCACAATCAATGGCAAAAAATAAACCTATTATACACCTACACTCATACGGCATTTTCACCACCTGGGATGCAGACTCAAAAAAGCTACCGAAGATCAAAGAGTTTACCTTAGACATTCCAGCTGAAATTGATATTGAATTTGGCTTTACCGTTAATATAAAAAAAGCCAAAGGCGAAAAGGTTCATTACTGCATTTACCACCCCAACATCACTAATGACGACGGTGAAGTCTTAGAACCATTCGATGGGTATGTTTATGTTGGTAATAATGATTGGGATTTTTACCTTGGCGATACAATTTGGGCTCCCATCAGCAATAAAGTTGGCCCGTGGCGTATGACATTAGAAATGAATAACAACATAATTGCGGAAAAAACCTTCAATGTTTTCAATAATGATGAAGGGCAATTTTGGAAGCGTCGCGGACTTTAACCATTTTTGAAACAAAACCATTTCATTATTGGAATCTAACCTTGCTTCCTAATAATATTTTTTGAAACAAAGTTGTCACATAGTCGCTTTAACTTAGTCAGCAAATAACTAAGCCCCTAAAGGATACACATGACTAAGTCACTTCTTGCACTTTCATTAATTTTAAGTTCTGCGGCAGTATCTACATCGGCTATGGCTGCAGAACACATCGCCGTATCAGGTTCAACTTCTGTTACAGAGGTAATGGAAGTGTTAGGTGAAACCTACCATAAGAGCCACCCTGACGTATTTATTGACATCAACGGTACGGGTTCAACTGCAGGCATTAAGTCTTCAATCGAAGGTGTAAATGATCTAGGTATGGCTTCACGTAACCTATCAGCAGAAGAGAAAAAAGCAGGATTGGTTGAAACGGAAATTGCTCGTGACGGTATTGCTGTTGTTGTTAACCCAAAAAACCCGGTTAACAACCTAACAAAATCGCAAATCGAGCAATTATTTAAAGGTGATGTTACCCAATGGTCTCAAGTTGGTGGTAATAGTGACCCAGTAGTTGTGACAACACGTGAAAATGGTTCTGGTACTCGAGGTGCGTTTGAAGAGTTAATGGAACTAACCACAAAAATTAACGGCGTTAAAGTATCGACTATCAGCCAACGCGCACAAGTTGCGAGTGGTAATGGTATTGAAAAAACAGTCGTTGCGAATAACAAAGATGCGATAGGTTTTGTGTCATTAGGTTCTATTGATAACTCGTTAAAAGCAGTTGAGGTAGACGGCCACAAAGCTTCTGTTGCAGATGTACTGAACAAGACTTACCCACTTTCACGTCCTTTCTTGGTGCTAAACCAACCGGGTAAACTAAAACCTGCAGCTAAAGAGTTCCTAGCTTGGATCATGTCGCCAGAAGGGCAAAAAATCATTAAAGATAAAGGTTATATTGCTATGTCTTAATATATCTAAAAAAATCCACACTCCTTCTGTGGTAATGAATGAACTTTCCTCCCAGAGTACGTCAGTACTTTGGGTTGAAATGTCCTCTCCTGCTGTATTTCCTTTCCCATTTTCTCCTATTCTTATCCTGAACCTCAGACACCCAACAGTTCATTAAAAAGTTTGCGAAACCAGTAAACACAAGTGTTCGCAGCTATATTCATAAGGATTCTTACTTTTATAAAAAATATCCTCATAAATTCATTATCGCTATCAAGAACAAATAGGGCGAAAATAAGACAGCTTCCCTTAAAAATAAAAAGAGAGAAAAGTTAACAATGAATATCGCTCAACTCCCCACACCAGCTTTGATCGTTGATTTCGACAAAATGAAAAACAATATACACGAGATGCAACAACGTATTGATGCTCTACAGTTAAATCTCAGACCGCACACTAAAGCACATAAAAGCCCCACTATAGCGAAAATGCAGATTGATGCAGGAGCACAAGGAATATGTACTGCGAAACTTGGGGAAGCCGAAGTTATGGCTGCAGGGGGGATTAACGATATTCTAATAACAACCCCTATAGCCGGAAAAAATAAGATTCAACGTTTAGTCAAACTTTATCAGCAATATCCCGACTATCGCTTTATTCAGGTAATTGATCATAAGCAGCACATCATCGATATCTCAGAAGCAGCAACAGATGCGGGAATTTGTATTGAATTAATGATTGAAGTAGAAAGTGGTCAACAACGTTGTGGCGTGGAGATCGGTGATGACTTAATTTCATTAATAGAAACAATTAACTGTTCTGATGGTGTAAGTTATGTTGGGTTGCAGGCATACAGTGGTCACTTGCAGCACATAAAAGGTTATCAAGAGCGAAATACTCAAGCAAGAACAGTCGTTGAAGATCTCTTTAATTACATTAATAACGTATTAACACCTAAAGGGCTGGCACCGGAGATTGTGAGTGGTGGTGGAACGGGCACATATGAAGCCTATCAAGGGCTAGGGTTTAGTGAAATTCAAGCAGGCTCTTACTTGTTTATGGATACTACTTATCAAGATATTGGTGATGAAAATGATCAGTATCAAAATAACCAATTTGATGTCACTCTAAAAGTATTAAGTACTGTTATTAGCCACCCTACCCCACAGCGAGCGATCATTGATGCAGGTATGAAATGTCTTTCTATTGATCTTGGCATGCCTAGAGTAGAAAGTGACGACATGCTTAGTTACAAATCGGGAGGAGATGAACATGGTATTATTCACCTCATTAATAACCATGAACCACTACAAATAGGCCAACAACTCATATTGCTTCCAAGCCATTGCGATACAACGCTAAACAATTTCAACACCTTGTATGCCGTAAGAGGAAGTGAAGTCATAGATCAATTCCCAATTATTGGCCGTGGTCGTTCTGATTAAACCTCTATTTAAATATCATAAAACGCAGCGCTTCACTCACGCTGCGTTGTGAGCAGAAAGGTAGCGCTAAAGTATGCTGTTAACGTAAATGTCTTTTACTGTACCTTTATTATCTGAAAACGATTTTACGCTCCCCCTCAATCTATGAAGTCATTATCGAAGTTACCAATTGAAATAGGATACTCACAGCTCCACCAATATTTATAGGGAACATTTACATATCCATTAGGGTTTCCCTTTATATCCAGTACTTTTCCAGACTCTTAACGAAAAGCTCACCCAAACCTTGTCATGTTTCTGCTAGTGTAAAAAACACAATTCGATTAAAATCGAAAACAGTATATCGATAAATTAATCATTTAGTTATCAAGGATAAAAGGAAGAACACATGGGTCTTTTTAATGCACTGTTAGGCAACGCTGGTGAAATGAGTATCGCTGATGCGACTGAGGAGCTATCAACCATCCTTGGTCCAAACGAAAATATTGAACTCGCATACAAACTGGTTCGCGATATGATCATTTTAACGGACTACCGCCTGATCCTTATTGATAAACAAGGTATTACAGGTAAAAAAGTAGAGTACCGTTCTATTGCTTACAAATCGATCACCATGTATGCCGTAGAAACAAAAGGCCACTTCGATTTAGATGCAGAATTAAAATTATGGATTTCTGGTCAACATGAACCACTGACTCTTGAGTTTAATGGCAAAACTAACGTCTACGCAATGCAAGGATTACTCGCGGCAAAAGTTGCCGGTAAATAACAGAACATAAGTAAAAAGCCTGCACTAATCAAAATAGATGCAGGCTTTATTATTAATTATCGTGACACACTAACTAGAGCATCTGCCAAGTGGTCGATATGCTTTTCTTGTAAGCCGGCTATATTTATTCGACCATCTCCTACCGCATAAATACCATATTGCTCACGTAGCGTTAAAATCTGCTCAGGCGTTAAACCTGTTACAGAGAACATACCTTTATGCTGTTCAATAAAATCAAACTGCTCACTACCACGTTGACGTATCGCTTGTGTTAGCCCTTGGCGTAGCGTCAAGATACGGCTATGCATGGTATCTAATTCATCTTTCCAGATATTTGTCAGTTTCTGATCATTTAAAATATCAGCAACTAAAGCCGCACCATGATCTGGTGGCATGGTATAACTTGAACGCGCTAAAGTAAGAATACGTCCTTTCGCTTTTTGTGCTTCTTGCTGACTATTACTAATAATAATCGCAGCACCCGTTCGTTCACGGTACAAACCAAAATTCTTTGAACAAGAAGTCGCGACAACCATCTCTTCTGTATTGTCAGCCATATACTTAAGGCCAGCACCATCTTGTTCTAAGCCATCGCCAAAACCAAGATATGCCATATCGACAAACGGCATAAAACCATTTTTGTTTGCCAATGCCGTAATCGCTTGCCAATCGGCAAAACTAATATCAGCACCTGTCGGGTTATGGCAACAACCATGTAATAACACCACATCATTAGGGCCTGCTTTAGCCAGTTCGTTGAGCATCGCCTCGCTATTTACTTGCTTGGTTTCAGGATCGAAATACGGATAGAACTTCACCTTTAAACCTGCTGCTTCCATTACAGGTTTATGATTAACGTAGCTCGGATTGGTTAACCAAACGGTTGTATCAGGTTGTGCAACTTGAATAAGATCAGCAAGCATACGTAACGCACCGCTCGCGCCCGGTGTTTGCACCGCTGCAGCGCGAGAATGTGCCGATGTTCCTGAAAGTAAAAGATCCATCATCGACTGATTGAAGACTTCACTACCCGCTAACCCCACGTATGATTTTGTTGTTTGTGTCTTAATTAAGCGTTTCTCAGCAAGTTGAATCGCTTGCATGATCGGTGTTTCACCAAGGCTATTGCGGTAAACACCAATACCTAAATCTATTTTGTTGACACGCGGATCTTCTCGATATGCGATCGATAAGGAAAGAATAGGATCCAATTGGGCTGGAGAGAGCGATTTAAACATCAAATTAATTCCATTTATATAACAATGAAATTAAGTTATCACTTCATTTAATTAACGTCATTAGAAATAATGAAATCAAACATTAATTAATTGATTAAGTTAAGCATTATAACTTAATCAATTATCGTGTGTTGCACGTCTTACTTTAACATTTGGCTAGTTAAGTAACGCTTTCAACGAAGGGGCTTTTTCAAGGATCTGGTACAAACGCTCACTATGTTCTTTTAATAACTGACATGAGAGTTCAACATTACGCGATAATACTGCTTTCATCAGCGCTTCATGCTCACCATTGTCATGATATTGTTTCTCAGGTGATAAGTTCGCGCTTAATAAGAAATGTCGATAGCGTTCTTGCTGATCATAAACATTTGAGATCATATCAAGTATAAACTCAGAGCCTTCGCACGCAACAAGCGATAGATGAAACTCTTTGTGGCGTAGTTCCCATTCATCATAATCAAACAATACTGACTCAGGATCTAACCGGTTAAGCTTATGAAAAGCGGTTAAAACCTGTAATTCCCATGCTTCATCACCCTTTTTAATCGCATCTTTTAACGCAACATGACCAAGCGCTAAACGTGCCTTCAAAATCCCACGTAACTCATCAAGTGAAACATCGGCAACCCAAAAACCTTTCTGCGGCTCCATCTTGACGTACTTTTGCCAAGTTAATTGCACCATCGCTTCTCTTAAAGGAGTACCGCCAACTTGATAGCGTTCTTTTAATTCACTCAATATCAGCTTCTGGCCAGCCTCAAACTCACCACATAAGATATCATGCCTAATCTGGCACATAACTCTATCGCTTATGGTTGCAAAATTATCTTTAGTCATACCAACCATCTAATCTTAATCATAAATTACACAATACAAATTCGGAATAATCTCAATGAGACGATTACTGACATATTACCCAATATTAAACATATCTACATTACGAAATTTGGGGATTGCCACTTTCCCGATAAAAACTTAATACAGTAATAATGAATAATAATTCAAACTTTATTCTATTCACAAAATAATGCTAGAACACTTTACCATTAAATAAGATAAGTAATTATTCCTGACGTTTACTTTTTTTGTTCTAAAGATAGAAACTCACAATAGAGTCTGTATTTTTAACAATATAAATTAACAAGTTAACAAATCAATATTCACACAAATAAATTCTGCAATAGCATACAAGAAGGTTAAAAATACATATAAATGCGCTAAATGGCCAATTTATTACCATAATGTTTAGAAATGACGGCTCTTCTTCATTTTATGCGCGGTATAGCGGTATTAATTTGAACACCACAATATAATCTTGCCCATTAATACCTAATTTCTCTTTTAAAACGATGACTTACCGAGCATATTCAATTATTAGCATCTTTATTATTAATATACTTATGTTTAATTGGCACCCACAGCATAGTGTCTTTAGCTTTGCGCTTATTTTTTGGTCACTTCTGCCTCTGTTTAGTTTACATATTATTATTAAGCACTATGAATATTTTCATAACAAAACGCTCATCACTGTCCAATCATATTCTGCATGGTTGTTATTCTTTACATGGATTTCGATAACTTTTCTTTCTATTACAACACCTTATATTTTAAACATTATTAGCACATCACACCAATACTATATTTCATTTTACATTTTTTCCCCTGTTGTAATGTTATTTCTGGCGACAATAACCGGTCTATTCGCCAGCTTTTTAACATGGATTGTTAATCATCTCGCCATTAATGACCAAATATAACCACTAGGCACACATGCGCATATTGTATTCATTCATTATACAATTATTCCTAATTCGTAAATTGCTTAAAAATGCAAATTAAACAATCGGAATTTGGAATTAATTTCGCTTCACAAAATTACCGTTAGTCACTACCATAAAAATCGATTTTTGGACGTGGTAATTAAAAATATCGATATTTACCATGCTTTATAGCATTAGATGTTTTTATCTCATTACTGCTTAACTGATAGATTTTGAGGTCTACAATGGCTAGCTCCACCAACGCTTCTCCCGCTAAAATTGGCGTTTTCAGTTTCGTCATGATTACCGCTGCGGTTGTTATGAGTGTTCGTACACTCCCTATGACAGCGCAGCCAGGAATGATGACGATCTTTTTAACATTAGCTGCTGCAATCTGCTTTATGATTCCAACAGCACTTGTCTCCGCTGAACTTGCAACAGCATTCCCAGAAGATGGTGGTATCTTCATCTGGGTTCGCGAAGCATTTGGTGAACGTATGGGATTTATTGCAGTCTGGATGCAATGGATTCAAATGGTTTTTGGCATGACATCCATATTGATGATTGTCGGTGCAATTTTTGCCTATGCTTTTGACCCAGCGTTAGCACAAAATAAAATGTACATTCTTGCTGTTATATTAGTGGTTTACTGGGCATGTACATTGGGTAATATGCGAGGTGTTAAAACACTGGGTTGGGTATCCACTCTGTGTGTAATTTTAGGTGTATTCTTACCTTTCTTTGTACTTGTCGCTTGTGCTATCGCTTACCTTGTTGGTGGTCACCCAATTGTTACTGACCTTTCATTAACAACTGCAAACCTTATTCCTGATTTATCAAATAAGGGGACTTGGGCACTATTCATTGGCTTCGTATTCGTTGTTATGGGTATGGAAGTATCAGCATCTAACGTTTCTCACGTTAAAAATGCTGAACGTAACTACCCTATCGCAGTGTTCTTAGTTGCATTATTTGTGGTTATCGTTTCTGTTGTAGGTTCTTTTGCAATCTTCATCGGTATTCCAACTAAGCACATTTCAATGACAGCAGGCCTTATTCAAGCATTCCAAACTTACTTTGATATGTGGGGTCTAGGCTGGTTAACACCTATCATGGCTATATGTATGGCTATCGGTCTTGCAGGTCAAGTTAACTCTTGGGTTTTAGGCCCCGTTCGTGGTCTTCAAGCAACAGCAAACGCTGGTGCACTACCTAAAGTACTTCAAAAGACAAATAAAGAAGGTGTACCTGTTAACCTTATTTACTTACAAGCTATCCTAATCTCAATCGTGGGTGTGCTTATTTGTGTGATGCCTAACGTAGATTCTTTCTACTTTATGCTTCTAGGTCTAACATCTCTTGTATATATCGTTGCTTACTTACTGATGTTCTCTGCTGCGATTTACCTACGCTATAAGCGTCCAGACGCACAACGTAGCTTTACAGTTCCTGGCGGTAACATTGGTATGTGGATCTGTTCAGGTTTAGGTATTGCTACATGTTTACTTGCAGGTTACTTCGGCTTCCAAGCACCATCAAGCTACGACGGTACTGCAAACAGTTACTTTAACTTCCAATTCTTTGGTTTAGTTATCATGATTATTATTCCAATTATTGTTTACGCTTGGGGTAAATATTCAAACCGAGCTAAAGCGGATAATGCAGCACCAGTAACTCACACAAACTAAGTCTTATTTATCATCAAATAAAAAGACAAAACAAATAAACAGGAGAAGTAGTTGTTCCCTACTCTACTTCTGCTTCTCCTGATGGTTGCACTTTATTTACAGCCCAGTTTTAAACCATTATTTGTTAAAACTAATTTAATTTTCTTTCTGACATATTTTTCACCGAACAGATAAATATAAACAGAAATAGTATTTCTATATAAAGATAAAATAGGTTTTATTATGAGCGAAAAAATGAATGTGGACGCACTTTTCCTAGGTCCTAAATCAGAAAACCAAGTATTCTTCAAAGAAATGATGGATTACGCAATTAGCGAACACATGCATTGGCGCTCAGACTTCCACCCAGAAGATGCACCTATGCTAAACCCTGTAATGCAACACCAACCAGATTTCCGCGATACACTTTATCGCACAGAAGGTATCTTACAGGGATTATCTGCACGCCTTAAAACTAAATCAGTGCCTTGGTTCTCTCCTCGCTATTTAGGCCACATGAACGCAGATACACTAATGGTATCAAACCTTGCATACGTGATGACCATGCTTTACAACCCAAACAACTGTGCACATGAAGCCTCTCCTGTGACCACAGAGCTTGAGTTAGAGGCAGGTCATGACCTATGCCGCATGTTTGGTTACGATGTAAATAAATCATGGGCGCACATTACTTCTGGCGGTACTGTTGCTAACTACGAAGGTGTTTGGGTTGCTCGTAACCTTAAAACAATGCCTCTAGCAATCGCTGCATGCGACAAGTCAAAAGACCTTGTTGAAGGCATGACTGAGCATCAACTTTTAAACATGAAATCTAAAGATATTTTAGATCTTACTGATGAGTTGAAAAAACGTGGTATCTTTGAAGAAGTTCGTGCATTAACAGCACGTGGTGTCGGTGTTGATGCCGGTAAACTTGGTAAATTCCTTGTTCCACGTTCTAAGCACTATTCATGGATGAAAGCAATGGACGTACTTGGCCTAGGTCAAGAGCACATTGTGCCACTAGACGTTGATGGTAACTACCGTACAGACGTTGAAAAAATGCGCGAAGTAACCTTCAAATTAATGGAAGAAGGTACACCTATCTTAGGTATGGTATCTGTTGTGGGTACTACCGAGGAAGGTTCTATCGATGCGGTTCATGAAGTGATAAAACTTCGTAAAGAGTGTGAAGAGAAATACGGTTCATCTTTCTACATTCACGTTGATGCTGCTTACGGTGGCTATGTACGTTCTATGTTCCTTGATGACAACAACGAATTCATGGAATACGACGCTTTAATCGAACGTTATCGTAGCGATGACATCATTCCTGAAGGTGTTATCTGGCCAAAACGTGAAGTGTATGATGCATTCCACGCCATGTCAGAAGCTGACTCTATCACTGTTGATCCACATAAAGTGGGCTTCATCCAGTACGCAGCTGGCGCAGTGGCAATGAAAGACAAGCGTATTGTTGACTTGATTTCATACCATGCCGCTTACGTATTCGAAGAAGCGGGTGACGAGAACGAAGCGGATAAGCAAGTTGTTCTAGGTTCATCAATCATGGAAGGTTCAAAAGCAGGTGCAACTGCTGCTGCAGTATGGGCTGCTCATCGCCTAGTACCACTAACTGTAAGTGGTTACGGTCATGTGATTGGCCGTGGTATCGTGACGGCTGACTGGTTTGCGAAGAAACTCGCAACGGCTGAACCATTTGTTATTGACGGTCGTCGCTTTGAGGTTCGCCCTCTAATGCACCCTGACTTCCACATGGTCGACTTTACTTTCAAAGAAATCGGCAATGATAGTCTTGAAGCACACAACCACCTAAACCAACGTATTTACGAACTATGCTCTTACGCAACAGGCCGTACTTACACTAAAGACTTCCTAACTTCTTCTACTTCTCTATCAGAAGAAGAATACGGTCAAACTCCTCGTCTATACGCTGAGAGCCGTGGCTTTAGTGAAGACGAATGGAATACTGTAGGTTCTGTTTACATTCTTCGTTCAGCGGTAATGACTCACTTCCTACGTGATGAAATTCGTTTCAATAATTACTGGAATAACCTTCGTGATGTATTCACAAGTCTTCTAAGTGAAATTATTGATGAAGAAAATAAACAAAAACTAGCACATACTGCTGCTTAAAAAGGAAAATAAACGCCAGTCTTTAAAGACTGGCGTTCTTCTATATACGATGAAAGATATTAATATCTCGATTAATTATCGCCGTCTTTTTGTTATTGATGGCTAGTTAATTACGTCCTAATAACAATCTTATTAGGTATTTTTTCAGGATACACGTCATGAATAAAAAAGCTATTGGTGCGACACTGCTTATTTCTGGCACAATGCTCGGCGCAGGAATGCTTGCACTTCCGCTAATTTCTGCAGGCTTAGGTATTTATAATGCAATAATCTTATTAACCGTTTTATGGGCGGTAATGACTTATACCGGATTAATGTTATTAGAAGTATGTCTTAATTACCCAACCGGTACAGGTTTTGAAGCGATTGCTTATGATCTGTTTGGTAAACCTGGTAAATGGGTAATAAATCTATCATTATTATTGCTACTTTATGCTTTATCTTGTGCCTATATTGCAGGCGCATCCTCTATTTACAAGAGTGATTTAACCGATTATTTTCATATTTCGGTCCCCTCTCATATCATTGCGATTATATTTACGTTAATAATTGCAACCATTGTATTTATTAGCACCAAAGCTGTTGATATGGCTAACCGCGTTTTATTTAGTACTAACATTGTTATCTTTTTCACGCTTGTTATTACTATTATTCCATTCATTCATGGTCGGTTTTTAGTCAATATCCACGATTCATCCAAATATGCCTTAGCTGCTATTCCTGTTTTCATTACTGCCTTTGGTTTTCATGGCAGTGTTCCAAGCATGGTGAAATATATTGGCCGTGAAAATCCTAAAACATTACGGAATGTATTTATCGCTGGCGGTTTAATTCCTCTGGTCGTTTACATTGTTTGGGAAGTAACCATGCTCGGCTCGTTACCTCGATTTGGTAACCATAGTTTTCAATATATTGCACAGCATGGCTCAAATGTTGGGGTAATGCTTCAACAAATGCAGATATTCATTCAAGAAAATAGCATAATTTATCTAATTGGTGCTTTCTCATCCATCGCAATGTTCACTTCTTATCTATGTGTTTCATTGGGACTATTTGATTCATTGGCAAGTACCTTTAAACATGGTAATAATACCAAAGATAGATTAATTACTGCGGTACTATGCTACTTGCCACCCTTGGTTTTCACTCTTGTGTACCCGAATGGCTTTGTTCCTGCTTTAGGTGCCGCTGCAATTTTCTTGACTATATTAGCGATTCTATTTCCTGTTCTTGCCCTTAGAAAACTTCGTGGTAAACAACATCAAATTGAATATAATGTCGCAACAAATAATATCGTATTATTTGTTGTGGGATTAATTGGCCTACAAGTCATAATAAACCAGATACTGACATTGAATAATGCCGTACCTATTTTTAATTAAACGTAAATAAAATGATTATTGGAGAACACATGAATCATTTGAATTTAATTCAAGAGCTTAAAGATCGCGGTCTGATCGCTCAAATTACGGATGAAGAAGCTTTAAGCGAACGTTTAGCAAAAGGTCCGATTACATTATATTGCGGCTTTGATCCAACGGCTGATAGTTTACACCTAGGTCATCTGGTTCCTCTACTTTGCCTTAAGCGCTTCCAAGAAGCGGGTCATAATCCAGTAGCTTTGGTTGGCGGCGCTACTGGTATGATTGGAGATCCAAGCTTCAAAGCGACTGAGCGTTCACTTAACACTTTAGATACAGTTGCAGGTTGGGTGACAAAAATCCAACGCCAAGTTTCTCCTTTCTTGGATTTTGACAATGCAACAAACCCTGCCCGTATGGTAAATAACCATGACTGGTTCGGTAATATGGATGTTCTAACATTCTTACGTGATATTGGTAAACACTTCTCTGTAAACCAAATGATCAGCAAAGAATCTGTTAAGCAACGAATTAACCGTGATGAAGTAGGTATCTCTTTTACTGAGTTCGCATACAGCTTGCTGCAATCTTACGACTTCGCAAGTATGAACAAAGAAATGGGGATGGAACTACAAATCGGTGGTTCTGATCAATGGGGTAACATCACAGCAGGTATCGACCTTACTCGTCGTATGAACCAGCAGCAAGTGTTCGGTATGACAGTACCGCTAATCACAAAATCTGATGGTACTAAATTTGGTAAAACTGAAGGTGGTGCGGTTTGGTTAGATCCAACAAAAACAAGCCCATATAAGTTCTACCAATTCTGGATGAACACTGCAGATGCTGACGTATATCGTTTCCTACGCTTTTTCACTTTCCTTTCTGAAGAAGAAATTCAACAGATTGAAGAGGCAGATCGTAACAGTGGCAAAGCACCTGAAGCACAACGTATTCTTGCTGAGCAAGCAACGCGTTTAGTTCACGGTCAAGAGCAATTAGAAGCGGCACAGAACATTACTCGCTGCCTATTTGAAAACGATTTAGTGCACTTATCTGAATCTGATTTTGCTCAACTAGCGCAAGATGGTATGCCAAGTGCTGAAGCTGAAAATGGCGATGATTTACAACAAGTGCTAGTTAAATCTGGTCTTGCAAGTTCTCGTGGTCAAGCAAAAACACACATCAGCTCAAATGCAATCATGGTTAATGGCGAGAAAGTAAGCGAACCATTCTATGAGTTTACAGACGCTGACAAACTCTTTGGTCGCTACACTCTGATCCGCCGTGGTAAAAAGAACTACAGCCTGATCGTTTGGGGCTAATGAGTATTAAGTTAGCTGATAGCATCAGCTAACTTATCAATTTATGCCAAATAAGCGTTATGTAGATTCACAATCGGTTCGCTCCCGCATTCATGTGAAGCTATGACTTATTTGGCATTTTCATTGCCGTAATCCTGTTCAAACTTCTCTCATTTCACTTACTTTCCTCTTTTTTATCTCTACTTTTATTGATTTAGCCCCCCATCATCTCGCCATTATTCCTATTAGAGTACTGTGTATTCCTCCTATTTAGTGGTTAGAAGCAATATGACAACAATTAATCAAGAACGCCTTATTTCTCATTTTATTGATCTCATCAAAATCGATAGCGAATCAAAAAACGAAAAAGCGATTTCAGAAGCCTTAGCAGAACAACTCGAAGAGTTAGGTTTCAGCGTTGCTAAATTACCTGTGCCTGAAAGCATTTCTAATGGTTTTAACCTTTATGCCAAGCTTGAGGGTGAACTTGAAGATAGTATTGTTTTAAGCTGCCACATGGACACCGTAACGCCAGGCAATAGTATTGAACCGATTATTGAAGATGGGGTTATTCGTTCAAAAGGCGACACCATTCTTGGTGGTGATGATAAATCGGGAATTGCTGCCATCATCGAAGCGGTACGTACCATCAAAGAAAACAACAAAGCCCATAAAACAATAGAGCTGGCTTTTACTGTCCATGAAGAAGGTGGATTACAAGGCTCGAAGCATTTTGATATGTCATATATCACTGCAGATAAAGCTATTGTGCTTGATTCAGGCGGTGCTATTGGTGCGATTGTAACGAGTGCTCCTGGTCAGCAAAGCCTAAAAGTGACTATTAAAGGTAAACCCGCTCACGCAGGACTTGCACCTGAAGAAGGTATTAATGCACTAACAGTCGCGTCTGATGCTGTGATGAATATGAAATTAGCGCGTATAGATCATGAAACAACCGCTAACATTGGCATTGTCTCTGGTGGTCAAGCAACGAATATCGTGATGCCTGAATTGTATCTTGCCGCTGAAGCGCGTTCACTTAACGATGATAAGCTTGCTACACAAGTTCAGCATATGGTTGATGTATTCAACACAACAGCAAACAAGCATAACGCGCAAATAGATATTCAATCTACACGCTCTTATAACGCCTACTCTATTGCTGATAATGACCCACATGTTATTGATATCATGGCTAGCTTTAAAGAAATGGGAATAGCACCATTTACCAAGTCTACCGGTGGCGGTAGTGATGCAAATATCTTTAATGAGAAAGGATTAAAAACCGTTAATTTATCAACCGGTATGAGCAAAGTACACACTACGGAAGAATTTATTACCGTCGAAGATATGACCAATATAACTGAGTTTTTATTTACTTACTTGACACAAAAATAATATTTCTATTAATAGCTTCTATCATTTTAGATAGAGGCTATTTAATTCCTAAAGAAATACCCTTCCCTCATTCAGCTTTTATTCAGTGTTTATTAATGCTCTCTCTGTATGATGTTGTAATAATTATAGTGTGATGAGGAATAAACCATGAAACAGACAATGAATAATGCCATCGACAAAGACATTTTTATTACCGCACTAAATGAATGTTACCGTCGACTGAATGATGCAAATCTAACCGTTAAAGATCTATCGAAAGAAGGCTTCACCTTACTCTTTAAATCTGCATACAAAGCAGTCACTACCAAATAAAGCAGGCTTAACTTCGTAAAAAAGCACTTTTGCCTGCTATTAATGAGTAATATTTTGAAGCAATTAGCCGCGATAGTAACGTTGAGGTACAAACGGCATTTTCTCGATTGTCATCGGTAATTTTTTACCGCGTACTTCAGCGTAAATTGTTTCACCAAGCTGATTTGATTCAGGTTGAATATACCCCATTGCGACAGGAATACCTTTTGTTGGGCCAAATGTTCCACTCGTTACAATGCCAATTTCATTATCTTCAGCATCAAACAACTTAGTCCCTTCTCGTACAGGCGCTTTTGATTGCCCCACTAACCCAACACGTTTTCTTGCAGCCTGTTTAGTTTGTAGTTGCTCTAAAATAATATCAGCGCCGGGGAAACCACCTTCACGTTCACCACCAGCACGACGACTTGGCGTAATTGCCCACATTAAGCTGGCTTCAAATGGCGTTGTTGTAGGGTCAAGATCATGCCCGTATAAACATAATCCGCACTCTAATCGTAGTGAATCTCTCGCACCAAGACCAATCCATTCCACCTCATTAAATGCCAGTAACGCGCGAGCTAACTCTTCGGCTTTATCATTCGGTACAGAGATTTCATAGCCATCTTCACCCGTATAACCTGAACGGCTAACGTAACATTCAACATCTAATAACGTCACTTTAGCCGCATCCATAAACACCATATCGCTAACCACAGGGTTTAATTCAGCGAGTACCATCGCAGCTTTAGGACCTTGTAAGGCAAGTAGTGCGCGATCTTCAATCACTTCTAATTCAACGCCATCTTTCAAATGGGCTTTTAAATGGGCAATATCTTGCTCTTTACAGGCCGCATTCACGACAAGGAAAAGATGATCACCAAAATTCGTCACCATTAGATCATCTTCAATACCGCCATTTTCATTGGTAAAGACGGCATAACGCTGTTTACCTTCCGGTAAATCAACAATATCAACAGGTACTAAGGTTTCTAATAATGCCGCGGCATTTTGCCCTTTTAAGCGTACTTGCCCCATGTGTGATACATCGAACAACCCAGCAGAATCACGACAATGTATATGCTCTTTTTTTACTCCTAAGCCATATTGCACAGGCATATCATAGCCAGCAAATGGCACCATTTTCGCTCCCATTTCAATGTGTAAGCCATGTAATGGGGTCTGCTTAAGTTGTTGAGACATAGTTGCACTCCGTTATCTAGTTGGTATCCATGTAAATGGTAACGTAATTATAAAACTGGTTGATGCTATAAACCGTTCGATGACACTAAGATGCCGTCACCCAAAGAATTAACGCATCTTCTTCACTAACAGATGTCAGCATGTGACCCATTGTCGCGTCGTAATAGGCTGAATCCCCTTCGACTAAATGAATCGGCTCATAAAACTCAGAGAAAAAAGTGATTTCACCTTTTAATACCAGTAAGAACTCCTCGCCGTCATGGCGGATCCACTCGCTATAATCATCAAACGATCGTGCACGCACGTGCGATTTAAACGGCATCATCTTTTTATTTGTTAATTGCGTAGCAAGCAGTTCATGTTCATAGGTTGAAGTGGGATGAGGTCGACCTTCACCATAGCGCGTAATATCACGTCTACCCGAGGCGGTGATGGTTTTCGGTGGTTCAAAAAGTTGTGGGATGTCGATAGCTAAGCCTGTAGCGAGTTTCTGCATCGCTTGAAACGTCGGAGATATTTGCTCATTTTCAATCTTTGACAAGGTTGAACGTGCAAGTCCTGTACGCTTACTGGCTTCTTCAAGGGTTAGACCTAAAGAAACACGAATTTCTTTTAGTCTCTCACCTAACTTTAAAGGCGCAATATGCTCTGCGGCTTGAGTTTTTTCGATCCGCATCGATGGATAAACATCGTGGATATATTCATCTGTCATATCACTTCCTTCTTCAGCTCAGCCGCCACAACTCTCGACCTTCATCATAGTTTCTTATAGGAAACTTAATAAAACTCACATCACAAAGTCATGATCTTTTTAAAAAAATGTTACCTATGAGACATACATTATCGTTAAATCCATTTATAAATAGGTAATATTATGGATTTAGTGATGAAAATCAGCGTTTATTAACTAAATTTAAACTTAGTATAACCATGTTAGAAACAAATAAACATGACAAATAGCAAACGTTTGCGTAGAATCGCACAATAGATATTGAAAACGTGTTCCACTATAAGAAACTTTTATCAAATAACCATATAACCGGTGGGTTAAGGAGTACAAACATGGAATCAACATTAAAGTTTACCAGTAGCCACGAATGGATCCGTGATAACGGTGATGGAACAGTGACAGTTGGTATTTCTGATCATGCGCAGGGTTTATTAGGCGATGTGGTATTTGTTGATTTACCTGAAGTCGGCGATACAACAGATGCTGGTGATGCCTTCTCTTTAGTGGAATCAGTAAAGGCCGCTTCCGACATTTACGCCCCTATCACAGGTGAAATTGTTGCGATTAATGAAGATTTAGAAGACAGCCCTGAACTGGTTAATGAAGAACCTTATGAAGGCGGCTGGATTGCAACCATCAAACTTAGCGATTCTGATGAATTGGCAACATTAATTGATGCTGAAACCTATCTTGCTTCAATTGAAGAAGACTAAATTATAAAAACAAAGATCGGGTACAGCACTCGATCTTTGTTGCTTTGCCATTTACAGCATTACCGATGAATACCCTAAAGCCAGACACTGGTAACTAGGACAACGTTCAGGAAAGAACCATGACCAATACTCCTTTTCTTCAAGCCCTCAGTGACGATAATGATTTTTCACATCGCCATAATGGCCCTAATGCACTCGAACAACAGCGAATGTTAGAAACTATAGGTGTCGGTAGTATTGACCAGCTTATAGCGCAAACTGTTCCTGCTTCCATTCGTTTAACAGAGCCGATGACATTACCACAGGCACAAAGTGAAGCGGCAATGCTGGCAGAGCTTAAGCAGATCGCTGGCAAAAATATCATCAATAAAAGTTATATTGGTCAGGGTTATTACAACACGTTTACCCCAAATGTTATTCTTCGCAATGTATTAGAAAATCCAGGTTGGTATACCGCTTATACCCCTTACCAACCAGAAATCTCTCAAGGCCGTTTAGAGTCTCTGCTTAACTATCAGCAAATGATCATGGATCTAACCGCCATGGAGCTGGCTAATGCATCACTGCTTGATGAAGCCACTGCCGCAGCAGAAGCCATGACGCTATGTAAGCGCGCGAGTAAAAACAAAAGCAATGCATTTTTCATTTCAACCGATCTTCACCCTCAAACCATAGATGTTGTCACTACACGTGCAAAATACGTTGGTTTTGAAATCATCACAGGTAGTGCAGAAGATCTCGCGAAACACGATGTATTTGGTGCTTTACTGCAATACCCTGCTAGCAACGGTGAATTACAAGATCTAACCGACATTATTGACGCGGCACATGATAAGAAAACATTAGTCGCGGTGGCATCTGATCTACTGGCATTAACGGTATTAAAAGCACCGGGTGAAATGGGCGCAGATGTGGTTATTGGTAGTGCGCAACGCTTTGGTGTGCCGATGGGCTTTGGTGGTCCACATGCTGGTTTTATGGCAACCAAAGATAAACACAAGCGTACGATGCCGGGTCGTGTAATCGGTGTATCTAAAGATGCCAAAGGCAATCAAGCCCTACGTATGGCAATGCAGACCCGTGAACAACATATCCGCCGTGAAAAAGCGACATCTAACATTTGTACAGCGCAAGCACTGCTTGCCAACATGGCAGCGTTTTATGCCCTGTACCATGGCCCTGAAGGCTTAAAGAAAATTGGCCGTCGTGTTCACCACTTTACTGCCGTTTTAGCTGCAGGCTTACGCAATAATGGTTTTGAACTAGAAAACCAACACTTCTTCGATACGCTAACAATCAAAACTGGATCTCAAACTGACGCTCTGTATCAAAAAGCGCTTGATGCAGGTATCAACCTTCGTAAATACAGCGATAAGTTGGGGATCAGTATTGATGAAACCACCCTTGCAAAAGATATCGAGCAGCTACTTGGCTTATTTACCAATCAAGATCTTAAAGTGTCGATGTTCAGTGATGACATTGCCGCAGATGAGTTCGCAGCTATTCCACCAGCATGTCGCCGAAGCAGTGCATACCTAACCCACTCTGTGTTTAACCGCTACCATAGCGAAACACAAATGATGCGTTACATGAAGCAGCTAGAAAACAAAGACTACTCATTAACTCACGGCATGATCCCATTGGGTAGCTGTACCATGAAGCTAAATGCAGTAGCAGAAATGATCCCAGTCACTTGGCCTGAGTTTGGACAACTGCACCCATTTGCACCACAAACACAAACATTAGGTTATCAAGAATTAGCTAAAAACTTATCTGAAATGCTGTGCTCCATCACAGGTTATGATGCATTCTCGCTGCAACCAAATTCTGGCGCACAGGGTGAATATGCTGGTCTAATCGCTATTCAGCGTTACCATGAAGCCAATGGCGATAACCACCGTAATGTTTGTTTGATCCCAAGCTCAGCACACGGTACTAACCCAGCTTCTGCGGCAATGGTTTCAATGAAAGTGGTTGTGGTTGGCTGTGATGAGTTAGGTAATATCGATATTGATGATCTAAAAGCCAAAATCGAAAAACACCGTGATGCGCTGTCATGCATCATGATCACCTACCCGTCTACCCATGGCGTGTATGAAGAAGCAGTACAAGAAGTGTGTGATCTTGTCCATGAAGCTGGCGGTCAGGTTTATCTTGATGGTGCTAACATGAACGCGCAAGTTGGTTTAACTAGCCCAGGCTTTATTGGTTCAGATGTTTCTCATTTAAACCTACACAAAACTTTCTGTATTCCTCACGGTGGCGGTGGCCCAGGTATGGGACCTATTGGTGTTAAATCGCACCTTACACCGTTCTTACCGGGACATGTTGAAGATACAAATAGCGATGAACTGCAATATGCCGTATCTGCGGCAGCATTAGGTTCAGCGTCTATTTTGCCTATCTCATACGCTTACATTGCGATGATGGGAGAACAGGGTTTAACCCAAGCCACTGAACTTGCTATTTTAAATGCAAACTACGTGATGGAACGCCTTCGCCCACACTACCCTGTTTTATACCGTGGTACTGAAGGTCGTATTGCACACGAATGTATTATTGATTTACGCCCGATCAAAGATGCCTCTGGTATTTCAGAAGAAGATATCGCGAAACGATTAATGGATTATGGCTTCCATGCGCCAACTATGTCGTTCCCTGTCGCTGGCACATTAATGATTGAGCCAACTGAATCTGAAGACATAGCAGAACTGGATCGCTTCTGTGACGCGATGATTGCGATTAAAGAAGAAATCAACCTTGTTCAATCTGGCGAATGGTCATTAGACGATAACCCACTGGTTAACGCACCACACAGCCAAGTTGATATGATGGAATCAGAGTGGAACCACGCTTATAGCCGTGAAGTCGCTTGCTTCCCATCAGCACACACCAAAGCAGCGAAATACTGGCCGAGTGTTAACCGTGTTGATAACGTATTTGGCGACCGTAATCTTGTGTGTTCTTGTCCGAGTATTGAGAACTATATTGAAGACTAAAGTCTATTTGAGATAACGAATTACGTTCGTTAACTTATTGCTAAATTAAAAAGCGAACCCACAAGGTTCGCTTTTTTTATGAGTGGAATAAATATACAGCGTTATCGATATTGTTCGGGTGAACATTTATTAATTTACGTCTATCAATACCGATATGAGATAGCAGAAGCCTTTAATATAAAGTTATAATTCGTGGCGTTCCCTCACGATTTATGTACTAACCCATCCAATTAAAATTAATATTAAACCAACAATCCACTTTAAGTTTACTCCTTGTAATACAGGAATAGAGGGAATAACCGTGGTATTTTGAATAGATGCCAATTTAAACTCCCAAGCTTTTTGAAATTCAGGATTGGTTACTATCTTATAAAGATCTCTTCTGCTTCTATATCTTATAATGAAAATAGCGTCCCATTCTTCTTCAGTAGTGGGTTGTGAAAAAGTAGAGAGTGGTTTTGATACGAGAACGGGGTGACAGCCATGCTTAAATAAAAGAGGGAAAACAACCTTAGCGTAATTTCTATCTATACTTTCAAGTGCTCCCATATCCTTACTTTCTAGATCTTTTTTGTCCTTAATAAGGTTGAGCATGTAAAACGCTTTTCCATTGTCAGTTCTAGCAAACAAATCAACGGCATTGGGGTTAACCGTGGTTTTAGGTTGATCTTCTACACGTTGACCACTTACTGCTTTATATAAATCTTTTCCTTCCTTTTCGGTAAGTGATGAAATCCACCACCCGTCATACCAGCAAGCAAAGCACAGAAATATAACTATCAGAATTATATATAGTGTCATTGGAGTTTAATCATTATTTGAGAGATTTTTAAATTCTAGTACGAGACAATGAGCTATACCATCAATTCTCATCAGATTGTACTCGTTATCAGACATTATGCTCAGACAGCTCACCATGTAAGGCTATTTTAGAGTTCAAACAAATTAAGGCTTCTAGCAAACGTTGAGACAAAAACCAGTTAGGCTATCTGCTTTATTTAGACTGGTAGTATTAAGAGAAATAAGGTAACTGCTGCCATAAACAGTGCAAAATACACGGCTACACATAAGCGAAAATACCGTGTTTTGTCAGCCGATTTAATGGGCTTTGTTATGTAATTTTTATACTCTGACTTGGAAAAGATACCTCTAATACTAAACAATCCTCGTCGCAAATAAACGGACCATGTACTTCTCCGGGTGGACGACTTGCAAAATGCCCTGCTTCCAACCACTGATCAAATGCCATATCATAAAGCCTACCGGAGATGATAAATATTTCCTCTGGATAATCATGTGATTTACCACCAAACTCTTTTGTATCTGCACCTGCCTTAAAACGAGTAAGTCGAGTGTAATCTCCTGATATTTCATCTATAGCAAGCGTTAATTGCTCAAGCATACCTGAACTACCTTCAATCGGTTCCCACTTGCTCTTATTTGATTCGGCCAATACATTCCAATATGTTGCTGTGCTTTTAGACATACTCCATTCCTTTATCTACATCAGTGTATTAATAAGTATTCTTACTTTTATACAAAAATATACGCATAAAATACCTTCATCATACTCGATATAATCTCTATATATTATGATGTTGATGGCGTTTTTTTACATCTAACGCTTTATGAGAGGATGAGGCAGATAAATAAGCTAGCCCAAATAACTAACTCATGTGCCACAGAAATCATTTTCGGAAAAATTAGTACATCATAAATAACTGCAGGAATGAAAAGTCACTTAACGTTGTGGTCAATATTTATTGTGTCGAACATGAGTGTTAGTAGCAGTAACGCACATTGTGTTCCCTGACAAAAAAGAGATGAAACTGAATTTGCAGCGGCTCATATTGAACAAAAAACAAACGCAAAAGTTTGCTTTATCGATCCAAGTTTTGAATTGTAATAACCCCTACTACCACTGCCATTAGGTAATTAATCACAGTTTGTCATTTTTAATTTACGATACATTGTACATTGATAATTCCATTGATAGCCTTTTTTTCTCATATAATAAAGGGAAGTAACATTATGAGATATATAAGAATTATCGGTTGTGCTTTAGCAGTAATGCTTTTGTCTGGATGTGTATCTAAAAAAGCAATGGATATTCCATCTGACTTTTGGCAAACGGGAGGAGATAAAAATATCGCAGTTGCATTTGTCCAACCACCAGAAATGCAGGCGCATCGATCAGGTGCTGAAGGTTTACTTGATCTTGCTATCAACGAAATGGTGACTGATAGTGTTGAATCTCATATTCAATCACTAACGCATGATAAGTTTGAAGTAGGCAAGTCAAAAGTTGCGAAATTGATAGAGAATCGGGGAAGCCACAGCGTGATTATCCCAGAATATTATAAAGCGACTGACGAACATAAACTTCCAAAAGATGAACTTAAAAAAGGTTACTTCGATTACGATGTTTCTGTCGTGAAGGATCAGTATCAAGCAACACATCTACTTGTTATCCAAATCATGGCTGCGGGCACGCTGCGTGATTACTACGGCTTTATTCCTCTTTCAAAACCTCGTGGCTATGTGAATGCGGAGGTCACGCTGGTTGATCTGGGAAACAATAAGATCGTAATGGAGCATCGAATTTTAGAAGAAGTACTGTTACCAGAAGATGTTGATTGGGATGATTCAGATAATCAATACCCGGAAATTACGAAGGTTGTCAATCTGGCGTTGGAAAGAGCGGCAAATCGACTACCGGAACTATTGTAATAAAGTCATTGAAAAAAGAGCCTATTGGGTAAATGCCGTTCACATAAGTGTGAACGGCATTTTTTGATTCTTTCACATTATGCTTACGAGTAGACTTAACGCATTATTGGACAATTCTGAGTTAGCGCCTTTGCTAATTTAGCAATATACGAATAACTCTAGGTACTGGAAAATCGCGCGATAGAGGACTAATTTCGTAACATGGCTCGATATAGAGCCATCAAACAGATACATCGCGAATATATAGTTAGTTATTAATCAATCAAGACTAACGAGTCCAAAATCCCCTGCCCGCTATGTATTCCGCCCTCATTCTCACTGGCAGGCTTACTGCGTATTAAGTATCCAGCATAACCGTTATTTTCAGTAACAGGCTTACCTTGATAATGCGCAGTAAAAAGCCCCACTTCACTAACAAGGTCGCTAACTAAGGTTTGCTTGCCATCTCGAACGGCAATGGTTGGGGTGTCGCGTTCATGTGGGTACAAGCGCTGCATTAACGTCCACGCATTGTATTCTTCTGGCTTTAGTCGTTGCAAAATAGCACTAATATCCTCTCCAAATACGCAGTGACCGCCACCTTCCCCTTGGTTCTTCAATACCCACTCTTTTTTATTCGCACTCTGATAAAACCATTCAATACTTTCTGCGGTGATCGCCTTCATCTCTGCCAACACGCTTTTCACTAAATGGGCTTCATTAAGGGACAATCCCCATTGAATATAAGCTTCGGCTGGCATTTGCGTTAATAGCATTTGCATAGATTTGCTCGTCGCTAATTGTTGACTGATGGTGGCATTCATCGCCACGTAATGCTTTTCAATAAACAAGCGAGTTTGGCTCAATGTGTGACAACAAATGTCTTCATCCAACTCTGGCGCGCAGTAATCTGAATATTGGTAACCCGCGCGTAAATACACGGTATCAATAGCGCCAACACCATCAAGGATTAAACGCTGGTTATCACCACTTGAAAGTTGAGTGCTCAATTGCTCGAATGTACGCCTAACGGTACGAACGCCCAACTTATGTAATGCCACCTCCAAAAGATGTTGGTCATACACATTGTCTTCTCCTTTTTGGACGATCATTAAGAATGTTGGCTTTTGATCAGGATTTTTGCTTACACCATTCTTGTCAGAATCAGCAAAATGAGCTTGAACCTTTTTTGCTGCTGTTGCGATGCCTAGGGCTAATTGTTCCAATCCTTGGTTATCGGCAGGTGTTGCTGAATCATCTTCTAGCCACTCTAGGTAAACCTCGTTCCATTGGTTTTCAACAAAACGATGCAGCTCGAAAGCACGTTGACCGAAAGGGCCCATTCCCGCCGCTATGCCATTAAATTCAATAACTTTCGCCCCGTATTGTCGGTCATCCATAAAATCTGTTCTCATTAATAACAGCGGCTGACGAGCAGGTTGCTTAGGGGCGGTTTTATCGCCATGAGCTTGTTGATGGAGCTCCATTAAGCGACCGAAGAACGGGTCGGCTTTCGCCATCTCACTCAATGAGGTTTGCAGAAAACGATGATCTTCAGAAACGTTGCTCACCAATTTAGCAATCAATGGCGTGACCTTACGTAGGTGGTCATACGTTGAACGTTCCATTGTCATCGGCGCAATACTAAAGGGAACATGCCTTGCGGTATTGTCAGCCTGACGAAATGCTACGCCGTGCATGATTTCCCACTCAAGGATGTCTTCAATCACTTGCTCAGATACAAATTGTGTTTGATCAGTATCATTAGATTCGATGTGCGTTGTGTGGTTTTTCATAATGTTCTTGCTCGTCATAATTAACTATTTATGCTGCACTGGCGGCGGTTAAACCAAGCGTGCTGTTTTGAGTGTCATGTTCTTCTTGCGCTTTTTGACTTAGGTACAAATCTCGATAGTCGCCATCTTGAGCAATCAGTTCTTGATGTGTGCCTCTTTGTACGACCTTGCCGCTGTTCATCATCAAAATCTGATCAGCGTTTTGAATGGTAGATAACCGGTGTGCCACAGCAATAACCGTTCTGCCGCCCTGGATATTATCAAGCGCCTGTTTAACCGCTTCTTCCGATTCACTGTCGATATTCGCCGTGGCTTCATCGAGTAGAAATATTTTCGGATCGTGGGAAATCGCCCGAGCTAACGCCAATAACTGCCTTTCCCCAACGGAAAGCGAGGCACCGCCATTACCTGGTTTGTGTTCAAAACCATCAGGTAGACGATGAATGAATCGGTCTGCTTGCACCAATTGGGCTGCATGAATCGCTCTCTCACGGCTTTTCGCCAATGTGTTTGCACTTGTTTTATCAATGGTAAGAACATCGTGAGATAAGTTAATGTTATCTTCAATTGAACCACTAAAGATGGTTGGATCTTGCGATACCAAGCCAAACAACTTACGCAATTGTGCTTCTGGAAGAGTTCGAAGCGATTGCCCGCCAATGAAAATGTCACCCTGCTGTTGTTGATAAAAACGCATTAACAGATTGATTACGGAGCTTTTCCCGCTTCCGGTATGGCCGACAATTGCGGTGAACTCACCACTTTTTGCTGTAAAGCTAACGTCTTTAAGCACGGGGTTATCTTCTTCGTACCCCATAGTGACATTGCGAAACTCAATATCGTGACTATCATTGAACTCTACCTCTGGCATCACTTGATGATGAACCTCAGACTCATCGTCTAGTAGCTCAAAAATACGTTTTGACGATACCGTAGCAACCTGCAATTTATGCAGTTCCATCGATAACTGTCGGAACGGGTCAAAGAATCGCTCAACATAGTTTAAGAAAGCGTATAAGGTGCCCACTTCCACAACGGTCGACATTGAAGCCCCTGCAAACCAGGCAACAATACCCGCTACGGTCAGCGTCCCAATCAAACGGGTCAATGGCAACAACATCAAACTATCAATGGCTACCGATTTGGTTCTGAAGTTAAACCAGCTTTGATTTTCTTTCTCAAACTTGGTTTGAAAGCGTTTCTGCTGGCGAAACGCTTGAATCAACGCCATTCCCTGTAACGACTCATTGATTTGGCCATTGATGTTGCTGACTTGAACTCGAATGCCATCAAATACTGGCGTTGAAATCTTGCGATATAGATGCATGGTCACAAGTAATATGGGGATCAACACCAAGCTTAATAACATCAAACGCCAGTCTAAAAACGCCATAGCAATAAAAGTGGCTAAAATACGTAAGGTTCCTTGAACCACGGTAGGTAGCGTCGACACGAACATATTTCGCAATGACTCAGTGTCGTTAGTAATGTAAGAGACCAGCTTCCCCGTCGGCAGCTTGTCGAATGTCGCAATGGGAAAGTTCAGCACATGGCGAAATAACTGCTCGCGCACATCTTTGACCACAAGCAATGCGCCGTGTTTAAAAGCGACCGCCTGAAAATACCCGAACACCGCAGCTAAAACGTAAAAAAACATAACCAGCCCAATCAAAAAGATAAGCTGTTGCCATTCAAATTGCTGAGGCACGATTACGTCATCAAGGACACTTTTTGCCAACCAAGGAATTGTCATTTCAGCACTGACCGCTAGCCCCAACATGACAAATGCAAAACCAAAACGAGCTTTGTGCGGCAATGCAAACGCTAACAAACGGCGATAAAGCGTATTATTTCCCATGGTAGATCTCCTTCAGAGCAGGATCGTTGTTAACGTTAAAAGTACTGCTTGAACGTGCATGCAATGCTTCTGCGTTCACCAACGGGCCTTTCTCCCCTAACTGACTTTGACGCTGATAAACCATGGAATACCAACCTTGGTTTGCCAATAATTGATGATGAGAACCGCGTTCCTCCACCTGACCATCGTTTAATACTAAGATTTGGTCAGCTTCAATAAGGTTGGTCAGGCGCTGGGTGACAAGCAGCATCGTTTTGTGAGAATAATACGATTGTAAATTTTGACGAACTTGCGCCTCTGTTTTTATATCTAATGCGCTGAAAGGATCATCTAACAACAAGATATCAGTGTCCGACAGGAGTGCTCTAGCAAGTGTTAATCGCTGCTTTTGGCCCCCCGATAGATTCGTACCGCCTTCTCTAAGTCGGGTATCAAAACCCTCGGGCATCGCTTCAATTTCTGCTCGAATAGAAGCCATGTCTGCCACATGCTTTATTTCAGCCAACGACGCATTCGGTTTTGACAGGGCAATGTTCTCTGCGATCGTGCCGGAAAATAAATACGGCTTTTGAGGAACCCAAGCCATTTTGCTGCGCAAAGCATCAAAGGTGAGGCTGTCACTTTGCATGCCTGAAACATGAATACTGGATGGCTGCTCAAGTTTAAATTGACGCAAAGCCAGATGCAGAAGCGTACTTTTGCCACTACCTGTTGGCCCAGTAATGCCCACTAATCCACCTGATGGCACTTCAAACTTTACGCTCTCCAAAACTCTTCGATTTGATTGCTCATAGCTAAATTCTCGGATATCAAATGACATACTTGAATCCGAATCTTTGGCTAATGTTAGATCCCCCTCAACCACTTCCGAGTGTTCCGCAAACAAATGCTCCAACCGACGCCAAGAGGTCTTACCCCGTTGAAAGACATTGAATTGCCAACCAAACTGCATAAATGGACCCAGCAGTTGACCAAGGTACAAAGTAAAAGTCGTAAAGAGACCGACAGTGATACTACCCTGTTCGATTAACCATGCGCCGTATCCAAGAGCGATCACAAACGACAATCCGTAAACCAATTGTATTGTTGGAGTGAACGCTGCATCGACTTTCGCTACAGTCAGATTGGCATCGACCGTTTGGTCTAAGGTTTGTCCAAAGCGTTGTTCTTGACGACCAGAAATACCGTGTGTACGAACCGCACGAATGCCCGATACCGTTTCACGCGTCTCTTCCGTTAAATCAGAAAATGCAGACTGTGCCTTTCCAAAAGCTTTATGTAGCTGCACTCCATAACGACGAGTGATCAGCACTAACAACGGAAAGGGAAGCAGCGCAATGGCGGTCAGTTCACCACTGACAACAAAAATCATCCCTAAAATGACGGTTATACCTGCGATGAAAGAGTCCACTAACGTCATAATTCCCATGCCCATAGTCTCTTCAACAGCGTTAAGATCATTGGTTGCATGCGCCATTAAATCACCAGCACTGCGGCGAGCATAAAAAGCAGGAGGAAGTTGTGAGAACTTTTGAAACAATTCACTGCGCATTACACGAGTAATCGCAATAGACGCCCCATATAACTTGCTTTGCCACACAAAGCGCAGACCATACATTGCCGCACCCGAAACAATGATTCCACCGACGTAGATAACTAGGTTGTGTGCATCTAATGTTCCTTGATTAATGCCGTCGACTACTCGACCGATCAGCCATGAAGGCACCAAATTGATCAAAGCAACCAACTGCAAAGCGATAAGGGCAATGAGATAGTGCCGGCCATACATTTTGATGTAGCCTTTTAATTTCCAAAGCATATTCATAATTGATTAGCTGGCTCTTTATTGTCTTGAAATTGCATCGAATATCTTTGCATTGATAACGCGGCATCAGCCCGAGAAGGCATTTCACAATTGATATGACGTTTTTGGGCTAAATACTCATCAAAGTTTTCTTCATTTCCTGCCTCTAGCTGTTTTTGCTCAAGTAAAGAGTTGTATGCCAGCATTTGTAATTGTGTCATTTCATCGTCAGAGAGCGTATCGCTCAAATATCCTTGTTGGTGCTCGTCTGAATAGCTTTTCATTAACGTTGTGAAGTTTAGGTTTTCTTGCTCCATAACCGCTAAAATCTGTGCTGAAGGCGTTAACTGGCTGGCATCAAACTTGGCTTGTTCACGCATCACGGCTTTCTCATAGCCATTAGTATTCTGCCCGCCATCCATGATGGTCGCCATTTTGGCTAACAGGTTCATTAGTGGTTTCGCCAAATCCGTCAGTAGCACCTCACCATTCAAGGTAGGCAACATCAAATTCGGCTTTCTGCCCTGTGTCGCGACCAACTCTTGCCTTTGCATAATCAAGGTTCTTTCCTGCTTACTTATTTCAGGGCTAGGCGATAATGCGCTGTAAAGTAGAAATAGATCGATGAATTGACTTTGAAGTTCATCAATACCAAGCGGTAACAAAGGATTATTGTCCAAACTGCGTAATTCTATGTATTCCACCCCGTAATGACACATGGCCACCAATGGGCGCATTTGTGCATTGACAATTTTAGGACGTATGGAACCGTATAATTCATTTTCGAGTTGAAGAACCGAACCATTCAACTGTTGATGCTCTGCTAAGTATGAATATTGCACACTGGGTTGAGTTAATGCTTTGCATAGTCCGATCAGATAATCCTGTTTGCTATTAAAGCTGATCGGGAATCGAGATTGCTCACTACTTCCGTACCCTAAGTTACTTAAGCGCAACGATGTCGCCCAAGGTAAGTAATCTGTCGTGCTATCTAACTGCAGTAACTGATAAGGCTTATCTCGCAGATAGCTCTTGTCGGCTGCGGGTGAAGCACCAAACAAATATGGAATGATCCAACCATTGCGTAGAACATTGCGGATCAGATGAAAATATCGCTCAGAAATAAAATCTTCTAGCGGCAATTGACTTTCTGTATTTGCATGAAGCATCTGCCAGAAAGGTTTTGGTAACGAAAAATTGTAATGAATGCCTGAAATAAGCTGCATTCTTTTTCCATAACGGTTTGCTAAGCCTTCTCGATAACGCATCTTCGCCATACCCACATTGGATGTGCCATAATTTGCTATCGCAATATCACTATCTAAAGGTAGAGACGGAGGCATACTTGCCGCCCACATTGATTCACCTTCCGGCAAATGTGTAGCTACAAAGTGGTGTAACGAAGCCAATTTTTTAAATGTTTCCTTTCTACCGGTCACCGCAGGCGTCACTAGTTCCAACTGTGCTTCTGAAAAATCGGTCGTGATGTATGGGTGAGTCAGTGCGGAACCTAGCGATTTCGGATGGGGCCGGTGCGAAAGCTGAGCACTTGGTGTCACTCGAAGCATTTCACGCTCTATACCACGACGAACACCTTGCAGTGTATCTTGCACATCATCACTTGCTATAAATACCAACAGCGACTCATCAACCAGAGTCTCTATATCAATTGGGGTGGCTTTATTTTTCATTTGTCTTATTCAATAAAAGTGTTATTCACTCTGTGAAGACGCAATAAAACCAAAAAAGACGCAAAAATATTCGCTATTTTTATAATTAATTTTTGACGAAAATGTGGATGGGAAAGGCAAGGAAAAAACGCTGTTGTTAGGCAAGGTAATGAGGCAGTCACAAGTGCATCATAGTAAAAATCATGCAGTTGTACGCCCCAGTATTCAAGAAATCATCTAGAGTGTGGTCACCTGGGCTGATTGATGAACACCGTCATTCATCGCGCTTGTTTTGCAGAACTCTACGCACTTTGGATCAGGGTCAAAATCGACAATTCCCTCACCTCCTGCTTCGATGTTGCAGCAATCCATTAAGATCTCTTTTAGCTTTACGCGACCTCGTTGAATGCGACTCTTCGTTGCTGAAAGTGATAGCCCTAATTGTTCAGCAACAGCCTGCTGCGACAATCCATCAAGCTCTGCAAGAATCATCACTTGCCGGTATTTCTCGGGCAAGCAATCAAACATTGGACGTAAACACTGCGCCACCGCTTGCAGGTTAATTAGCTCTGCCGACATTTCTTCTGCCACTTGATTGTCAAGCAGCTCTTCGTGAATTTGTTGAGTCCGATAAAAATCCATAATCGTATTATGCGTAATGCGATACAACCAATTGTGGAGCTTATCTCTCGATTCTAGTTGTTCAATCTTTTGACTGGCCTTGATGTAAACGTCCTGCAAAATGTCATCAGCTAAATCAAGATCTCCCGTCTTTTTCACTATGTAACTTCTTAGTTGATCTTTGTGTATGAGCCACTCTGCTAACATAGCGTTTCCTCTATTATCGATACCTACTCACTATATTTCGATAATAATCGAAATATAGTGAGTAGGTAAAGCGCAAAGATCTAACAATTCAAGCAACCATTCCCTGTCACATTTAAGGCATCCCATGTCCGCGCAAATGAAAGCAACAAAATGAGCTACTTTTTCAGGCTTACGTTTCTTGTCGCCACGGTCACTCTCAATACCTCGCTAGTTTTAGGCGCAATATCTACTCCACTCAGCCCTGATAGTGATAGAATCTGCATATCAGAATTACCGAGAAACTCTATGTTTATCCATCACGTTAACGACATTGACTGGCTGGTGATCACAGCTTTTGAAGAATTCAAAACTATGTTTATCGAAGAAGCCGGTAAAATACCTTATTGCTTCTCTACCACCAGCGAATTAAGCCTGATTGATCAAGCCAAGCGGACTTATGGGTATTTGCCTGTACTCCGCGGTGTTATCACCGATACAGGTACATTTCAAAGCAAAGATAACGAAGAAGGTTTGAACCCACAACTTGCTTGCCTCGTTGAAGGACGCGGTCGAGTGTTCATCTATCACGGTGGCTTTGTCGCTTTTGTGGATGACGAGCAAACCTTTATAACCCGAATAGACTGAAAATTGATCAGTAATTACTCATCGAAAAATTGGCATCCCTCCCCGCTCATCCGTCAGCATTTCATTTATTAACAGCAGCCTATAAATATTGCCCGATTAAATACAGCAAAAAGGCTAAGTGTATTGCACTTAGCCTTTTTCATACGCTGAATAAGCGCTTTATTCTTCGAAACTAAAACCTACTTTCGAATTAACTACTTTGCCCATTCAATGCCAGTGCCATACGTTGATGAGTGCGGTAATTGGGAATCGAAATAAATTGATTCTGAATCGGTTTAGCGCGAGGGCTATCGTAACCGTAAATATCAGGACGTATCGCTAACTGACCATTCGGTGTTACCCATGCCGTTAAGTAAGCCACATCAAGATTCACATGTGTATCCAAGCCAATCTCACGGTGGTTGTTGGTATTAATCATATCGTCAACAGAAGGCAAGTTAGGCATATTTTGGTAAGACAAAATAAGTGTCGCCATTTTACGTGGTTGTTGTACACGCATACAGCCAGAGCTTAAATCGCGATGACGACGATTAAACAATGGATACTCTGATTGCGCTTCATCATGCATATACACAGAGAATGAATCAGGCATCAAAAATGCAACTCGTCCAAGCGCATTTTCAGGGCCAGGATCTTGACGAAACTCATGAGTAAATGTTTTTGGATTTACCGTTGCCCAGTCAATAGAACTCGGCGGCACAACAGAGCGATCACTCCAGCTATTAATCACATCCATACGACTATTCGTTAAGAAATTAGGATTTGCTTTAGCCGATGGAATCGTATTCTGCACTTTAATGGTTTCAGGTACATACCAGTATGGGTTTATCACAACCGTATTAATGTATGACTGAAACAAATTGGTTGGACGTTTTGGCATCCCATCAATAATTTTCGACTCAAATACTGGCTTTTGATTATCGTATAGCGTCATTTTGTAATCAGGAATATTCACAATAATTTGTGGACCATCCCCTTCTAATTGGGCAAAACGCTCACGTTGTAAGTTTAATGCAGCAAGACGTACCAAACTTGAATAAGGGCGTGTTAATTGACTCATAACGTCAGGCCCGATAATGCCGTCCATCTTCAAGCCATAGTTTCCTTCAAAAGCTTTGATCGCTTGGTTAATCACACCAGTATTGGTAATTGTTGCTTGAGCCACAACTTGTTGATACTCAGGCTGAGTTAAATAACCCAGATTCCAAAGCACCGTTGCAACTTTGTCGCCATAAGGGATCGGCTCACCAATGCTAATAACCTTATCGAAGTGAACGACACTTGAATCCAGTGGGTTAGCTGGCAAACTTAATAAATGGTTAATCACCCCCATTGTTGGAACAAACTGCGAAGAAGGAATAAGAGAATTGATTTTTTGAACCGTTAATGGGAAATATTTCTGCGCCATTGTTAACGACAAAGGCGTTAATTTTACTGGCTGTGAATTGTATAACGGTCGAGGATCTTGCATTAACTGGTGCACATAATCCACGTACACCAAATAGGTATCCGTTAATAGTAAATCAAAGCCACGCTCATCTTGCCTTGTCTCTAATTTCTTCAACTCTTGTAGGCGCTGCTTCATACCAGGTAGTGTATCTGAATCTGCCAACGCTTGTAATTGCGGCATGATCGCACTGACAAGCGCAGGGTTTAACCAAAATGGCATGAAGTTATTATCAGCATATAGTGCATCTAAGATGTTATCGTTACACACTTTTACGGTTGATTGCGGACATAAAGACGCAGTGCTATTTATCTTAACACCATCTAACACATGCCAATCTAAATCTGGTTGCGCCACATTATTAGCAGCGAAAGCCGAGCCACAAGTCAATAAAGCCGAAACCGCCATTACCGAACCAATGAATGTATTTATTTTTTTTCGACTAAACTTCATCCAACATTCCTTAACTAAAACTAAGGAAGTAAAATTTTACCTCCTTAGCATTTAAATCATTCTCATTAAAAAGTGACAAAGATTTCAAAGTAACTAATAGTGAGTAATTTATGCTAAAAAACGATAAGTGGAAATAACACTTTCGGAATATTAAATTTTAACCTGAACTTTGTTCGATTGCGGTTGATAAAAAATGATGCAATAAAGATCATTAATTGTTTGTTTTGTTAAAATAAATTTCTCAAAAGTGCCAGTGAATCATTATTTACAAATAGTAAATAAAAGCGAAATAAATTGAACGATATTCGGTAATTTAAAACTAAATGCAAACCAATAATAGAAATGAACTGATTCTTTTTTTGTGCTCATGAATGCCGCTAGTTATGAATGCCGCTAGTTATTCTAGCTCATTTTTTCCCCATTATCATTCAGAGCAAATACTCATTAATATCGCATTAACGTGATTTTGGATTAGTTTTATTTACTGTATATATCAACAGTTATAATGAACGTGTTGATTTTATCACTTAATTTCCGTATTTAATAAGAAATATTTCTTGTTAAAAACAGAGGTGAAGCTATAACTAATTGATAATTAGTTAATTTAATATTTCAGTTTGTATTTAATAAGACTGATTAAATACATTTCTTACTTTTCACACCCTCTTTCAAATCGATAAATGTAAGAAAGTGCTATCAAGTTCATAATATGCAACGATTATATCGAGTATGGTAAAGGTATTTCATAAGTATATTTTTGCGCGAAAGTAAGAATGCTTATTAATATACTGTTATGTGTATAAGGATGTCATGCGTAAATTATTCATTATTTTCTCTATTATTTTATCACCGGTTGTACTCGCTCAAGATTTACATCTAAGCAATGAGGCTGAATTAAATGTCGCTTTAGGTATTCATAAGGCTTTAAAAGATGTTTCAAAAAGCGTAACTTCTTGCATTAAATCTGGAAAAGAACATCATGTATGCTTGTGCAATAATCGTAATGAAATTAATGACTTTAATAGCATAGTTAAATCAGCATTCAAGAAATATCCTGCTTGGATAAAAGTTAGAACACTAAACTTTCCTGTACCGGACTTTCCAAATGCGGTAATAAATCCTTCAGCTTTATTTGTAGAAGCTAATAAAAAATTGGATTGTGGTTAAATACACATAACAAGCAAATAAATCAGGACTAAAAACAGTTGGCTTTTACTCCTGCGTCGCTTATTTTAGCCAACAATTTTTAGCCCATTATTTGGGCGTTATCCCTACCTTTCCTAATACTTACCAGCCAGAATAGAGCTAAGTGCGTCACACACTTCTGTCCGTGCGACCTGAAGTCGTATGAAGCGTTGTTCACCGCTTTATGAGTGAACCGTCTGTATCACCAGATGAACCTACGAGCCTGAATAAAGCAGCGGCTCGGACAATGTAACGAAACTTGGC
>NZ_PYNU01000023.1:0-64599 GCF_003026075.1 Photobacterium sp. GB-210 | reverse complement strand
TGTATTTATCGACATACCTTTATCGAGGGGTAATTGCGGATAAAGACATTCTGTATATCAATAATGAACAGGTGACATTTCGTTATAAAGATAGCCAAACTCAAACGATGAAGACACGCACGTTACCTGTGTTGCAATTTCTCTGGTTGATATTGCAACATGTGTTACCAAAAGGATTTCGTCGAATACGTGATTATGGTCTGCTGCGGGGTCATGAAAAGAAGCTGCTTCAAGCAATCCAATTTATGTTCATGATAGCCGGGCAACTAACGTTGCCCTCACCGAATAAAACGGTACGTATAAAAGCCCAACCCTTTTGCCCCTGCTGCCAACATGTCATGCAATTAACGGGAATATTTCGACCCAGATAACCGACGTTCAATAATAAGGATAATGGCTTTCACGCTTCATAATTAAAGAGGATTTTATTATAAATCAGAGTATTAAAATGATTGGTTCACACCAAGGATAACGTTCGACTTATTTTTGGCATCCCCCTTCATGATATTTCCAATATTTACTTATATAAGGTGGCTTGGGCTTGTCCAACACTTCGGATAGGTGTCGGCTTCGCGACACATATCCTTATTTGTTATATGCACTATTTATTGCTGCTTAAGGCTATCTTTGCACTTAAACCAATTAAGATTGTACCTGATACTCCTTCAAGTGTTCTTGAGTATTTCTGAGCTTTAGGACTACTAAACAAAATACTTCCTAAACTGGCATAGAACAAGTTACAACATGTTGCTAACAGACTAAATAACAAACCTAAAGTCAGCAACTCGCTTGTAGCATTAACTCCCGTTGGATCAATAAACTGAGGCAGGAATGCTAAAAAGAACATTGCGACTTTAGGGTTTAATACACTAACGATGGCGCCTTGCTTGAAAACATTACTTTGTTTTTCATCTGAAATTTCCACACAAATTTTAGAATTGTTACGGTAACAATTAATAATTGATATTACGCCAAGATAGAGTAAGTAAGCCGCACCTAAATACTTGATTATCGCAAATAAAAATGCAGAACTAAGAATTAATGCAGAAAGACCTAAAACAGCAGCTAATGTATGAATCAAATAACCAACACCTAAACCCAGTGAAGCTTTAATACCTGACTTCATTTTCCCTTTCATTGTATTCGTTACAATGTAAATTACATCAGGCCCAGGTATCAGGTTTATAGATAGAGCTGCAATTACAAACAATACTAAGGTGTTTATTTCCATTACGACAATACTCCGAGGTGCATATAACAGATAAGGATATGTGTTTACGCCCATTTTACTGACTTTGGCACTTCTTGCTTAAGGGCATAAACATGCCTAATCAACTGCCCTTCGTGCATTGATTCATGCTCAAGTAAGTCAACTAATAAATCATCTCTCTCCTCTGTCCAACTCTTTATGGTAGTAACCGCTTCTTCGAACTTGACCTCTGAAGACTTTAGCTTTGCTACGATATCAAGTAGGTTGTTAGTATTTTCAAGAGAGCAAGTAAAACCGTCCCACTTACCAACTAAGAGTGAACGTGCGTAACTTTCTCTTGCACCTACAATACACCACATGTGCTCACCAATTGATTTACTCTTTGGCACATCTAATTGTACCTCAAGCAGTGAGGGCTCAAGAGACTCAACTAATTCAAGCAGCGATTTGGAACGCTGACGGATATTCTTTAATACTGTGCTTCTCAATTCTCTAAATCCTCAATCTACACATAACGCCCGCTTAACGGGAATTTATGGCTTGGCTATAATTACGGAGCGTAGCGACGGGAGCCAAGCTGTAAATTTCCCGTTGAAGCGCTTGTTATGCTTACAATTACAGCCATCGTTTGACGTTATTTTTATAAGCAACATACTCATTACCAAAAGTAGATGTTAAAAAGGTTTCTTCTGGTGTTATTTGGTATTTATTCATGTAAAGAATAAACATAATTAGTATTAATAAGTTTATAGGGTTAGACAAAAGTAATGCGTACCCTAATAAAGTAGTAAACATACCGACATACATTGGATTTCGAGTGTAACCAAAAATACCAGTATTAACTAGGGTTGATACATTATCGGTGCTTACAGGGTTAACAGTTGTTTTGTGTTTTTTAAACGAATAAACACCTGCGAGGGCAAAGCTAATACCTAATACAATAAATAAGAAGCATAGTTCTAGTGCAAATGGGAAGTTTAAATTAAAGCTTGGTGTAATAAAGCTTATGAGCTTCATAAAGCCAGCAAATAAAAATGTAAGTAATAGAGGAGGAATTTTTTGTTCAAGTTTCACTGTATTTTCCTTGTAAGCATAACAGTATATTAATAAGCATTCTTACTTTCGCGCAAAAGTATACTCATAAAACACTTTTATTATACTCGACATAATCTTTATATATCATGAAGTTGATAGCACTTTTTTACATATAACGCTTTGTGAGGGGATGTGAAAAGTAAGAAATGTATTTAATCAGTCTTATTTAATACAATATAGAATGTTAAATTAATTAATTTTCAATCGGTTATGGATTTTATTCCTTTTTTAACAAGAAATATTTCTTATTAAAAACAGAACTCATGCGATAAAATCACCACGTGTCATTAAACTGTTTATATACACAGTAAACAAAGCTAATACAAAATCACGTTATCATAATATGAATGAGTATTTGTTCTAAGTAACTTTGGGGCTGATATGAGCTAGCCAAGAGAACTAGCCCATTGGACTGACATGCTTTTGATGGTATCTCAATTAGTGGTAAGTTGTGGTAGAAGAGTTACCACAACCGTAATTTGTGGTAAATGAATTACCTCAAGCCATTTGGGGGCAAAAATGAGTTTATTAAACGTGCTTTACCAGTGGCTTTTGCATTGGAATACAATCCAAACTAATGCCTCTTGGTGAATGATAGGTAGATAGTTTCTCCCCTATAAACCCATATGAACGATAGAAAGGCGCCGCATTTATCGTGGATTCTAATTTCAGCAACAATAGGCCGTTTTCTTTAGCCAAGTTTTCCAAAAAAGTAAGCATCTGCTTTGCCGCACCTATTCCACAGTACTCAGGATCAACAAAAATAGCATCAACCATACCGGTTTCGATATTGAGCTTACCACTACCAATAACGCGGCCATTAGTAACAGAAACATAGAAAGTTTTCATCACATCTTGAACGAATCCGTCAGACACTCCCCCATCAGTCCACAATGAAAGCTGTTCTTTACTGTAGTACGCTGAGCATTTATCTAAGATTGCGCGGCTTCTCAACGCATGAATTAAAACCGCATCTGCTTGAGTTGCTTTCCTTATTGTGATCACTAAACTTCTCCCTCGGTATTCACAGAATTCTCAATACAGTAACTAATTAATCTAAAGTTCAAACGTAAGAATGTGCGTGGGCAAATTAATATCAACTTGTTCAGGCTATATATAATTTAACGCAACTAATTTTATAGCCTGTTAACCGACAATAGAAACAAGCCCACAACGTATTATCTTTGTTTAATTACTTTGTTATATGTTCTAAGCACCTAACAAATCAAGGTGTTTTATCTTTTTGTAGCGTAATGCCATAGATATGCAGTGTGACAACTCTTTCGTTGGAACATGGTCGCCAAGCTTAAATATTAATGCCCGATTACCTTCGTACTCAAAGGTATTTCCGTATACCTCTTTAAAGGTATCAACTAAGGTTGTTTGGCAGTGGAAGTAAATACGATATTCATTTGGGGATTTGGGTTTCCAGTCATATCTAATAGTGCTTCCAATTTTAGAAATATAACTTGGCTCTCCCCACTTTAGTGTTTCGATTAAATCAGCAATCCCATGTTCATTTGCTGTATTTATGATAAGTGAACGAATAACTAACAGAGACTCTGTTACTTCATCAGGATACGTTTCAAATTTTTGTTTAACACTTAAATCCATTCGTTTGCTCCTATAAATAAGAACATATCACGCTTAATTAAAATATGGGCAGCACTACCCCATTACTTTAAGCACTAAAGTGTCACTAAAACAATGTATTGGAGTGTAACCTTATACACTTTCCTATAACACGCATAAATGTTTGCAGTTACAAGTTGATCGTATCTTTTGGGTGATTGATCCCATCGTAAATTTTGACGGGCTCCAAATCATAAGGATTAACGCCATCAAGACATGCAACATTAATTGCAAATTGATGGGGATTAGAACGTCTTTGATGATGAGTATAGATACCGCAAGTCTTACAGAAGTAATGTTTAGCCGTCTTTGTATTGAATTGATAAAGGGTCAAGTTATCTTCTCCCTTTATTATCTTTAGGTTTTCAAGTAATACAGAAGCAGCGATGGCACCACGTTTTCGACACATAGAACATGAACAACGACGAGGATCTTCTAATCCATTTGGCATCGTCAGCTCTAACTCAACAGCACCACAGTGACATTTTGCAATATGTATTTCTTTAATTTCCATTATTTAATCACCATGTCGATGCACCAACAGAACGACCAAGTTTATTGTGTAGTGAAGTAGTTGTAAGTACATTATTGGGCTTGTGAAAGACATTTACACTTTGCTGTAAATAAACCTCAGTCTTAATGTGAGACTGAGGTTTAATGCTTATATTACTGTGGATTATGGACAACTCACCACAGTCCAAAACCAAGACGTTGAACTTGGAATTTCCCAGCTACCCGGATTGTTCTTTGCCTGATAACAAATATTGTTATAAGTCACTGTATCTCCGTTTTTAACCTTTGTTGAACCCGGTATGAACTCAACAGCAGTTGTTGGTGGTAGAGGATCTGTTGGCTGCACAGGATCTGTTGGTGGTACAGGCTCTGTCGGTAGTTCAGGAGCAGTGGGTGGCGAAGGATTATCTATGCATTCAACCGCATCCCAAAACCATGACGCGTTACTTGGAACCTCCCAACTGCCAGGGCTATTTTTGGCTTGATAACACGGCCCATCATACGAATAGATCTCACCATTGATGACTTTGGTTTTTCCGGGGATAAATTCAACGACCTGTGCTGGTGTTTCGGGATCTGTGGGTATTTCAGGATCTGTTGGGGGATCAATAACTGTTGAATTACTCGATAGCAACTGCCAATCATCAAGGTAAGCAGATAGGTTATCGGTGCGGATACCGATAGTACCCTCAGTTAATAAATCATTGTTTACCGACAATAATTCGACACCATCTAGGGCCAACGTTAATTTATTACCTACCACAGAAAAGTGAATGTCATACCATTGACCAGCGGCAAGCTTCCCCTCTGTATTAAGGTAGTTTTTAACGCCATTGCTTAATTTGGTTTGAGCCAGAGTAGTGTATGAACCTTGGTATTTTACTTTAATCGTTACATTACCGTCATAACGAATAGAGCCTACATATAAATCATCAGATGTTTGGTAACGAGCAAACGCATGTAAGCCAGACCAAGCAGGTATAGTGCCGGAATTTTTCCATGCTTTAATGTACGCCCTATATTGATTCGTTTGGTCGGTGTACTTTATTTCATTGCCATTACTGTCTTTTCCTATCGCGACGACACGAAAGACTTTATCGTTCGTCCAACCTAACTTCCCACTATCCACAGATTTAGACTGTAAACATCCTGAAGTAACATCAAAATGATCGATGGCGCTTTTATTATTCGAACATTCTAGCTGCTGACTATTAGGGTAGCTTGAGAAATCTTCGCCTAACCACGTAAAATTTTCAGATGCCGAGCCACTAATATAAGGCCCTTCACTTTCAGGGTAGGCATCATAGAATGCAGTAGCCGAGTTACTTGTAGTAATTAAACAGAAGGTACCAATGTAGCTAAATATTTTTTTTAGTTTGAAATAATTTTTGATCATTGTTGTATCCTTACATGATTGTTATTTAATGGTTCGTAACCATACTCATCTGGCGACAACAGTCGATAACGATAACGATAGCAGTGCACTCCATCGCATTACTCGCTCACTAGAAACATCGCTTAGCATATTAACCGTTAAATATATCAATCAGCACTTTGCACAACGGTTCAAGCGTTATTTAGGGAGCGTGATTAAAATTAATCGTCATTGATTACATTTTTAGAGTGTAAGAATGAGGTATAAAATGCGATTGGGGAGTATTGCTGACGAGATAAAAACTTTTAATAATAAGCGATAAAGAGGATATAACTAGAAATCAAAGTATTAAATTTGTTGATTAGCAGCTCATATACATTTTCAATAATATCTCCTTATAGTGAGCACTTCAGACCTTCCGCTTTTTATGCCGCAAGTTAATCAACTCTTCTAATTGCTTTTGCTCTTTACGGGCTTGTTCGTATTGTTGTTTGGCAAGCCAGCGTTTTTTTACTTCTTCAAAGCGTTTAACTTGTTGATTACTTGCTTGTAATTGCTGCTCACTGTGATCACATTCCGCACTCATGATCGCTTGCTCATGCTGATGATGATCAATCATGGTCGTTAACTGTGACGTTAATTGATTGCTGTTATTAAGCATCGCACTGTTAATCGCAGAGCCGTGTGTTTGTTCAGCCCCCATATAATGCTGTTTTAGCTGGCTTAATAACTGTAGTTGTTGCTGATAATTATCCACTTGCCGGCGCTGCTGCTGGTAAATAGCACTGAGTTTATCGCGCTTTTGCTCTGATAATCGTTGTAATTGCTCAACAGCTTTGACTGGCAAATTCATGGTTTATTCTTGCTCCATTTCCTAAAACACGGTGTGGCTATGGTGCTGACGGACTGGATTGATTGACTGAAAACAAGTTAGCTAATTGGGTTAGGCTCGCTTGGTAATCACAGTGTTCAGTCACAGGCTGCTGCAAAAACTGTTTAAGCTGGGGTTGCATCATTACCGCTTGATCTAATTCAGGATCTTGTCCTTGTTGATAGCCACCTAATGGAAGTAGCTCTTTTACTTGCTGATAATTCGCATTTAACTGTCTAAATTGATTCGCAACGGTGACATGGGCTTGCTCAGTACAATTGCTCATACATCGACTGATGGAAGCATTAATATCAATGGCTGGATAATGCCCTTGCTCTGCCAATGTGCGAGATAGCACAATATGACCGTCTAAAATGGCACGAGCAGAGTCCACTACCGGATCTTGCTGATCGTCCCCTTCTGCTAACACGGTATAAATTGCAGTTAAACTGCCATTGGGATTCTCTCCGTTACCAGCACGTTCAAGTAATTGTGGCAATAAACTAAATACTGACGGTGGATAACCCCGAGAAGCTGGCGGCTCTCCTAGTGCGAGTGCAATTTCACGCTGCGCCATCGCATATCGGGTCAATGAGTCCATCAGTAGCAGTACATCTTTGCCTTGATCACGAAAGTATTCGGCAACGCGGTGACAAAGCTTGGTCGCTCGTAAACGCATGAGTGGTGATTCATCAGCTGGCGCGGCGATGATCACTGCACGTTTTCGTCCTTCCTCACCTAAGCTACGCTCAATGAATTCACGGACTTCTCGACCACGTTCACCAATCAGCCCCACCACAATAATATCGGCGGCAGTGTATTTGGTGATCATCCCCATTAAGACACTTTTACCTACGCCACTGCCCGCCATTAAGCCAATGCGCTGACCTTTACCAACAGTCAGTAAACCATTAATCGCTTTAATACCAACATCTAATGGTGATTCAACTGGCTGGCGTTTCATTGGGTTAATAGGCTTTGGTTCTAACGATAAACATTCACCACCTTGTAGCGGTGAACCATTATCTAGCGGCTCTCCTAACCCATTAACAACTCGTCCAATCCACTTGTGGCTCACATTCACTGTACTGCCACCTTGCATCGGGATCACCTTTGCACCTGCGTATAATCCACCGAGTTGGCGAACTGGCATTAAATACGCAATATTGTGATCAAAACCGACCACTTGTGCTTCAATCTGCTCACCATCATCAGCGACGATTAAGCAACGTTGATCAAGTTTAAAACGACACCCCACGGCTTGTAGCATTAAGCCATTCACTTTTACTAACCGCCCCGTGACCCGTGCAATAGGCACACTATCAAGAGCGGCAAGGGCGGTTAAACTATCCGCTTGAAGACGATTCATGCTGATCTCCTTGTTCAACACGGATTGGGGTATCTAACGGGTGATTCTGCTCAACTAAATGTTGCTGCACATTCTCGATACAGGCTTCTAGTCGCGCATCACACCCCACATCGGCTTCTGCGTTATCGGTTATCAGCTGACAACCACCGACGGGTAATGTGGGATTAGCAATCAGCTTCCAAGACTCAGGTAAGCTCTTATTGATGGTATGGATCCGATCAATATCTTGTGGGTTAAGTTCAATGATGATTTTTTCTGTTTTACCCGGAATCGCATCCAGTGCTTCTTCTACTAGAGCGAGAATTTGTTGTGGCATCAATGTCAGTTCAGCGCGGATAACCTGTTGCGACACTTTTTGTACCAAGTCGCAAATAAGCTGACGTTGTTGTTTGTCTTTTTCTTGTTGCCATTGTTCTAATTCAAACAAGATTTTCTCAACTGGTTTTACTGCTTGGCTAAAGATCTCTCGCCCTGCTTGTTCACCTTGTCCGTAACCTTGTTGAAAACCGTCTTTTTGCCCTTCTATAACACCTTGATCACGACCTTGCACAACGCCTTGGTTAAATCCTTCGTCATAGCCTTTGTTTAGCCCTTGTTGAAAGCCTTCATCCAATTTTTGTTGTAATTCAAACTGGCTGTCTTGCCAATTAATCGCAGGATCAACATCGCCTAATTCATCATTAAAACCATGATTTACTGGCTCTGCCACAGGAGGAAAACGATGAGGCCGATATTGCCCCGGTGATAACTGATGTATTTTTACTTTCTTCATCATTACTCCACCGTCATTTCCTGATAGAGCTGAAGATCAATTTCACCATTTTCTGCCAGCTCACGCACTTGATCCATAATGGCAGTTCGGGCGCGTTCTACCTCACTCACAGGTACTGCACCTTTTAGCGCCATTTCATCTTCTAGGGATTTCACCATACGCTGTGGCATTGAACGTTTAATCGCTTGTTGTAAGCTGATCTCAGCACCTTTTAACGCAATCACCCACGTCGCAACAGGGATTTCTTGCACCAATCTATCCATGGTCGATTCTTTCTGGCGACCAAGCACCATAAAGTCAAACATGTTGGTTTCAATTTCGTGCACCATGTCTTCATCATGCAAACGGAGTAATTCCATTAATTGGCCGCGATCACCTTCGAAACGGTTGATAATATCGGCAACTTGCTTAGTTCCTAAAATAGGTGCATTTTGCGCTTGTGACATATGAGCAATGCAACGTTCAATCAAATCATGTAAGTCAGCGGCAACATCATGATCTATTTCATCAAGTTGCGCGATGCGATATAGCAGCTCGTCATGATAATCCACTGGCATTTTCGCCAACACTTTCGATGAGGTTTCTGGCGGTAAATAGGCTAAGAATATTGCCTGCATTTGTGGGTGCTCTTGGCTAACGTATTTAGCCAATAATTCTGCATCCACCCATTGCAATCGCTGCATGTTGTTACGTAATTCATCACCATAAATGTTATTAAGTAACCCTTTGGCTAAATCATTACCCAACGCTTTACGCAAAGTATTTGAAAGGTATTCTTTCGATGCGCCACGAATACCACTGTGCGCACGAAAATCTTCAAAAAAGTGCTGAATTACCCCTTTCGCACTATCACTTTGAATACCACTTAATGCCGCCATCGAACGGGTCACACGCTGCACTTCATCACGGGTAAAGTGCTTCAATACCTCCGCGGCGGCATCTTCTCCCATTCCCAACAATACGACGGCTGTTTTATCAACATAAGTCAGTGCAGGGGTTTTACTATCCGTCTGATTTTTTGTTTGTGATTGACTCATTAACATTCACCCATTGTTTTAAGACTTCAGCAACACGCTCTGGCTCTTCGGTTGAAATAAGCTGTAAGTGTTTAAGTTGGATTTCTAATGGCGAGCCCTGTGGTGGCAGCAAATCATTGTTGGCACTAAAGGCGTTATTCGTTCCGTTTATCCCTTTCGCGGCTAAACGCTCATTTAACGTTTCTTCGTGTTCTTGCTCTTCGCGAGTTTGCAGACTTTCATCGTAAGAGTGCGCCATACCTTCTTCCGCAAAAGTTAACTCATCACGTCGACGATCTAATCCTGTTAAATGACTTATAAGCGGTCTTAGCACAAAAAAGATCATCGATAAGCCGAGAATACCGCCGATCATGTAGCGTAGTGGTTGTTGAACGGTTGGATCTTGCCACCACGGAATAGCAGGAGGCGCATCAATTGCAATCGGTGTGAAGTTGAAACTTAAAATACTCAAACTGTCACCACGAGCAGCGCTGATCCCTACCGCATCTTTGATCATATTGCTAATTTGCTGTGTTTCCGCTTCTGTCCATGCTTTACCATTTGGTGCAGCAGTAGAATTAAGTAACACAGAGACATTGAGTTTATTTAATTTGCCTTGTTGATATTGGGTATGACGAACACTGCTGCCTAACGCATATTGACGATTGATTTCCGTTCGTTCATTGGTGTTTTTACTGTCTTTGTTCTCTTCTTCGCCAGTAATGGGTGGCTTGTTACTTAATGAACCCGGTACACCTAAAGCAATATTATCAATACTGTTATTTTCAATACGGTGCTCGTTTTTCACTACAGGCGTTGAATCAACCACCTCTTTGGTTTCTTGGACATGGCTAAAATCAAGATCAGCGGCGACTTGCACGCGGTAATTACTTGGTCCGACAATCGGCGTTAGCATATCAGCGGCACGTTGGATCACCTGCTTTTCGAGATTCTTCTGATAATCGAGGTATTTAGCATTCACTTTACCCATTTCAGTCGAGCCAACATCAGCACTGAGTAAACGCCCATACTGATCAACAACTGACACATTTTCTGTCTTCATTCCTGTCACACTGCCAGTAACAAGGTTAATGATGGCTTCAACTTGCTCAGTTTTTAGATCTTCACCCGGTTTTAGCTCAACCATTACTGACGCTGTTGGCGCTTCCGCATTGTGGCGAACAAATAAGGTTTTTCGTGGAATGGCTAAGTGAACGCGGGCATTAGCAATAGCATCAAGGGCAATAATAGTACGCACTAACTCGCCTTCCAATCCATGACGGTAACGTGCGGTTTCCATGAACTGGCTGGTGCCTAACGACGAATCTTCTTTTAATGAATCAAGCCCTGTCGGTAACTTGGCTTTGATCCCTTTTGCTGCCAGTAACATCCTAATTTTTGCGACCTCACCTTCTGCCACCAGCACTTGTCCGTTGGCTTCTTGTAGGCGGTAAGGGATCCCTTCTGTTTCTAATACCGAGATGATTTCACCGCTATCAAAACGTTCTTGCTGCCCATATAACGGGCGGTAATTTTGACTTGAACTCCATAGCGCTACCACAATAATGGCAGCGACAATTGCAGCAAGCACAGCAGATAAGACCAAATTGCGCTGACTACTATGCCAAAGATTTTTAAGGTTATTAATATACGGATTTGACGACAATCCACTGCTCGCAGTTGAACCTGTTGCCGTATTTGTCATCGATGGTTGGGCAATGATTTCAGACATAAGTTACACCGGCATCTTCATAACATCTTCAAAGGACGCAACCACTTTATTACGCACTTGCATGAGGGCAGAAAAAGATAAACTGGCTTTTTGGCTTGCCACCATCGCGCCTACTAAGTCGTCACTTTTCCCCAATTCAACCGCTGTCACTTTGTCACTGGCGATTTTTTGATGTTGATTAACGGTGTTTAAAACACCTGTCATAGCTTGCGAAAATGACAATGGCGAAGCGGCAAACTGTGTATTGGTTGCGTCGACCTGCATCAGATTAGGTTTTACGATGAAATCAGCTTGAGTGCGTTGCTGCATCTGCTGCATTTTATCAAGCATGAGTTGTTCAGATGATACAGACGGTAGCGAATTATTTGTGCTCATTTAACTCTCCTTTTATGCCGCAGAACCTAATACAGCATCGATGTCTATTCCCTGTTCACGCATCGCGGCTAACTTGTAACGCAGTGCGCGAGTAGTAACGCCCAATTGCTGAGCCGTCTTGGTTCGGTTACCACCGAATTGTTTAAGAATTTTGATAATGTATTGAAATTCTGCCATTTTCTTCGCTTCTACCCGACCATTCCCTCCCTCCGTTTGAGGTAAAGATGGCGCAGCATTAGGATCAATTGGCAACATTAAATCTTGTGCGGTAATGAAATCACCATGACGCATCACCAAGGCTCGTTGCATGACATTTTCTAACTCTCGGATATTGCCCGGCCAGTGATATTTAGACAGTGCAAAACACGCATCTTCCGACAACTGGCACGCACTTCCCATTTGATATTTATTGATGAAAAATCGCGCCAGAGGAAGAATATCAGCGCTTCGATCTCGCAGTGATGGCCAATGCAACGGCAGCACATCTAAACGGTAATAAAGATCTTCTCGGAACGTCCCTTTTTGAATTTCTACACGAAGATCTTTATTGGTTGACGCTATGACGCGAATATCCAATGGAACGGTTTTATGACTCCCCACTTTTTCGACTTCACGCTCTTGCAACACACGCAATAATTTAGCTTGAAGACTGGGTGACATTTCAGCGATTTCATCTAATAAAATCGTACCACCATTGGCTTCTTCAAATTTACCGGTTTGCGTTTGTGTCGCGCCAGTAAACGCCCCTTTCACATGACCAAACAACACTGCTTCGAGCATGGATTCAGGAATAGCGGCACAGTTAACGGCAACAAAAGGCGCATTTGAACGCGAAGAATGTTGGTGCACATATTGCGCTAATACTTCTTTCCCGGTGCCAGATTCACCGGTGATCAATACGGTCGCGTTTGTCCCTGCCGCACGGTGTGCTAACTGCAACACTTGCTTGCTACGCCATGATTCCACCACGATATTGGTTAAGGGTTTATCTAGTGCTTCAACGCGCGCGAGTAAGCCCAGTAACTGTTCAGATTCAAAAGGACGTAGTAAATAATCGGTTGCGCCTGCTTTCATTGCATCCGCCGCCATCATTCCTTGCGCCTGATCGACAATAGCAATAGAAATAGGTGTGGAAGCACGGTTAGTCGCGACAGTTTTTTGATGGAATTGACGTATAAAATCAGTCAGTGAGATATCTGTAATATGCGAGCTGACCAAAGTAATGGCTGAGCGAGATTGATATAACGCAGCACGTCCAGAAGTGAAGTGATTAACGCTATAACCTTTACCTTCAAGCACAGCAATAATTTGGTTTGCTGCACTTAAATTTGGCTCGACTAATTGAATATTGTTAGGCTGCATTAGCTACCCTTCCTTTTTACTGCATCTTCCTTGCGAATAGCGCGAATAGTCACGCGACGATTTTTAGCTTTTCCATCTTGGGTATTGTTGTTGGCAACAGGATAGCGAGAACCATGAGAGCGAATTTCCATCAGCGATGAACGCACACCGTTTTCACGCAGAATGCTGGCTACATCGTCAGCACGAATTTTTGAAATCTGTAAATTGGCAACATTGGAGCCAACATTGTCTGTATGCCCATCAATCAATACACGTTTGACATTTTTGTCATGTTTTAAATAACTCGCTAAATCAGCCAAGATTTGTTTTTGTGATGAACTGACCACACGTTGACCTAACTTAAATTGCAATACTACGTCTCTCGCATCTTGGTATGCCATTGCAGGTAACTTGGCTCGACACAAATTAAAATCAGCCATTGCATGAGCCATATTCACTGAAGGGACTGTTACATCAAACGTGTTGTTTTGGTTCGACGATGACAGCCTTACTCCTAACCAATTACCTTGCGCCATGGCTTCAAGTAACAGTTCAATATCAGTATAAAAAGAGACTTGTCCTGATTTTTTATCTAAATCCACCTCATCGACTGTGATAGGTGCGGTATTCAATGCCCAAGGTGACTGTACTTGGCTCAATATGGCACGCTCATAAGGCGGTTTTACATGGTAGCTTTGTACCTGTATACCAAGTGGCTGCTTAGGTTTCGCAACGAAGGTAATTGCCCCAAATTGGCTAATGGTTTGACTCAATGAACAACTAAATTTATCGCCTTTATATTCCCACGAAACAAGATCCATCGGTAAAAATAACTCTTTAGCGACAGAACTCATGGAAAAGAATAAAGAAATAAAAATCGAATATATAAATATAATTGCATATTTTATGAGTGTCATAATAAGCATTCACCTCTACCTATTAATCACATGATTTATTATAGCCAAAAAATCTTATGGCGATTTTATATTTAACCCTAATATTCTAACGCTTGAATATATCTATTTAATAACCATAGAAAACAAGTCGAATAAATATTATTTGACGCTCTTGATGGCATTTTTTTGACGTTTGTATTAACGATTTAATGTCATACTAAAGTCTAATATTATTCCATTATTAATCATAAGTTTAGCAACACACTTCTATTTGATTTAACTTCATCATAATCGAAGTTTTTTAAATTTAAACATTAAAACAATTTTTATTTCATCGAATACTAATGCTATGAACTAAAGTCACATTTTTGCTCTTAAAAATTTTTAATTTATATCTTCATAGTTATAAACGCGATAAACATATTTATATATTACGAATAAACATCAACTACACTTTGTTTTTACCCTCTTAACTATGATAACTATGGAATATATAAAATCAGATTTTGACAATAGATATCCCATATTGAATGTGGAATTGCTAGGAAAACCTATTCATATAATCAAAGATGAATTAGCTAATATTTTAAGTAATTCATTACTGGGATTAACTGACCAAATACAAAAGTGGGTGAAAACCCATGAACTGACGATGTCGGTTACTAGTATTGATTTTCAATCGCCAAAACAGGGACAACATGCGGCATTTACGGTGGCCCATAATGACGGGGGTATGATGAATTTTCGCTGTTCTGCACCCTTGCTCATTGTACTCGCCGATCGCTTTTATCACTCATCTGTAAATCGTCTTAATAGTGCTAAAAGTCAAACGATTACAACGAGTGATTTGCGGTTACAAGAACGCATAGGACGACTTTTTTCAGCCCAGATAGCACCAGAAAATATGTGGCAAACCTGTGATAATTCACTATCAGATGATATCGGCTTAGTCATTCAACTTTCCGTTACCTGCGAAGAGACGATTGGCGACATCATCATCTGTATTGATTCCGCATTAATTCAAACATTAACCAGTGTTATTGGCTTACAACCCACATCTGAACTTAATGCACTCTTTAGTCAGCAACTTGAATCGACCAAGGTCAAACTCAATACAGTTTTATGTGAAAGACAGATGCCTTTAGACCAAGTATTGCAGCTAAAGCCCGGTGACATCTTTGATATTGATTTACTGCAATCCTCTCCGATCAGTATTGGTCAAGAGCATTTATTTAACGGCCATGTCGCAGAGCAAAACGGCCAACTTGTTTTAATCATCAACACCAGTAAGGACACATAAGCATGAGCGATATTAACGAATCCGACCTATTTAATGGTGATGACCTCAATTTCGACGATCTTCAGTTAGAACAATTTGATGAAACACCTCAACTTAATAGCAGCATGTCGCAACGTAGCTTAAGTTTTTTCAAAAAGATCCCCGTGACTGTGACTCTTGAGGTCTCAAGCACAGAAATCTCATTAGGTGAGTTAATGAAAGCCGGTGAAGGCAGTGTGATTGAGCTAGATAAACTCAACGGTGAACCGCTTGATGTGAAAGTGAATGGGTCACTGATGGGCCATGCCGAAGTGGTTGTGATCAATGATAAATATGGCCTACGGCTAATTGATGTCGTCGAATCACCTCTTAACACCATGGATAGTTAAAAAATGATCGATCAGGGATACCGCTTGCTGATAACAACATCTCAACAGCGCCATTGTCTGTATTTACTCACTTTGCTACTTATTGCGCTCGGCGTACTGTTTTCTTCGAGCGCAGAAGCCAATAGTGGGCTGAACTTCTTGACCGTTACAGATGATCAAGGCGAGCAAGAATACAGTGTAAAATTACAAATCTTGTTGTTAATGACAGCACTGAGTTTTATCCCTGCCTTTCTGCTAATGGCGACCAGTTTTACCCGCATCATTATCGTACTTTCTATTTTGCGCCAAGCACTGGGTTTACAGCAGAGCCCGCCAAATAGAATACTGGTGGGTATCGCGCTCTCTTTAACAATTTTGATCATGCGTCCGGTCTGGACGGATGTCTACGATAATGCTTTTGTCCCTTATGACAACGGTGATATTACCCTTTTACAAGCCTTTGATACTGCCGAAAAACCCGTTCGTGATTTCATGCTAAAACAAACCCATCAAAGTGCTTTAGAGCAGATGATGCGAATTGCTAACGAACCATTAGACCAAGATGTGGAAGATATTTCGTTTGCTATCGTGTTACCTGCTTTTGTGATCAGTGAGCTTAAAACAGCGTTTCAAATTGGTTTTATGTTGTTCATTCCTTTTTTGATCATCGATCTCGTGGTTGCCAGTGTCTTGATGGCTATGGGTATGATGATGCTGTCACCGCTGATTATTTCTCTCCCTTTCAAATTAATTGTGTTTGTACTCGCTGATGGCTGGACCATGACGGTCGGATCGCTATCTGCCAGCTTTGGATAAAAAAGAAAGGAGTAAATGATGACCCCAGAGCTTGCTGTCGATCTATTTTCTAATGCAGTTTGGCTAATTATTAATATGGTAATGGTACTTGTTATCCCGGGGTTATTAGTCGGGTTAGTGATTGCCGTTTTTCAAGCCGCGACCCAGATCAACGAGCAAACCTTAAGTTTTCTCCCTCGTTTAATCATGACTTTGCTGATGGTGATTTTTGCCGGACATTGGATGCTAAGACGCTTAATGGAATTATTTGATTACCTCTTTTATAACATTCCGGGAATGATTGGCTAATGGCTATCTCGTTTGCAGAGCTTAACGCCCTTCTCGCTCAGTTTTGGTGGCCGTTTTTTCGCATTGGGGCTGCCATGTTAGCCATGCCATTTTTTGGTGATGCGTTAATTCCTATTTGGGTACGCGCTTTATTAGCAGTTGCTATCAGTTTTATTGCCGCGCCACTGATGCCAGCTATGCCCACGACAGATTTACTTTCTCTCTCGGCACTTATGCTGGCTTTTGAGCAAGCAATATGGGGGCTGTTATTTGGCTTAATTATCCATTTCCTATTTTCCATCATGACATTGTTAGGTCAGATCATTTCACTGCAAATGGGCTTAGGGATGGCAATGATGAACGATCCCGTTAATGGTGTTTCAGTCGCAATTCTTGGGCGAATGTTTTTACTGTTTTCTACCTTGTTATTTCTGGCTTTAGATGGGCATTTATTGGTTATTGATATTTTAGTGCAAAGCTTTACCTCTTGGCCTGTAGGCAGTGGGTTGGCTCTATCTTCAGTAAAACAAATACTCGCACTTTTTGGTTGGATGTTCAGTTCAGCCCTTGCCATCGCTCTGCCCGCTATTGTTTCAATGCTTCTGGCTAATATCAGTTTCGGGGTCATGAACCGCGCCGCGCCTAGTTTGAACGTATACGCATTAGGCTTTCCTATGACCATGTTGTTAGGACTGTTTAGTGTCTTAATTTCTGTCAGCGGTGTACCAGCGCGTTATGTCGAGTTAGTCCACTACAGCCTAGATCAGCTTCAACTCTATATTTCGGGAGGCGCATGAGTCAGTCATCGGCACAAGATAAAACTGAAAAAGCCACTCCGCAGAAGATCCGTCAGGCCCGAGAGCAAGGTCAGATCCCACGCGCCAAAGACTTCACAGCAGCTACGATTTTTATTGCGGTTGTGGTTTTCTTTTATTTCCAAATTGATGCGATTTGGCAGGCGCTGAATGGCGTATTTACATTGAACATGACAATCTCTCGTGATGATTTACGCTCACCTTGGCTAGCGATTGAAGCATTAGGCACAAGCTTAGCCATTATTATTCAATTACTACTGCCATTATTTGGTTTAATTCTAATCACCACTATCGCCAGCAGTTTACTGATTGGTGGTTGGCTATTCTACCCTGCAGGCGTATTGCCAAAATTATCAAAAATCGATCCCATTGCGGGGATAAAAAGGATGTTTTCAACCCGATCTTTGGTTGAGCTTTTAAAATCGACACTCAAAGTCTGTGTGATTTTCCTCCTGCTCTATCTCTATCTTGATGCCAATTTAAGCCGCTTATTAGGGATGCAAAACTTGCCACTAAAACAAGGCGTGTCATTAATTCTGACGATTCTCTTTCATGGTATTTTGCTGATGGGCGTGGCGCTATTGTTATTTGGTTTAATTGATATTCCCTACCAAAAATGGGAGCACGCCAAAGAGCTGAAAATGACCAAACAAGAGCTGAAAGAAGAATTTAAAAACAATGAAGGTAGCCCAGAAATCAAGCAACGCATTCGTCAAATTCAACAGCAGTTCGCCCGAAGAAAAATAGATAAAGCAGTGCCTAAAGCTGATGTGGTGATCGTCAACCCAACCCATTATGCCGTTGCGATTAAATACGATACCACACTGTCTGAAGCGCCCTTTGTGGTAGCAAAAGGCATAGATGAAACGGCGATGCATATTCAAACCATTGCCAAACAGCACGATGTTGAGATCTTACATTCACCACCATTAACGCGTGCGATTTATCACAGCACCCAGATAGAGCAAGCGATCCCAAGCCAGCTCTATGTCGCTGTGGCGCATATATTAACTTATGTTTTACAGCTTAAAGCCTTTCGACAAGGTAAAGGAAATCAACCACAAACGTTACCCAATTTTGTTATCCCAAAACATTTACAGCATTAATTTCAGCGCATTTTTACCGGATTGGATGAAGGACTTCACATGTTAAATTGGCTCACAACACTCAAACAGTCGAGTAAAGGTTATATCGGTATTCCTATCGCCTTACTGATGATTCTGGCAATGGTAATTTTGCCATTACCTCCTATGCTGCTCGATGCCTTATTCACCTTTAATATTGTCTTGGCCATCTTGGTATTGTTAGTCAGTACCACAGCAAAAAGGCCGTTAGACTTTTCTGTTTTCCCCACCATTCTATTAGTCGCGACATTAATGCGACTCACTTTGAATGTGGCCTCAACACGTATTGTATTACTGGAAGGTCACAATGGTGGCGATTCAGCAGGTAAAGTGATCCAAGCTTTTGGTGAAGTCGTTATTGGCGGTAACTATGTTGTGGGTATGGTGATTTTCGTGATTTTAATGATCATCAACTTTGTGGTGATCACCAAAGGTGGCGAACGTATCTCTGAGGTAGCAGCCCGTTTCACCCTTGACGCCCTACCCGGTAAACAGATGGCAATAGATGCGGATTTAAACGCGGGGATTATTGACCAAAACCAAGCAAAACAGCGCCGTCGTGATGTTGCCAATGAAGCGGATTTTTACGGTTCAATGGACGGTGCTTCAAAGTTCGTTCGTGGTGATGCCATTGCGGGTTTATTGATCCTATTTATCAATATCATTGGTGGTATCAGCATCGGTGTTTTTGAATACGGACTCAGCGCTTCTGATGCTTTTAAAACTTACGCCTTACTGACCATTGGTGATGGTCTTGTCGCGCAAATTCCTTCACTGTTATTAGCCACCTCTGCCGCTATTATTGTCACTCGTATTAACGACAGTGATGATGACATGACGCAAGCTATGCAGAACCAACTGCTTGCCTCGCCTGCAACCTTATTCACTGTTGCTTCTGTGATGGCCATCATAGGTATTGTGCCAGGCATGCCGCACTTGGCATTTTTCAGCTTTGCCGCAGTATTAGCCTTTGCGGGCTGGCGACAATATAAAAAACCTCACCACCACCAGCAACTCGACGAAGTTGAAGCCGTTTCTCAAGCCATGCAACTCGACCACGAAACGCCATTAACATGGGATGATATTCCTCATGTTCAAAGTATGTCGTTATCGCTCGGTTTTCGTTTAGTTCATCTGGTGAATAAAGAACAAGGCGCGCCACTCACCCAGCGTATTCGCGGTGTTCGTAAAAATCTTTCTGAGCAAGTCGGCTATTTGCTGCCTGAAGTGAATATTCGCGACAACCTAAGCTTAAAACCGAACCATTATACTATTGCCGTTCATGGCGAGATCATTGAACAAGGCAGCATTGAGCCTGAGCGTTTAATGGCTATTGCCGTGGGTGATACCTATGGCGAAATAGATGGCATCCTTGGTCACGATCCTGCTTATCAACTCCCTGCGGTATGGATTGAAAATAGCAACAAAGCAAAGGCCTTGAACATGGGCTACCAAGTCGTAGATGACGCTACCGTCATTGCCACTCACATAAGCAAAGTGATGAAAGTACATTTAGCCGATTTGTTTACCCATGATGATGTGGATTTTATTAATCAACGTTTGGCGCAACAGGCACCCAAATTGGCGGAAAGTTTAAGTGCTGCATTAACGCCTGCTCAGCAACTGAAGGTGTATCGCCAATTACTCATTGATCAAGTGCCGCTTAAAGATATCCGTACCATTGCCAATACCATGTTAGAAGCGTCTGAAAACACCAAAGATCCAATCTTAATTGCTGCTGATGTGCGTTGCAGCTTACGCCGTACCTTGGTGAATCTACTCAATGGTGATAAGAAAGATCTTAACGTCTATGCCTTATCCGATGAACTTGAACAGATGCTATTAACATCGCTCCAACAAGCACAAGCCAGTGGCAATGTGATGCTAGATAGCTTTCCAATTGAGCCAAATATTTTAAGCCAATTTCAACAAAATATGCCGCTTGCGAAGCAACAATTAAAACAGCAAGGCGCAGCCCCTGTGTTGCTAGTAATGCCACAATTACGACCACTGCTATCTCGCTATGCGCGTACTTTCGCCCAAGGCTTAGCAGTATTGTCTTATAACGAAATTCCTGAAAATAAGAATATCAATATCATTGGCAACTTAGGTTAATTCATTCCCGTGAAATTGAACGAGGACGAGCTATGACAACTCAACACACATTACACACCATGGACGAACTTTACAGCTATATTCAAAGTATTATCCCATCGTTAACCCGCAATAACGACGATGCGATCCTACTTGACGCATTTGAGCAAAACGATGTTAGTCATGTCTGTCAGGCTATTCGCGAAACCACCACCAATCAAGTCACCTACCAACACCTAACATTACGTTTTGGTAGTAATAACGAGCAAAGTGTTTACCAATTTGATGTTTCTAAACCTGTACAATTTCTGTTTGATCTCTATAGCTTATATTTAGCCGTCCGCCATATTGAGTTTCAGCTATCGACTTTCCATAAAGATATTATTAATCCGTTAGTGGTGCCGATAAATTCAGAAACGCTATCATGGCCTATTGGACAAGGCTTTATTAATCAGGTTTTTCAACATCATTCCGTTGCAATGCAATACATTATTCCCTGTGTTCAACTTCATGACATGGAAAATAGTGAATGCCATAACGTAATGACATTAAATGCAAATTTAGAATCATTAAAAAAGAAAGCGGTTAAACTCTGGATAGATATTATTCCACCCACCCGCTATTTAGAAACAATAAAAAACATTAAACCTGATGCAATTAAAACGTCGCATATTCTCAATGATGATCATAAGCGCTCAGGCCTGATTCCCGTCATTCGTTTTATCCGTAAAAACAATACATTATTTATTGCTGGACGAGTGGGAAGCCAACACGAACTCAATCAATATCGTCTACTTGGCGCGCAATATTATTTCGGTTATGTCAGTGATATACCAATGTCGGTATCAATGAAAAAAAAGGTTGCGAATAATAATCAAATATAAAACCATGACTTTTATATCTCTACATCCCCTTAAAAATTAATGAGGTTTTCTTATTTAATATCAACACGATTTAATAAGAAAACCTCATTTATTTGGCTCAATATCAAATTTATTCTCCAATTCTTTTATTTTTTGAAAATATTAAAAATAAAAATTAATGATCTTTTCCAACTGACCGCATAGATACAGTGAGCAGGAAATACCTCGATAGATTGATTACAAGGAGAACTATCATGGCTCTATCTATGCACACCAATTACGCATCACTGGTTACACAAAATACACTGAGCAATACTAGCAATTTGTTAAACACAGCAATGGAACGTTTAAGTACAGGTTTCCGTGTAAATTCAGCTGCAGATGATGCTGCTGGTCTTCAAATCGCAACACGTCTAGATGCGCAAACTCGTGGCATGTCTGTAGCTATGCGTAACTCGCAAGACGGTATTTCAATGATGCAAACCGCTGAAGGTGCGATGGATGAAATGACTAACATCGTCTACCGTATGAACGACCTTGCGACACAGGCATCAAACGGCACAGTATCAGCCAATGACCGTGTAGCTTTGGACGCAGAATTCCAACAGCTTGGTGAAGAGCTTGCCAACGTAATGGCATCAACCAGCTTTGGTGGACAAGATATTTTGACCGATGCAGGCTCATTTGGTGCAGGCGCAGTCAACTTCCAGATTGGTACTCAATCAGGTGATCAACTAGCTGTTGATGTATCAACTGAAGTACAAGCCGTGAATGCAACTATTGGTACTTCAGGCGCATTAGCTTTAGGTGATTTGACTTCTGCAGCTAACGCGCAAACAGCACTAACGACCCTAACAGGTGCTAACGGTGAAGCGGGTTTACTGAAAGAAATTGGTGATGCACGTTCAGCACTGGGTGCCAACATTAACCGCCTTGACCACACTATCACTAACCTGGGCAATATGGTTGAGAATGTATCTGCAGCCAAAGGTCGTATTGTTGATGCTGACTTTGCTGTTGAATCTTCAAGCATGACTAAAAACCAAATGTTAATGCAAGCCGGCACAACGGTACTTTCACAAACTAACCAGTTACCGGGTATGGCAATGTCACTACTTCGCTAAACTGTAGTTTCTTTTTCCTAAGCCTCCTTCGTGGAGGCTTTTTTGTAGCCATCATTAAATATCAGTAAGTCGGTATGTCGGAAAGCTAGCCATTAGTAACCCTTTGGTTAATAAACGGAACATAGGAATAAAGCAGGAAATAACAAACGGAAATCACATTTCCGCCACCTAACGCGACAATCATAACTACCTGTTTTTAAATGCTTTATATCGAGAAAGTTTTGGCATAGCTCTTGCCAATATAAATAGTCACTTAAGGAGCAATCAATGAATTCGTTAGATCCTATTCAAATGGCCACTCAACTCGCCACCTTTGATGTACAGCCATTTCAGCAGCGGTATCAATTACAAGCTGATAAGTACCAGAGCCAATTAAGTGCATTGGGTAAAGTAGAATCTGCCCTACGTGATTTTCGCGCAACAATTCAAAGCATCAACAGCTCAACTGCCAGCATTATTCAAAATAAAGCGACATTAAGTGACGACAGCCACTTTTCCGTCAGTGCAAATGCAAAAGCGTTAAGCGGCAATTATCAAGTCTTTGTTGAGCAAGTTGCCAGTGCCCATCAGGTCAAAACTGATATGCCAACAAACTTGGAGTCAACAACGTCTGTACCTAATACAGGAACCCTTTCATTCACTGTCGATGGTCAGACTCTAGATCTTGATCTTTCGACAATAGATAGCGATGGTGACGGGCAATCCACCATATCAGAGCTCACTACAGCAATTAATAACCACCCCGATAACCCCGGAGTCAATGCCACGTTAGTTCGTACCAGTGGTCAAACTCATTTCATGCTAGCAAGTAACGAAACAGGGATTGCGAACACATTAAGTGTTTCTTCGAGCACAGGCACAACATGGTTTGATGATGCTTTTACTAACTTAACTGAAATAAGTGCGCCACAAGATGCAGTGATTTGGCTTGGTGCGGAAACCACGGGCTTAAAACTAACCAATAGCAGTAATACGTTTTCCAATGTTATTGATGGTATTGATATTACTGCAACCAAAGCACAAACCTCTGGTGATACAGCCATTTCTATGGCTATCGATGCCGATCAAGATGCCACCTTGGAGCAAGTTAATTCATTTATTGAAAGCTATAACAAGGTGATATCCAACCTTGATAGTTATACCCAAACAGGGTCAGCAGATACCAAACGTGGTGCACTGGCAAATGATCCCACTCTTCGCTCAATAGAATCGCAATTAAATAACCTTTTACGCGATCAATTTGAAGGCAAGAGGCTGTCTGAAATTGGGATCAGTATTAACCGCGAAGGCAAACTTGAAGTTGATAAAGATACCTTTAAAAACGCACAACAAACCATGGGTTCAACCATTGAATCCATGTTTAACGGTGACGGTAATTTATTCGATTCATTAGAAGATTCACTTAAGCCTTTTCTCCAATTTTCTTCAGGCATGTTTACTTCTCGCAAAGATGCCCTGAGAAACAACATCGATCGTATCGACGATAAACAAGCCAACCTTGAACGTAAATATGACATGGCTTACACCCGCTACCTCAAACAATTCACCCAAATGAATCAAATCATGACCCAAATGCAGCAAACCCAAGGTTTATTTGGTTAAAAGGAGTACAACAATGTTAATGCAAGATGCAGGTTTTAATTCATATCAACAAGTCGACTTGGATGCACAAGCCGCTTCAGCCTCCCCTCATCAATTAGTTTTAATGCTTATTGATGGCTTTCAAGATGAACTGATCCGTGCACAAGGACATATCGAAGCAAAACGACTCGATGCCAAGGGGATCAGTATCAATAAATGCATGAATATCTTAATAGGGCTAGATAGTGCGTTAGATCTAGAACTTGGCGGCGAAGTTGCAGCTAATTTGCATGATCTTTATGAGTTTTGTCAGCTTGAGCTTTACCAAGCAAGTGTCAAAAACGATCTCTCCCACCTCGATAATGTCACTTTAGTGATGAACAATATTCGAGAAGGTTGGCAAGGGTTTGGGCAGCATGCAGCCAAATAATTCCATATCGCTCAAAGTACTCACAGCAAAAATTCAGCAAGCTGCTGAGACTGAAAATTGGTCTCGCTTACAGCAGCTTGATGAAGTGTTACGTGCGCTGTTACTACCACTTAAATCAAAACCTAAAACAGCGCAACAGCAAGGACAAATAACGGCGTTAATGGCTGCACATCGCCAAGCCTATCTTGCGTTACAACAAGCACAACAAATACTGCAACACAAAATAGCAACTGCTGACAAGGAAAAAGAACGCCTTGAGGCTTATCAGTCAGCCAACAATATGGAGTGAACGATGTTAATTAATACTGCGCTCACCAAAATTGACAATGTATCGTCATCATCTGATATCAAACAAGCTGGGATGCTTGTTGAAAGCTCAGACGCTACGGTAGGGCAAGAAGGTTTCTCGCAAACATTACAAATATTTTCTCAGCAAAGCGAAAGTACGTTACCAGAGCTACTATCAGGCAATGCCAATACAACCGATCTTGAACAGCGAGACTCTGCATCAGCACCGCAACATCAAACATTGCTGCCGATACCGCCAAGTGAAATTGAAATAGCCGTAACTACACCAACCATTGGCAATTTTCCACTTAATCACTTAGCTACACCATCAACAACAAGCACACTATCCTCTGCTTCATTTGCGCAGAATGCATTATCAAGTTCTCATCAGGTGCTAAACGGTGTCAATACATCTGCGCTTAACCACGCAAACAATCCTATTAAGGAAGTCATCGCACCACTAACTATAACTTCACTACCCAGTTCTGCCTTAGAACAAATGTCATCGTTAAACGCGGTAAAAATACCGCTTTTCAATGGTGAAATGCCTGCACCACAATTGGTTCAAAATCTTACCGCAGTCGAACAAGTTTTATCTGCTCAAGCACAAACACAAACACAAACCAACATAACGGTTAATCGTGTGAATTGGGCTCCCATAAGTGTTGATCCTCAATCTTCACAATGGGGTGAGAAAATGCTGAATATTCTACAAGATCGCGTTTCTCTTCAAGCGACACAAAACATGCAAGAAGCACGTATTCGTTTAGATCCACCAGATCTTGGCAAGCTTGATCTGATCGTCAAAATGGATGGCGATAAGTTGAATGTTCAAATCAGTGCTAATAACAATGCAGTACGTGATGCACTTAACCAAGTCTCTGAACGTTTACGTCATGATCTCCAGCAGCAATTTGTCAGTGTCGATGTCAACATCAGTCACGGTAAGCAAGATTCCCATTCAGATCAAACCGCACAACATTCAACCCAAGATGATAACGATCACAGGGTAATCACTTCCACGTCATCTGCAGACGTTGAAACATCGACAACCAATGAGCATTGGCTATCTACGCTCGCATAATTTTCTTATTTAGGATCAGGATGATGACTAATAAAAAAACACTTTCTAACCTGTTTATTATATTGCTGATCAGCATTATTGTTGCTATTGCCACTTTTAGCGCCACTCTATGGTATAGCCAACAGAATACGTCCACTCCAAACATCGATGTATGGTTCACAAACGTCTTTGAATCAGAGCCAGAAGCTACGGCACAACCTGCCTTTCATCCTCTCGATAAGGTCGTTGTTAGTGTAAAAGGTGAACGCCAAACTCATTATGTGATGATTGAGCTAGCAGTCCAAACCCACTATCCCGAACGAATAAAACAAATCGATAGCTACATGCCGCTCGTTCGCAATGCATTACTCAAAATGTTCAGCAAGAAAAAGTATGAAGAGTTACAAAACCAACAATCTATCGATCAATTACAGCAAGAAGTAAAACAAACCCTGACCGCAGCCTTTGCCAATACCACGATCGCTCGTGATATTGATGATGTGCTTTTTACCAAATACGTCATTCAATAATGAGGTGAGTATGCTTGATCACAACCCAACCACTCACTATAACCTCGACACGGCCCCATCGCCGCAACAGCATCATATTGATGAAGATTTATTAATCCGTCATCACCTTGTTTTAGTAAAGCGCGTGGTTAATCAACTTCGTCACCATACTAGCCCACATTGCAGTTATGAAGACATGCAGCAAATTGGATTAATTGGGCTGTTAGAAGCGGCGCGACGTTATGGCGATGTCGAAGATCCTCAATTTCCAGCATTTGCTGTATGTCGTATTCGTGGGGCGATTTTAGACGAACTGCGACGATTAGATTGGCGTTCTCGTCATACACGCCAACAAGCTCATGAGCTGAACGACATCACCCGTGACTTAATGAAACAACTTGGCCGACAGCCCACAGAAGCTGAGATCACATCTGCGCTTGGTATTGATAGTGAAAATTATCAACTGCGTTTACAAGCCAGTATGGCAAGTGAAATGCAAAGCCTTGATCAACTGCTAGAGGCCGGTAAAGAGCTAGATGCACCGTTGGAATATAACGGTGTTGAACATGAACATATGCGTCGCACACTGGAATACGCTTTAACGCAATTATCAAAACGAGAGCAGTTATTGCTGACCCTGTTTTATCAACATGAACTCAATCTACATGAGATCGCGTTAGTGCTAAACCTTACTCCACCGCGTATTTGTCAGCTGCATAAACAAGCACTGAAATCCCTCAATCACTATTTATCGGCTTAGGAGCTGTATATGCAAAAGTTAATCGGTGCCATCATCATTATTATTTGTGTTTTTGGTGGCTATGTTTGGGCTGGCGGAAATTTACGTGCAATTTGGCAACCCGCCGAGTTTTTAATTATTGCCGGAGCAACATTGGGCTCCTTGATCATTGGTAACCCACCGCATGTTTTAAAGGAAATGCGTCAGCAATTTCGTCAAGTACTCTCGCCTCGTAATAATGAGGCTCAGTACTACATGGAATTAATGGCATTACTGCAAACCTTGCTTGATACCGTTCGTAATAAAGGCTTTAAAGCACTCGATGAGCATATTGAGTCGCCTCAAAGCAGCACGATTTTTAATCGCTACCCTCTCATTAAGCATGACCATCATGTTATTTCTTTCATTACAGACAATTTACGTTTAATGGCAATGGGACAAATGTCGCCTTATGAACTTGAAGGGTTACTAGAACAAGAAATCAGTGCAATAGAAGAAGACTTACTCTTGCCTTCGCGTTCTATGCAACGTACCGCAGAAGCCTTACCTGGATTTGGTATTTTGGCAGCGGTCATGGGGATCATCATTACCATGCAAGCCATTGATGGCTCTATCGCCATGATTGGCTATCACGTTGCTGCCGCATTAGTCGGTACTTTTCTTGGAATTTTTGGCTGTTATTGCATTCTAGATCCTGCCAGTAATGCCATGGCACAGCGTGTTAAACGCAATATGTCAGCATTTGAATGTATAAGAGCAACACTTGTCGCCTATGTCGCTAAAAAGCCGACCTTATTAGCTATTGACGCAGGAAGAAAACATATTCAGCTAGACATTAAACCTACATTTAACGAAATGGAGAGGTGGCTAACTGAACAGGAGGGATAATGCAGAACACAGAGCAGATCGTCTTTAAACGTGCAACAAAACGACATTCACATGAACATCACGGTGGCGCATGGAAAGTCGCTTTTGCTGATTTTATGATTGCTCTTATGGCACTATTTTTAGTGCTTTGGTTAATGCAAGTGGTTGATCAAAAGGAACGTAAAGCCATTGTTGCTTATTTAAATAGTGCCAGTGTTTTTGACGAAGGCGCTGGCAATCCTTTTGATACCGCCAACAGCTTATCCCCTATTGATTTCGGTGGCGAAGCTGCCGATCTAAGTTCTCACAATGCAGCGATGACAATAAAATCGTTTTTTGATGGTAACGGTGATGGCCCTGAAAGTGATGCGTTAATTCCAGGTAGTTTTGAAACCCAAGCGCAATTAGCGATCCTTGCTTCAGTTGTTGAAGAAACCGCTAAGCAAGTATCAGCTCAAGGTAATATTTCAGTTGATGTGACACCGCAAGGGTTGAGGATCATTTTACAAGATGACTTCAAACAAAATATGTTTCATCGTGGCAGTGCTGATTTAACGCCCTTTTTTGAAGATGTATTATTAAACATTGCCCCTATTTTTAAACAAATCAGCAATTCACTGATCATCAGTGGCCACACAGATGCGACTCCGTTTAAACGCCAGTTTAGTAATAGATCAAACTGGGAACTCTCTTCTTCCCGTGCCAATGTCGCAAGACAGACGCTGATTGCTGGCGGCATGCCAAGCAATCGAGTACTTCAAGTTGCAGCAATGGCAGAACGTGCCCTACTGAACAAACAATCCCCTAATGCCAGTGAAAATCGTCGAATTGAGTTATTTATCTTAACGACACCCGCAGCCAGTGTTGTAGATGCTCTTTTTGGTACAGGAAATCCTGATAACATTGTTGATAAAGCTTACGAAAAAGCGCGTCTTAATCAACCCGTGCTACGAAGCGACTATATAAACCATTCAGTCACCCAACCAAAAGAAATACAGCCCGTCGTGTCTAATTTATAAGCTATATTTTATAAATATTGAATACAATGCTTGGTTTTGGTGAGATTTTAGTGGATGTGTGCCCAATGACTCATACACAAATAAAACAGCGTAAAGCTGATAATTTACAAAAGACTTTTCTATGGCTGATCGTCATTGATTATGTTCTGCTGTCTTTTTTTCTATTTCAGCTTGGTTCGCTCGATTTACGTACTGGCACAATGATCAGCCTGTTATTAATCTTTTATAATGGTTTGTTAGCGTTTTTTTGTTTTCATCGCGCGAATAGAATAGATGATAGCTACATTATTTACCCTATCATCTCGGCTATATTGCTCGCTTTCGTCTGCTTCTTGTATTTCTTCTTTTTAGTGGCTTAACGTCGACGACAAAAAAATCTTACCACTATTTTCCCCAGCCAAAAGCTAACCGCAAACAATGAGATAAAAAAGACACTACTACATGCGTACGCCCACATAGCAGATAAACGAAAGAAATATCCAAAGCTAAATGCTATGCCATTAAATGCTTCAAATGGCATCTGTAACCATGGCGTATTGGAAGAACTTCCTATTGTTGCAACGACACAAATTAAAACAATGCAGGCAATACATAAGCCCAGTTTATTTTCGACATGCTTCATTTTATTCATCAGCTCAGTATTCGTTATTGTGTTTCATAAACGAATATATAAATTACCATAGAATGACTTCAGCATTAATTGAAGCAAGACAATTAAAGAAATAGAAAAATACAAATGGATAAATCTAAAACGGGTTACCCAGCAGTCATCATTAATCACTGCTGGATGCCCCTTTAATCGTTACTTCTTCACACACACGACGATTGCATTACCTGATTCCCCATTCCAAGGAATAAGTTTCTCGTAGTCATGTTCAAACATATGAACATCGAAATATGGCTCAAGTAGTGCTTGAAGTTCAATAAAGCTCACCGCAACCATTGGATGCTCATCATGCCAAATTTCAGTATTGAGTGTGTCGGCTTTTTCAATACTCAATTTCAGCGCTTGTTTCTCACCTTCACCTTGATAATACCAACCAGAGCTAAAAGTAAAACGACTGTTATCATGTTCCACACTGTGGCTGACAAAGTAATTATTGTTGATTAAGTTCTTTTCAACCGCATTGAAACAAAATATACCATCTTCTTTTAATGCCGCATGTGCACTTTCAATACAGCGCGTTAAATTGACAAGACCGTCACTGTAATGAATGGAATATAAAAAACAGGTAATCAAATCCAATGGCTGATCAACTTTAAATTCGCACATATTCTGTAAAACAAAGTCGGCTTCTGGACAGCGAAGTTTTGCTAGATCAAGCATTGGCTGATTGATATCTAAGCCAGAACTTTGAAAACCATGATCAATAAAGTGACGAACATGAGGACCTGTTCCACAGGCAAGATCTAGATGTCGCGTACCTTTATTACCAAATAATTGGTGAAGTCGACGAACACATTCTGCTTGGGCTTGGTAGTTAATATCTGCACACATGAGATCGTAGTAAGAAGATAGATCAGTGTACAGCGCAGTAGAAGATGTTGTAGTCAATTCGATATACCATACAGGAGTAATTGACGCGGATAGTATAGTAATTACTAATCGTTAAAAAACACACTTCTTTGTCGTAACGATAAATATGATTAATCAAAAACCGCGAGATCAATATTGCTTGGATGTATTCCAAAAACGCTAAGCTAAAGCTCACCTAATACATCAGATTACATTTTATTTTTTACATCCCGTTACAAAATAAAACGTGAGTTCAAAGCCTTGCTTATAAACTCACCTTTCACATAGGATAAAAGCATACTTTTACAGCTAAATTTAATTAGAACGCTATAGCTAAATATTATTTCAATGTATTAGCAGCACCAAAGACGTATTACTCAAACTTTCGTTTTCAATTTTTATACGCTTGGTGAAATATAAGGGAATAATTATGGCGATTAAATTTCAGTTTTTTACGCTTAACAACGACAGAAAACAATACACTTTTATAGATATGTCATCTTCGACATTTCTGAAAGAGAAAGAAGCATTACTGTCTCAAGGCTTTGAAGTGTTAGATGATGTGATTTATGCAGAAACAAGTGAAGAAGCAGTAGAGCACTATAAGTCGAACTTCATCTACGTATTAGAAGAATATAACAAAGCTGATAATCCCTTTTATAGTGTATTACTCATTTTCGAATCTATTCGAGATTACTTTAAGCGTAAGTAATTAAAACAAAACTATTTAGCTAAACTCATCGTATAGATACTTTGTTATTTCAATACGATGAGTTTCTCTTTATGCATATATTGATATTAGGTGGCACAGGTGGCATTGGTTCAGCCTTAATAAAAGCATATCTAAGCCAAGATGCAGTCAATCATATCCATGCGACATACCACAACAGCCATCCAACTATTGAATACCCTCAACTTACTTGGCATCGTACTGATGTCAGCAAAGATTCTGATGTGGCTAAATTATCAGAAACAGTTGGCCAGCTTGATATCGTGATCAATACGGTTGGCATGTTACACAATGGCGATATGATGCCAGAAAAAACGATTACTCAATTTGATAGTGATTTTTTCAATCAAAATATCGCAACGAACGTATTACCTACACTGCTCATCGCTAAGCACTTATCTCCTAAATTAAAATCAAAAACATTGAATTACTTTGTTACTGTTTCGGCAAAAATTGGCAGTATTGAAGACAATCATTTGGGTGGATGGATAAGTTACCGAAGTTCAAAAGCAGCATTAAATATGGCTTTGAAAACCATTAGTATTGAATGGAAAAATAAAAAATTTAATACCTGTGTATTCGCTTTTCACCCTGGCACGACAGACACAAACTTATCAAAGCCTTTTCAGCGCAACGTGCCAGAAGGTAATTTACAAACGCCAGAAAAAGTCGCTGCAGCATTAATTAGCTTGCTACAGCGACTGAGCTTAAAAGATAATGGAAAATTCTTCAGTTACGATGGCACTGAAATTCCATGGTAGTTAAAAAATTATCCATACTAATAAGAAGTGGCCACTACCCACTTTCCTGATTCAAAAGGGGGACGTACTACTGGCCTTGGTATTGAGCATCTACAGGTCCAAAAGCTGCTGCATAATATTCGGCACCAGCAGAAACGGCACCATAAACAGCATTTTGTATAAAACCGCCATCACCTCCAGCATCCACTCTTGATATTTCATCTACAGTTAAATTATTCCTTCTATATTATAAATACACTACAATCATTTAAAATTATAATATAAAAATATCATACACATTCTCGTTACATTAACGAATAACTCTTTTATGACAACAAACTTTTGAAATGAACATTGGTATAAACGCCACTATTGATATTAATATTAATTTAGTAAAGAAAGGAAATTTAGAAATTACAATAAAACTTATACAAACAGATGATATTGCAATGTAAAAATAATAAGAATTTTTAAACTTTATTTCAGAATTACATTTAGAACACACTACCTTTTTTCGAACAGATAATTTATATAAATCATATATACTTATCGTTTTATTAAAACAGTTAGGACAACTTTTCATTTGTAGTCTCTTCTCCTTATATATCAAGAAATAAATTTTCACCTTCATTCCATGACATTGGTTGGAGAACATACCTATTTTCAATCATGAAATCTGAATAAGTATTGTCATCAACCCATGCCTACGTAACCAGAATATTCTAACTTTCCTTTCTCTCTTATTAAGAAAAATTGATCATGAAGAATTGCAGGTTTAACCCAGTTCAAGAAAGAAGATATATTCACATTACTATTTTTTTGTTTTTAATAGCAACTTCAATCAAAAGACCAATTTAATAACATATTTGTTCTTTTCCTTTTCCTGTTTGATTCCTATCTAAAAACAATGAATTTCTTTTACTAACAGGGACTTTAATAATCGCGATCAAGGATTTAAACCATTTAGTTGATTAACTTAAAACTAATATTATCAAGGTATTTAATAATCAAAAGTTATTTATCAAAATGTATCTAAAATATTAGACGCAATTCATAGATAAAATTTTTATTACACCCCTCTTTCAAAAAGTAATAATAAAAACATATCACCAAATAAAAACAGATTTAAAGCACCTTTAACTACTTAAAGGTGCTTTAATACGCAATATTAATATTTAATTTAATATTTATTCTTATTAAATGTTAACCATAAAGCGTCAACATGATATAAAAAACCAGACAAAACACACGCGTCATAAATATGTAATATTTAATTCACAATAATACTATAAAGATAATGGAAAATTCTTTATCTACGATGGCACTGAAATTCCATGGTAAGGATTAAAAAATCCAGCTATATAAGTAACCTGAACTCATAGCCATGGTTAAAACAACCGCAACAAAAGCAATAATCATTGGTGTTTTAAATATTGATTTCAATAAGATAACTTCTGTTAAACTTGCGCCAGCACTACCAATAATTAATGCCATCACCGCCCCTAATCCCATTCCTTTTGCAGCTAATGCGGCACTTAATGGAATGACAGCTTCTGCACGAATATATAATGGAATACCAATGACAGCCGCTACCGGAATGGCAAATGGATTATTATCACTTGCTATTTTTGCAATGAATTCAGTTGGCATAAAACCATAAATAAATGAACCAATAGCAATACCACCGATTAAGTATGGCAGTACTTTTTTGAAATCTTTCCATGTTGTATTCCAAATTTTTTTCCATTTATTGGTTTCAACTTTCACTCCACCATAGCTTTTAGCACCACATGATGATTCAGGTTCAATATAGGCTTCTGGTTTTACAAAGCGCTCAAAATTGAGCTTTTCTAATAGCACGCCGGCAATAACAGATACACCCATCGCCATCACAAAATAGAATGCCGCAACTTTAATACCAAAGGTTACAACAAATAAGCCAATGATTACGGGGTTAAGCAGTGGACTCGCGAAAAGGAACACCATCATAGTGCCAAAACCCGCTTTAGCTCTGAGTAATCCTTTTAAGAACGGAATTGTCGAACAAGAACAAAACGGAGTAATAGCTGCTAATAATGCAGCAACAACATAACCCTTACCTTTCTTTCCGCTTAATATCCTCTGAATTTTTTCCGGTGGTATATAACTTTGTAACACACCAACCAAAAAGCTAATCAACAAAAACAGTAGCGTTAATTCAATAGCCAAAAAGAGGAACATCTCTAACGTATCTTTTAACATCACAACACCAATCTATATTTCTAGAATAATCGAAATATAGTTGATCTCTATTGGATAGATCAAGTTATTTCTAGTATTATCGAAATATAAAGTCAGTAAGGGTAGTAACAATGGATACAGAGATCATCGCTAAAGCATTTAAAGAATTAGGACATCCGACACGATTGATGATTTACAAAACAGTGATTAGAGCAGGTCATCAAGGTATTGCAGTAGGTGGTTTACAAGAAAAATTGTCCGTTCCAGGCTCAACCCTCTCTCATCATATTGCTGGGCTGGCTTCTGCTGGACTCATTTCACAACGCAGAGAAGGACGAACTTTGTTTTGTGTCGCTGAATACCAAAAACTAGAATCAGTGATGGCATATCTGCAAGATGAATGTTGTGCTGACGAAAATCAGCAATAAACATGCAGTCAGTGACATTATTTCAATAAAGCGACAACCGTATGACGATGTACATTTGCTTGTGCTGCTAAAGAGCGATACGTTGCACTAAATTGCTGGTTTCCAGCCCCCGAGAGTTGGCTAAGCTTTTCTTCTACTTGCTTAACATCTCCCAGCGACGTGTTTGCCTTCGCATCTGCCATTTGTTTAGCCAATACCGCCTGATAAGCTTTGATATCATCAAGGCTTTGTTGCACTTGCCGTAAATGTTGGTTCACTTTTACTAAAGTATCGCGAATTTGCTCACGGTTATTAAAAGTAAATTGACTATCTTCAATACCTTCTGGCTCAGGCTTAATCGTGAGTGTATTGGCCTGTCCTGCAGGGTATCGATGCCCTTGACCAATAACCTGTACTTTTCCTTCCAACCCTTGAAAGCTTTGCTCATTGGTTCGAAATACAATATCGCCGTTATCTTGTTGCGATGCTCGAAGACCAAAAGGGATTACATGACGATCTATTTGCGAAACTAAGGCTTTATCGCTTAATTTCGCATCCATATTCACAACAACCGTTCCTAACTGTTGAAAGCTTAATTTAATCAGTTCACTGTGCTCTCGCTGACGCTGAACATTCAGACCGGGAACAGAAAATGTACGTGTTATTGGTCTATCAATATTAACTTTAAGCTCTGCATCAATAACACGAAGTCCGTCGCTCTTAGCGTTATTCAATGTGTGTTTTATCGAATCAAGATGATGATTCGCATTGCTTTGAGCTGACGGAGAAACTGCGCGTTGAGCAATAAGCTCAGTACTTAAGATCTTCTTTATGGCTTGTAAGTCACGCCCTACAACGCCTAAAGCTTGTTGTGCTATTTGTACCGATGTTACTTGCTGCTGCCCCTTGGCAAGTAAGGTTTTAGAAACCGTATATCCATCTTGCTGATAGCTTAATTGTTTTAAGTTCGAACCCGCAATTTTCTTGGTATCGATTGTGTCTGCGGCTGACGGAACAATGGCAGCTTGCTTGCTCGCATTAGCAAAATTTATACTCTGAGTTCTGACTTCCGATGTACTTGTCACCATAATTCTTTGCTACCTTACAATCGCTTAAACAATGAAAGGTCGTTAATTTTCATATAGCTTGCCTGTGTAGCCTGAAGCGCAGCCATGTAATTATTTAAACGAACCGATGCTTCACCATAATCCAACGCTTCTAGATCATTGGTTACGGCTTCAACAAATAACTTATTATCACCATGGCTGGTTTCCATTAAATCTAAATTATTATGGCGCCCACCAATATCGGTTACTGCTGCTAATACATTATCATGCGTCGTATCTAGAGTATTTAACGTTGCTTGTAAGGTGTTATTGAGATTTGCTGTCGGGGCTTGTAACTCGGTTATCGCGGCGTCAATCTGATTTAAGATATTATTACCGCCAAGATCGAGCATTTCTTGTGAAGCAAAATTGGCTTCCATCGTAACGCCTTTGGCTACCGTCACTACCCGCTTATCACTATTACCTTCAAAAATATAACCACCAGCAGGTTGTGCTGTAATCGCTGGGACATCACTTTGAGTACCGGAAAAAAGGTAATTACCCTCTTCATCTTGAACATTAAATGAAGACATAAAAGCATCGCGTAAGCTGACTAATTTATTCGCATAACTTTCTCTATCAGCATCTGAGATGGCACCATTTGACGCTAGTAACAACGTATCTCGCATATCTTTTAACGTATCACTTGCAGCCATTAAATGAACTTCTTGCGACGATAACGCGGTTTTCACATTATTAATGTTGTCTTGGTACTGATTTATCGCGCTATTTTCACGATCTAAATTCAATAAGTTAATAGAATCAATTGGGTTATCAGATAATTTGAGTAAGCGCTGACCAGTCGACATCTGCGCTAACACTTCCCCTAAGCCTTGGTTATTCTTTGATAGGCTAGTTAACATTAGCTGGCTAAATTGCGTATCACTGACTCTCATCATTCATCCCTTACAATAATCGTAATACTGAGTCGAACAGTTCATTGGCTGTACTGATCACTTTCATGTTTGCTTGATAAGCATTAGTAAATGTCATTAGGTTTGCCGCTTCTTCATCACTGTTAACCGCACTTAAATTATCTCGTGCTGCATTGGCTTGACTAAATAAGGTTTCTGCGGCTTTTTGATCAACGGCGGCTTGTCGCGTTTCTATTGCCGTTTTACCCACCATAGAAGCAAATGCATCATTCAAGGTCACACTCCCTAACCCTGTGATCGCCATTGGTTTCGTCGACAAATTGATCAAGGCTTGTAACGTATCACTGTTACCCGGTGTCCCATCTGAAGATAATGCCAGCTCAGCCGGTGTGATCGCGGTGATATCAAGGCTGGCCGCTGGTGAATTGGGATCGAATGAAAACAATGCTTGGCCTGGATTACCGTTTAAATCAAAACCCGTCGCGAGTACCTGATTAAATTCGGTTGCTAGGTTTTGTGCCATCTCATCAAGGGCTTGTTGGGTCGGTTTTAAGGTGTCTTTAAGATAGCTATCAAATGCTCCTAACTGCCCTCCTAACTCACCTGTAACTGCAAAGGTTTGCCCAGAAAAATTAATTTCAATATTCTTAATAAACGGCTCATTAACTATCGGAGTCGATTTTAATTGCGCAGCATCACTACCTAAGATCAAGGGCTGACCCGATGCCAGAGTGACTTGTAGGCTACCATCTGGTTGCTGGGTTGAACTGATCTCTACTACTTCAGATAGTTGTTTAATTAATACATCACGTTCATCAATAAGCTGAGAAGGATTACCGCCTGTCGCTTGTGTCTCAACAACGCGATGGTTTATATCAGCAATGTTGTTCATTAAGCTATTAGCATGCTCAATCGACGCCGTGGCCTTGTCACTGATACGTTTACCTTGACCATGTAAAGATTCAGACAAGGTATTAAAGCGACGAGATAACGCTTTAGCTTCATTAATAATTTGCTGGCGATTAGGGGTAGATTCAGGTTTAAGCGTCGCGTCATTTAGCGCCGAATATAAAGAATCAAGACCAGCACTAATGTTAAAGCCCTCGCCACCTAAAAGGCTTTCGAGCATCGTCATATTGTCTAAATTCGCATTGCTTGCTGCTTGTTGACTGGTTGCTGCCCATGTTTGCTTTACAATAAATTGGTCTGAAATACGACGTATGCTGGCAACGTCAACACCACTTCCCGCACTTAATATATCGTTGCCAGCAAGAGCACTCATCATTGCCTGCTGTCGACTAAATCCTGGCGTATTAACATTAGCAACATTATGAGCAGTAACATCAAGCGCCGTTTTATTGGCATTTAACCCTGTTAAACCAATATTAATCATATTCATAGCGATTACTGCTCCTTGTAAGATTGCAATGATTGTTGAAAAGCAGTACACGTTCGAATCGCCAATTGATTGGCCGCTTCATTGTTAACAGGCTTTGGTGTGTCTTGTTTTTCCAGTACTTGATGAGTTAATGCGGCACTATTTTGAACATCATTAAATCCTTGGTTAGGATTTAACTGTTTCATCAACATTTCTTTAATGCCTGTTTGCTGTTGTTTCGCCATTTCAATCGCTAACTGGCCATCATAAAAGTCGCGATAGACGCTCTGTTGTTTACTGGAAAATGGATTATCTTCATCAGCCAAGACATCACTGCTACTTCGCATCTGGCGTAAAACCATTTGTAAAAACATCGCTTCAAATTGCCCAGCAACCACCTCTAAACCTTGCTCATCAGATAGCGAATGTTTGATTTGCTGCAAACCATTATTATCATGGTATAGAACATTAGTTTTGTTCATTACGCTGATATTGTCGTCGAACTTCATCTAACTCTCCTAAATCACTACCAGTTCTGCATTCAATGCGCCTGCTTCATGTAGCGCTTGTAGAATAGACATAAGATCATCAGGTGACGCACCTAAGCTGTTCACGGCATTTACGATAGTATTAAGCTCAGTCCCTTCAGGCCAAATGTACATTTGTGCCTCATCTTGGTTGATATCAACTTTAGAATTATTGACTCGCTCTGTTGTACCTTGGCTAAAGGCGTTAGGCTGGCTGATTTGATCACTTTCTGAAATCGTCACGGTAAGGTTACCGTGGCTCACAGCCGCTTCACTCACACGGACATTTTTGCCAACCACAACCGTTCCTGTTCTCGCATTAAATACCACCCGCGCGGCTTTTCTCCCTGTCATTACTTTTAAGTCTTCCAACATCGACATAAAAGTCACCCGCTGTTGTAGGTCTTGCGGCGCACGCATTTCCACTCGACCTTTACTTACCGCAGTCGCCACTTTTGGACCGAAAGTCGCGTTGATTGCACGGGAAATATTTTTCGCGGTGGTAAAACTCGGTTGGCGTAAATTTAACGTGACGATGCTGCTGTTATTAAAGTCCGTCGGTATTTCTCGCTCTAACGTGGCACCATTAGGAATTCGCCCTGTTGTGGGTGTATTGACCGTGATTTTTGAACCACTTTGCCCTTCTGCTTTTACCCCTCCAACAACGACATTCCCCTGTGCAACAGCATAAACTTCACCATCGATACCTCTAAGTGGCGTCAATAATAAAGTACCGCCACGTAGGCTTTTTGCATCACCAATAGAGGAAACAACAACATTAAGCTCTTGACCGGGTCCCGCCATCGCTTCAACGGTGGCTGTCACACTCACTGAAGCGACATTTTTTAGCTTTGGATCGATCCTATCGCCAATTTGTACCCCAAACTGACGCAGCATATTGGTGATAGATTGGCTGGTAAATTTCACTTGATTTCGATCTCCTGAGCCATCAAGACCTACCACCAAACCATAACCCACCAGCTGATTTGAGCGTATGCCTTGCACATCCACTAAATCCATCATAGGAACTGCTGTTTTAGCGCTAACGTTAAGTGGCATCCAACCCAACGTTACCCACAAAAAAGACAGGATAAAATAAACTATTTTTTTCATTAGAAAGGCATCCATGGGCTAGTGAAAAATTGCGTTAACCAGCCTGCAGCATTGCTATCAGCCAGTGCGCCTCTGCCAGAATAAGTGATCCTCGCATCACCAATACGTTGAGAAGACACTTGGTTATGACGATTAACATCATCAACCCGAACCACGCCCGTTAAGCGTATATATTCATCCCCTTGGTTAAGTCGGATCCACTTTTCACCGCGGATCATCAACACGCCATTAGGTAATACCTTATGAACAGTGACAGTGATTGCCCCTTGCAACTTATTACCTTGAGTGCTGGCAGCAGTGCCATCAAAACCACGATCACCGCTAACACTGGCAGAGAGATCATCAAAGGTTTTATTACCTAATGTTGGCGCTGCAAATTCAATAGAGGAAGATTTACCAAACTTGGTATTGGCTTTTTTGCTTGACTGCGTTTGCTCATCCAACTCCACCGTTAATACATCGCCGACCCGATAGGCACGGCGATCTTGAAACAAGGTCATCGAATAATTATGGCGATACAAGCTGCCATGCTTGGCTTCAGGTAAGCTGTAATCAAGATCCGGTGGCGCAAATGCAGCATCATTAGGTTCAGGCGGAATAAACTCTTCACGCACCGCACAACCTGATACAAATGAGAGCAAACATAGCAGCATTAAAAGCGTCTTCATCCTCACTCCTTACACGGCTTGAGCGACAAATTTCAGCATGTCATCAGCGGCAGAAACGACTTTGGCATTCATTTCATAAGCGCGTTGAGTGGTGATCATATCGACCATTTCTTCAACTACTTGCACGTTCGAACCTTCTAGCGCCCCTTGTTTCAAACTGCCTGCGCCATCAGTGCCTGCAATCATTTCTTGCGGCTGACCACTGGCTTGTGTCTCTTTATAAAGGTTACCGCCCACCGCTTCTAAGCCTGCTGGATTAATAAATTTCGCTAAGGTAATTTGCCCTAACTCTTGCGGCTCTGGATCCCCTGCTAGCGTCGCCGTGACAAGGCCATCAACACCAATGGATATCGTATTCGCTTCTTCAGGTATTTGAATTTGCGGTTGAAGTGGCAGACCTTGTCCGTTCACCATTAAGCCTTCAGAGTTAACGTGAAACTGGCCATTACGGCTAAACATCACTTCACCATCGGAATTTTCTATTTGGAAAAAACCCGAGCCCATTACAGCAAGATCCAACTGTTGTTGGGTATTTTGTGAATTTCCTTGCGTAAACACTTTTTGTGTACCGACTACACGCACACCACTACCAAGCTGTACTCCACTCGGTAATTGATTTAACTGATCAACTTGCGCCCCTGGTTGACGTTGAATGCTGTAAAACAAATCTTCAAAAACAACACGATCACGCTTAAAACCTACCGTATTAACATTGGCAAGGTTGTTGGAAATCGCAGTCATTTTTGTATCTTGTGCTGCCATTCCTGTTTTACTGACCCAAAGTGCTGAATGCATGATGACTCTCCTTGTAATTATGTTTACCTACGTGATTAACGTGGGTTCATTAAGCGGGTTCCAGCTTGTGCTAAAGTTTCTGCGGTTTTCATCATTCGCACTTGCATTTCAAAGTTACGAGTTAGCGACATCACACTAACCAGCTCATTAATCGCCGACACGTTACTGCCTTCTAAATGCCCAGCCGTCATCGCTACACTCGGGTCTTGAGCAAAGACTTGGCCATTTACTGGATGTAATAAGCCATCACTTTGTTTTTGCAGTTGATTAAACTCCGGATTAACCAACTTTAATTGTCCGACTTCAAGCTTGGCACCACCGCCAGGAGGCACCACAGTCACCACACCTTTATCGCTGATTTCCACATCTTGATGTTCTGGTAGCACTAAGGCTTCCCCTTCTGACATCAATGGAAAACCGTTAACTCGCATCATGCCTTGATCATCAACACGAATGTTGCCAGCACGGGTATAGGCTTCATTACCAGCGACAGTTTGTACGGTAAAAAAGCCATCACCATTAATCGCAATATCCAGTGCGCGCCCTGTTTTGATCACATCCCCTGCATCAAAGCGTGTCGCTGCTGAGTTAGTTACAACCATAGTGCGACCATCAAATCCCGCGCCCTGTAACGGGATACTTTTCACTCGCTCCATATCAGCACGAAAACCTGCTGTGTCAGCATTTGATAAGTTATTTGAACGCACGTGCTGCGCTTTCATCACTCGGCTTGCGCCACTGGTTGCGGTATATAAAAAACTATCCATAACAGCCTCTCACTACACCGCGTTAAAGAGTGATTGCGTTAATTTATCTGACGTCGATATAGTTTTGGCATTCGCTTGATAGTTGCGCTGAGCGGTCATTAGGCTTACCAGTTCACTGGTGAGATCAACATTTGAGCCTTCTAAAGCGCCAGCAACTAATCCACCTAAGGTCCCCGTACTTGGCGCACCATTAACTGGGGCACCCGAGCTGAAGCTTTGGATCCAAGAAGTGCCATTGGTTTTTACCAATCCTTGAGGGTTGGCAAAATCAGCTAGCATCACTTGACCTTGTAACTGAGATTGTCCATTAGTGTAAGTAGCAAACACCATCCCATTATCTTCAACACGCACACCAGCAAGCTCACCCGAGGTATAGCCATTCGGCGCATTGGTACTCACGCCAAAATCCGCACCAAACTGAGTCGTCCCAGCTATATCAATATTGATATTCGCCGCATCCGCACCTGCAGGGTTGAAATTCACAACAAAAGGAGCCGTTGGTGATTGCAATGTACCGTCGGTATTGAAAACAACATTTTGGGTTTGCGTCGGGGTAGCCGCGCCATCAACGACCACATTTACCTGCCACTCATTGGCATTGGTTTTGGTGAAGTACTGTGTAACGGTGTGGGGGTTACCTAAAGAGTCATAAACTTTAGAAGTATAAGAAGAGTTAAAGCTGTCAGTCGCATTAGGGTCGAAAGGATTAATGGCAGGATCAATCACACTAGAACGGGCATCTAAGTTAGCCACAAAAGCAAGCTCATCTGTCGCTTTTGCTGGCAGTGAACCGGTGGTGATTTTTAAATTACCGACTGCGCCAGCTTGTAAATTGTTATTCGCATCAACGGTATAGCCTTGAAGCTTGGCGCCATTATTACTAACAATGTTGTTATCTTTATCAGAACCAAACACGCCTGAACGGGTATATAAGGTTTGCCCAGTATGATCTTTAGTAACAAAAAAGCCGCTTCCCGAAATTGCCAGATCTAACGGTCGACCAGTCCCTGTAATTGAACCTGTTTTATCAAAGTTCTGCGAAATAGCGGCAACTTCAACCCCTCCGGCTTGCATACCATTGTATACCGCTGAAAATTCAGTACGTGACTCCTTAAAACCCGAGGTAGAAACATTGGCAATATTATTACTAATAGTATTTAACTGAACATTGGTTGCGTCTAATCCACTTAATGCGATATCAAAACTCATAACTTCCTCTTCTCTTCATTCCTTGATTACTTTCGTTCACGGTTTAAACCAAGCGAAAGCTTAAATAGATTTACTCGCCAAACTGGCTAATTTGATAAAACGGTACTCGACCAATACCTTCAACATTTACCAACGCGGCACCGCCATTAGAGGGCACGCGGACCTGCGATACTTCTCCTGCGAGCAGAACACTGGGTTGTGGTATATCTTTCGCCACCTCAACACTGATTTGATATTGCCCTTTAGCTAAACCCAACGCGTTAGGATCAATCGTAAATTCTACTTCCCCCTTATTTTTAGGGCCTAACGGCATCACTTTTTTATTACCAAGTTGATCTGTTAAAACAATCGAGACGGTACTCGATGCATGGTCTAATTCGATCCGTCCTTGCTGCTTAGCATCCGTTAATGCAACCTCATTACCTTCAACATAAACGGTTTGCCCTACTAACCCTGCCGTTGAAAGGACTTGCATGTTATCCAGTAAAACCATGCTGTTTTGCATCAACTTCGCCATATTCTCGGTACTTTCAACCTGAGAAAATTGCGCTAATTGGCCGACATATTCAGTGCCATCAAGCGGATTTAACGGATCTTGGTTTTGAATTTGAGCCACCATTAAATTAATGAATTCATTTTTTAATGAGTTAGCATCGTTGGCATTATTCGGGTTACCCGCGACAGCCATATTGGTCGACTCAATCGCAGGCACATCGGTACTCAGTGCGTTAAATTGTGCAATGGTCATCAGTTACCCTCACCTAAACGAAGCAACCCTTGCTGCATGCTTTTCACATTACTCAGCACTTCTACATTGGTTTCAAAACTGCGGGTAGCTGACATCATGTCTGCCATCTCTGCGACTACATCTATATCAGGGTAATAAACATACCCCTCTTCATTGGCCAGTGGGTTACTCGGCTCAAAGCGTTTTTCAGCCTCTCCAGCATGTTGAACCACATCCATAATGCGCACTTCAGCACTCGGGTAATCTGCTTGATCCCCTGTTAATTGAGTTTTGTTGTAAACGGTGGCGAATACAGGTTTTAACGCCTTGTAAGCATCGTTAGGATTAGCGGCAACAGCATCGGCATTCGCTAAATTACTTGCGACAGTATTTAAACGTATGGTTTGCGCATTCATTGCAGAACCCGCTATGGAATAAATATCAGTAAATGCCATTGTTAACGTCCTTTAATCACGGCAGCTAAGCCCTTAAATTTCATATTCATAAACGTTAAGCTGCTCTGAAAATCCATGTTGTTTTTAGTAAACTTTGCCTGCTCGACACTGAGCTCTACCGTATTGCCATCTTTTGAGTTCTGGTAAGGCACAGCGTAGCCATCAGACACCACAAGTTGTGTCGGGGCTTTTTGTACTTTTCCAAAACTCATTTGACTTACAATGGCATCAAAACGAATATCTTTTGCTAGGTATCCAGGGGTATCTACATTTGCTAAATTACTGGCAAGCACTTTGGCTCTTTGCACCCGAAAATCGAGCGTTTGAGGATGAACACCAAGTGCATTTTCAAAACTTATTGCCATTAACCACTCCTTAGACAGTACAACCAAGATTGCAATAGAGTGTATTAATCCAAAATGCGTGCCAAAATATTTTTTAAATATTATCAGGGAGTTATATTTAAATACGGAAAGTTAACTTCCCATAGGGGAAATAATCGGAAAGGAAATAACACGATTGAACTAAATGTAATTATTCCTTTGATACTATTAATGAATCTATTTCAAACTTAATAACAGTTTTTATATTTAACTATCTCTATCTCAACATTTAAATATAATAAATATCTAGACATACCTGCATAAAAAGCTTGACTAAACACTAGGTATGAAGTTATTTTCCGCTCTCAAACCACATCATCCACATAGAAATATAAGTCTAATAAGTATTGGCACTAATCTTGCTTTTAATTACTAATACAAAAAACTTATCGAGAGAAAAATGTTTAAATTTATAGTTAGTTTTATTTTATTATGCTTATCACAATCAAGTTTTAGTGAAGAGATAACCATAACATTTATTGGAAAAGTAACGGAACCCGCAGAAAGAATAATATCAAGCAAAATCAATAATATAGATGATATCAAGTCAGATAAAAGCCGTTTTAGTATCAAAGAAGAAGAGATACCATCAAACCCTTTAGCAAAGTTATATATCATGACTTACTATTGATGCTAAGTTATTATTAATAATTGAGTTTTAATATTTACAAGAGCACTCTTAAACCTAAATTATTTATTAAATCATAAGGTTATCATCAATAAATCAGATAACTTCATCTAATTAATGCCTTTGTAGAAAGCGACTATTAAAGGCATGCTAATTTAACATTAATAATGTAACTAAGAGTGAACATGTTGAAGATACTTGAAGTGGTGTCAAACCCAGCAAAAAAAGCATTTGTGAGTTTAACGTATTTAATAATTCTAGTTATATTTTTACCTTTTAGCGTTTTTGCTGATAATTTACAAGAGGTTAAATTAATAACCTCAAATAGCGTTAATATACAGAAAATTAAAAGCGCCTTGGTAGACGAAATAAAAAATGAAATCCAGCATTACAGTGATATTCATGGCTGGAAAAAAGTGGTTCCAAATATAAATGTCAATATTCCGAAGGCCATATCATCATTACCTCATTGCCCTGAACCTGTTCGTTTTACTGCACAAGATAATCAATCGCAGCCCGTAGGCAGATTAAAAAGACAAGTTAAGTGTGAAAGCCCAACAGTGAACTGGCGACTCAATGCAACGGTTTATGTCCAATTAACACTTCCAGTAATGGTAGCCCGCACGTTAATCCATCGCGACGAGGTTATTACAATGGACATGCTAGACAGCAAAGAACTGCAACTAAAAGCACCTAAGAACATCATCACTGATGCGGATCAAGTGATAGGGTTACATGCCATCCGTCGAATTCGCCAAGGACAACTGATTACTGAAAACGTGTTAAAAAAGCCGTTTCTGATTAACAAAGGGGATCAAGTACTGATTGTCGCTAAGAAAGGTAAATTTGAAGCATCAACCAAAGGAATGGCGTTAGAACATGGAAAAATGTACGAACAAATTAAAGTAGAGAATACAGCAACTCAAAAAGTCATTCATGCTCGTGTTGTTGCACAAGGGAAAGTAGAAACAATATTTTAAAATAAGTAAAAATAACCGCTACATTAAATATAAGCATTGATAATAAATAGAGCTCAACTTGTTGTTTTATGCTTCGCATCCCGACATTACATAAGAACAATCAACAATGATTATGCTTCTGTGAGAAAGCCCTATTCTTTTAATGAATAGGGCTACTTAACGTTTCGGTTATCAGCAATCAGATGTGAACAATGTAAAATGTGGTTTAGCTAGATTATCAACGTTATATTGTAAGTAGCATTTCTTTTGTTCAGGGTGACTATAGTAATCATTTACTTGTGGGAAAATTCTAAAATCACCGTCTCTATTTGTATAAAATTCAATGTTTAATTTGTGTGTTGCATTACCCTTGTTATCCAGAGGGTATACGTCAATATTAGCCAGTTTTTTTATTGCTTCGATGCCTGAATATTCAGTTTTAGAGCTAATAGAGCTAAACCACGGGTAATTATCATAATTTGATATACGAATGCCTTTATTTTCATTACTCGGTGTAGTGGAGCTTCCACTAAGCATAAACCTATAGCCATACTTATCAGTATAAATGTTTGCAGATGGTAATTCCGTCTTTGCTGCAAATATAGCAAATGAAGACTCTAAGGCCCCTTTTGTCGCTTTTAGGGTAGCTATTCTTGCATCACGCTGAATATTTAAGAATTTTGGGACTGCAACGACAGCTAATATTCCTAGGATAACAATAACAACGACGATTTCTATCAGTGTGAAACCTTTACTTTTTTTCATTCAAGACGCTCAACATGAAAATGGATTAAGCCATGCGTGATTTTAAACAATCACAATGAGTTTTCGGTATGCATAACAGCTTTGTTTCTTCGAGACCGTTCGATTACTATATCCACGAACGTTATCTATCGTATACGCTCTAACACTATTTTCGATAAAAATACTGAAACTGTCATTTCTTATTTAATCTTCCTATGAGTTTGGTCGCCTAAGTAAACTAAGCGTCTTGTTTAGGAATTAAAACGATGAAAATAGATAAAATTGCAACCGCGCAGTTTTCCCATACCCAGTTAAAACCAGCAGAACAACAGCCAAGCTCTCAGACCGTAAAAAATAGCGCTATCAACACGCCCAGCACCATTGATAGCCAACTGTTAGCACAAGCACAGCAACCGTTAAATGCCCTACCTGATGTGGATATGGCAAAAGTGGAACAAATCAAAAATGCTCTAAACCGCGGGGAAATCAACCTCGATATTGAAGCGCTTTCGAGTGCGATTTTGCAATTTCATACCGGTCATGAATAAACACATTGCTAATGTTATATGGAGTAAAACATGCCTAATCCTCACAATAAACAGCAAATGCTCACTGTACTTATAAAAGACATTCAGTGCGATATTGTTGATTACCGCCAGCTTTATCAACTGATGTTAAAACAGCACCAATGCTATTTGAAATTTGATGGTATGTTACTTTCGCAGCTAACGGAACAACAACTGCCACTGCTAAGCAAACTGACACAACGAAGCCAACAGCGCGCACAACAACTACATAAGCTCGGTTTACCCATTAATAATCAAAGCATGAATAAACTGATCCATGCTTTACCAAATGCAATAAAAAGCAAACTTCAGCAACAATGGCAAACGTTAGAAACCTTAGTAAAACAGTGCCATGACTTAAATCAGCGCAACGGAATATTATCAGCGAACTTCAGCGAATTGCTCAATCAAGTGTATACTCAAATGCCCCAACATAATGACAATAACGCTTATAGCTCACCGCATTTAATGCAGTATTAAAATTAAAGGCTAATGAGGTATCATTTGGGCAATAAAAAATGCACTATTCTCTCTCTACCTCTCAGTATGTTCATCATGCTGATTTTGTTATTGTTTGCAAATCCAAACCAAGCATCCACGCCAATACCCACCAAGTACCAAACGCAATTTGAACAACAAGTCAGTAAACATTATCAACGATTATCACCGCATAAAAAAGTGATAAATAAACAGTTCACGCGACATCAAACAACGGTACAGCATATAATCAAACGGCTTGATGCTAAAAAGCTACCGCGTAATCTGGTATTAATACCAATGATTGAATCGACATTCGATCGCCATGCCGTCTCTCACGCAAAAGCGGCTGGTCTTTGGCAGCTCATGCCCGCAACAGCACAGCGTTTTGGTTTAACTGTCTCCAAGACTAAAGATGAAAGATTCAATATTGCCCGTAGTACCGATGCTGCTATACAGTATTTGATCTTTCTCTATAACAAATTTGATCAAGATTTAAAGCTGACTTTAGCAGCCTATAATTCAGGGGAAGGACGTGTACAGCGGGCATTAAAGCGCGTCGTGGATAAACATTTTTCAGCTCTACGCTTACCGAATGAAACCGTTGATTACGTGCATAAATTTTACGCTTTAGAAAAGTTGGTCGATCTTGATACGTTAGTAAGCTCAATACCGAGAGCCCAGTCTCCCTTCGCAATCAATGCAGTATCTATTAATAATGATGTCGTGTTTCTAAAACAATTATTTGAAACCAAAACAGTGATAAATATGAAGCCTATTAAGCCAATCATTACATTTTAAACCGTCATCAGCCAACCTAAAAAGTAACAAATACTTGAATTAATAAGCAACTTGTCTAGTTGAAATAAAACGACAGAAGAAAAATACAATAGAAAAAACAATAAAATTACGGTAATAACAGAGGAAGTTTGCGGCGCCCAAAAATCTGAGAGCATATCGCTATTTGTTTCTCAGATACTTGGTCATAATGTATAAGGCTTTGATATAAATTGCTAAGGTAGTCTTGTTCCCAATGACTTAACGTTCAAAATAGAGTAATAATGCATGCATCATTAATCTTCTGAATAATTAATGAGCTATTGATCATAGCTCCCACTCTTTATCCCATTCGCGCTGCATGTGTAAGTTTTCAATTCGCTCGCGAACACTCACTTTTCTTTCTGTTGTCTTTGGTGCTACTTTTCTTTTTGTTTTAGCTTCTGTAGTTGTTCGTTTGATGTCAGTTTGCTTTGTCATGAATGTCTCTCTGTTAATACATAATCGTAAATAGCTATATCGGTCGATAATTGAATGTTGCCGTTATCAAGCAACAATAGTGCATGATATGGAAAGATATAGATAAGCTAGGAGGTCAATATATGGCTTTGCTGGTGAAGTTATTCAATTCATTAAAAGTAATATAAAGACTTGTTTACATAATACCAAAATTATTGCATAACTTCCACACAAACATTTTTAATCGGATTTGTAAACTGATTTTTTCTAACCAAATACCTTATGGTTCGCTTCTTGTTGTTCCCTGATGTAGATAATTAAAATCATCTATATATGGATGAATAAAAAACTATATATCAGAAACTTAACAATGAGTTAACAACATACGCAGGGTGACTTGCTACGATAATAATAAATAAGAGAAAGAAGAGTAGGAAATAATGGATATCGAGATCTATCAAGTTGATGCTTTTACCAATGAAACATTCAAAGGTAATCCTGCGGGTGTTTGCATTACAAAAGAAACGTTATCGAAAGATTTAATGCTATCGATTGCAGCGGAAATGGCAGTATCAGAAACCGCTTTTTTATCATTAAATAACATGAACTTAAAATGGTTTACACCTCAAGCTGAAGTCAAACTATGTGGCCATGGTACACTTTCCGTTACTCATATTTTAAAAGAAAAAAAACTTTTTAACGTTAATGATACCGTGACATTTAATACCCTGTCAGGATCATTAAGCGCCTTAATTAGATCATCAACTATAGAACTCGATTTTCCGGCACCAATACTTGATTTTAATATCACACCATCCACAGAATTGTTAGCGTCTTTAGGCATTGAAGCTACACATGTTATTGCTTATGGTATTTTTGATTCGAAGATATTTATTGAAGTTGATAACGAAGAGATTGTATTAAATCTTGCGCCAAACTTTGATCGCCTAACAAAAATTGATGGTCGTGGTGTGTTAATTACTGCACCAACTCAGCGTGATGATCTTGATTTTATCTCTCGCTTTTTTGCCCCTTGGGTTGGCGTTAATGAAGATCCCGTAACAGGTTCAGCACACTGTGCTTTAACACTTTACTGGTCAGAAAAGCTCAATAAAGTAAAACTTAATGGTTATCAAGCATCTGCGCGTGGTGGATATGTCAGCACCGAGTTATTACCCAATGGACGTATAAAACTCATAGGCTCAGCGATTACAACCATAAAAGGTACAATGCAGTTACCTAATGTATAACGACATCTGATATATACGATATTTAGAACATGGCACATCATTGGAAAACATAAGATAGCAATGCCGTTTTGGGGTATGATGCGGCATTGAGTTACTTAAAGATAACTGTGTTTTTCAAGCTATGAACATCCCAATTAAAAATGAAACCACACCTGAAGTCTCATGCTCTAACTGTAAAGCATGCTGCTGCCGTTTAGAGGTGATGATTATCTCAGATACAGGTGTACCAGAAAGGCATATCAAACGAGATATGTGGGGGGGTGAAACTATGCTTCGACTCGCTGATGGTTGGTGCTCTGCACTTGATAGAGAGACCTTCATGTGTACGATTTATGAAAACCGTCCTTGGATTTGCCGCGAATTTGAAATGGGCTCTTACGAATGTGTTGATGAACGTACTGAATTTCTATAGCTCCAATATCTATCACTAACGAGTTAGCGCTTACATTTTATATAAATGCTAACTCGTCTACCTTACTCAATTAAAGGCGGATCCCTTCAACATTGAGTTCTAACTCAACCTCTGTAGAAGCAGGGCCTAAATTTGTTTTAATATCATAATCTTTCAATGAGATCATTGTAGTACCAACAAATCCACGACGATAGCCGCCCCACGGATCATTACCTGCACCAACATGTTTAACATCAATCGTAACCGGCTTTGTAACGCCATTTAACGTTAAATCACCTGTCATGGTAGCGTTGCCATCCCCCAACTCTTTAAAAGTGCTACTAACAAAAGTCGCTTCTGGAAATTTTTCAACATTTAAAAAATCACTGCTGCGTAAATGTTTATCACGCTCAGCATGGTTGGAGTCCACACTCGCCGTTGCTATATTCACTTTAACTTTTGATGCTTCAGGCTGCTTTTCATCATAACTAAACTCACCATCAAAGGTATTAAAACGCCCTACCAACCAACTGTAACCAAGATGCTGGATCCGAAATTGAATCGATGCATGTGAGCCATTAGTATCGATTTTATAATCGTCTGCTAGCGCTACTGATGACATACTAGCCGCAGCCAAAAGTGTGCAAGGAATAAAAGATCTTAGTAGGCGCTTTTTCATCATAATCTCCGTTTATGTCGTAATACGTCTTATCTAATTTTGTCATTATGCTTTGCCTAGCATGCGTTTTAGCGTGTTATCTTTATCTATAAAGTGATGTTTTAACGCGCCAATAGCATGTAAAAGAGCAAAACCAATCAACACACAAGCACCATACCAGTGAATAGTACCCGCGATATCTTCTTGATTTTGAATACTTGTAAGCGTTGCCGGAATATCAAATACACCAAAGATACTGATCGCTCTTCCATCGGCAGTTGAGATCAAGTAACCACTGAACATCACCACAAATAACAGCAGATACAATAGCCAATGCGTTTTTTGTGCGAGCCATTGCTCCCATTGAGCATGACTAGAAAGAGTGGCTGGTGCGTCAGTTAATGCTCTTAATAGCAACCTTACGATCAATACAAAGAATAAGATCAAACCAGTACTCTTATGAGTATCAGGCGCAGTGTTATACCAAGCATGATAATAATTTAAATCAACCATCCACCAGCCAAGCGCAAATAATCCAACGACAGTCAGCGCAACCAACCAGTGAAGAAAAATAATCATGGGGTTCCAATTTTTATTTGGTGTTTTTTTCATGGTTATTCGCTCGATGAGGAAAGTTGTTTTTAGTATGATAAACAAATAAGCAACAATTTATTAACCAACTTTATCAGTGTTTGTGTATCAGACCGCTATATTTATTCGCATAGAAGATAAAAATGGATATTTACCTGTAAAGTGATAATGCTCTTTCGCATAAAAAACACTCGCTAAATTAAGGTTCAGGATTGCTAAATAGAAATGATAACGGATAATAATGCGCTTGTTTCCCTACTTGTGTTCAGTGTTATGCGTCTTGATAAATTTATTTGTAAAAGTACCCAACTGACTAAAGCAGAAGCCATAGAGCGAATACACGCCGGTAATATTAGCGTCAACGATGCTGTAATTATCAATGAAACAACACAAGTACATGAGAATAATACCGTTATCATGGATGGCAAAAGGCTAATTGCGCGTGAGTTTCGCTATATCCTAATGCATAAACCTGCGGGCACTATCTGCTCAAATATTGATGAAGTTTATCCCTCTCTATTTAACTACCTTGATATTGAAAATATCGCTGAATTACACATTGCAGGGCGTTTAGATGCGGATACCACAGGAATGGTACTGATCACTGATGATGGGCGTTGGTCATTTAACATCACATCACCAAATCAAAAATGCAGTAAAGTTTATCGGGTTGGTTTGTCTCGAGATATTGCGGCAGACGTGGCCGAAAAATTTAAAGCAGGGATCAAATTACAAGGCGAACAAAAGTTAACCGCACCAGCGATATTAACCATTATTTCAGTGAAAGAAGTATTGCTGACGATTACTGAAGGCAAGTTTCATCAGGTTAAGCGCATGTTTGCCGCTGTTGGTAATCGCGTCGTGTCTCTTCACCGTGAAGCGATTGGCGAGGTGACGCTTGATCTTGAAGTCGGGCAATGGCGTTACCTAACCAAAGACGAAGTCACCTCTTTTATTAAAGCTGATTAACCAAAACAAATACTGAAATATACAAAATCCGACTCATTTACCTTTCCTCAAAGAAAATGTAAAGCCGGATTTTGGTTATAACAACACCGTATTATTTACAACAAAGCTAACACTTAACGCTTATTTATATGCACCAGCACTGTAGTGTAATTCATAGCTATGAGAGTAAATTTCAATGATGTTACCAAATGGGTCTTCCATGTAAATCATACGGTATGGCTTCTCACCAGGGTAATAAAAACGTGGTGCTTTCATACGTTTTTTACCGCCAGCTGCAACGATCTTTTCTGCAAGCTCTTCAACATTAGGATCTTGAACACTAAAGTGGAATACCCCTGTCTTCCAATACTCGAAGTTATCTTCAGGATTGGTTTGGTTTTTAAACTCAAACAGTTCGATACCAATACGATCACCTGTTGATAAATGTGCAATACGAAAACGCTCCCAGTTACTACCAAAAACATCTGTGCACATTTCACCAATCGCGGAATCATCTTCAATAATTTCTGTTGGTTCCATGATCACATACCACCCCAGAACTTCGGTGTAAAACTTAACCGCAGCATCAAGGTCAGGTACTGAAATACCAATATGAGAAAAGCTACGTGGGTAAGTCTGATTTGTCATGGTTTGTTCTCTTCATCGTTATTGTTGATGTGAGTAGATTACAAATCACATGTTATTAAGTAAAATTATCATTCATAATAAAAATGAGTACGTTTTGTAATGATTAATCCCATTTGGTTACGTAGCTTTTGTACTTTGGTAGAAACTGGACATTTTACTCATACCGCTGAAAAGCTTTATATGACGCAATCCGGTGTCAGCCAACATATAAAGAAATTAGAGCAATATTTAGAGCAACCTCTGCTCACTCGCCACGGAAAAAAATTCACGTTGACTCACGCTGGTGAACGCTTGTACAACGAAGCTAACCAAATTGTATTGTCGCTTACAGATTTAGATAAAAGGATCAGTATTGATCCTCGTTATGAAGGCATGGTACGCATTGCTTCTCCTGGTAGCATTGGTTTGAAGCTCTACCCTCATTTGCTGGCTTTTCAACAACAATATCCTGAATTAGTTATTGATTATCGCTTTGCACCTAACCATGAAATAGAAACCTTACTTGCAGAGCAGCGTATCGATATTGGCTTTATGACACGCCTTTCAAATAAAGCCGATATAACCCTGAATGCCATGGGTAAAGAAGCGCTTTTGCTGGTTACGCCAGCCTCTATTTCATCGCCAAGTTGGGACAAGCTTACTGAGTTAGGTTTTATTGATCACCCTGATGGGGTTTATCATGCAAGCCAGTTACTCAGTGTTAATTACCCTGAGTTTAAGCATATTAACCAATTTAAGCGGTCAGGATTTTCTAACCAAATTAACCTTATTTTAGAACCTGTAAAACGAGGACTAGGATTTACTATTTTACCTCGTTACGCTGTGGATGCCTTTCAAGATAAAGCGCATGTAAATATCCATTTATTTAACAATGAAGTCAGCGAGAATATATACTTAGGCACTCACGCCAACCGATTTATTCCTAACCGCGTTGCAGCTGTGATTGAAGAAGTAATGACCTGTCTAAGTGCTTAAACTATAAGAATGAAAAATGGCGCAACGTTTTTACAGCAAATTATTGAGTAAATAAATGAGTAAAGTAATTGATAAGCTCGCTTGGGTTTTAATTCAAGACGGTAAATTTTTAGTAGTAAGATCTCAAGGTAAAGCGCTGTTTTACCTTCCTGGTGGTAAACGTGAAGCCGGTGAAAGTGACATTGAAGCACTAACCCGTGAAATCAAAGAAGAACTGTCCGTTAATCTTATACCAAACAGTATTAAATACATGGAAACATTTACGGCTCAGGCCGATGGTAAGGCAGAAGGCATCTCAGTAAAACTGACGTGTTACTTTGCTGATTATTCTGGGGATCTTATACCTGCCGCTGAAATCGAAGAACAAAGGTTCATTGATAGTACCGATGAAAGCCTGTGTTCTACCGCTGCATTAGCGGTATTAAAGTGGCTAGAAAAAACCTCACTGATTGCAGGAACACTTGCCTAACAGATAAATATAGGTGTCGTTCAATCGGCACCTATCAAGAGTGTTAGACAAGCCCGAGCATCTTTGCAAGTAAATATCTTAGGTAATTCCTATCCATTGTTAGTTAATCATTATCGTTAATTCGTAATCGTAAATCGCTCTGCTATTATTTTAAATCCATATTCAACCTATTAACATCCTTCTTTACATCCCTCGTTAAAACGTATAACTATATTTAATAATTACCCACTTTATTTGCATATATAGCTAATATACAATCGTTCACACATGCTAGCCTTTATATTTTTCGCCATTTATTTACTGATATTTGGCAGCCACTCGAATTTTTTAACTCTTTTTTATTACTGTATTTCAATAATAAGATTGCAGCCAAAAAACTAACGCAAGCCACTGTTTTAAATACACATTAAAACTAGTGGCAATTAAATGCAACCAACCAAAATTAACAACTTATATTTAGGTAATTGCTGATGACGGATAATACTAGTACTTTTTCAAATAGGTGTCTTTTTCTAACACTGAATAGCTAAAAATACAGAAAATAAAATAATTATAAAATTTAAGGGTACGCAATGTCCGAAGTAAATATATTTAAACAACCAAAACCTTTCTATTTAATATTTTCAATTGAATTTTGGGAACGCTTTGGCTTTTATGGTATGCAAGCGATTTTAACTGTGTATATGGTTAAAATTCTTGGTATGTCGGAATCTGCGTCATTTACTTTATTTGGTGCCTTTTCAGCACTGGTGTATGGATCTGTCGCGATTGGCGGCTGGGTGGGTGATAAAGTATTAGGAACCAAGCGTACCATCACACTGGGTGCCATTATTCTTACTGCGGGTTATGTTTTTCTTGGGCTTTCAGCCAGCCATGAAAATAGCAGTCCTATGCTGATTTACATGGCGATGGGCTTTATTACTATGGGTAATGGTTTATTTAAAGCGAACCCTTCAAGTTTATTAGCCAAAGTTTATGGCGAGAATGATCCCCGTTTAGACGGTGCCTTTACCTTGTATTATATGGCGATAAATTTAGGCTCTTTTTTCTCAATGCTATTAACACCTTGGATTGCAGAAAAATTTGGCTATGATTTGGCGTTTTCCGTCAGTGCTATCGGCTTGGTGATCACGATTGTGAATTTTATAATCAGTCACTCTACCGTGAAAAACGTTGGTTCAAAACCTGATATGAAGCCTGTTAATGTTGTGCATTATATTAGTGTATTAGTCGGTGCAATTGTGCTGAGCTTCGTCAGTGCTTTTTTGCTACAACATTTATTCTACGCACACGCTATTTTGGTGGTAGTGGGAATCACTATTGTTGCGTTGTATTTCAAAGAAGCATTAAAAACATCTGGTATTGAACGCGCTAAAATGTTGGTGGCATTTTTATTAATGTTACAGGGCATTGTTTTCTTTGTACTGTATTTCCAAATGCCAACCTCGCTTAATTTCTTTGCTATCCATAATATCTCTCATGATCTGTTTGGTATTAGTGTTGCGCCAGAACAATTTCAAGCGCTGAATCCACTATGGATCATGATTGCTAGCCCTGTTCTTGCCATTATTTATAATAAGTTTGGTGATCGTTTCTCTATGCCGTTCAAATTTGCACTCGGCATGGTGCTATGTAGCTTTTCTTTCTTAGTACTGACTTTTGGTTCGCACTTTGCCAATAGCCAAAGTGTTATCAGCTCTAACTGGTTAGTGTTATCTTACTTCTTCCAATCTATTGGTGAGCTGCTAGTATCTGGTCTTGGATTAGCGATGGTCGCTCAGCTTGTTCCTCAACGTATGATGGGATTTGCGATGGGTATGTGGTTCTTAACATCAGCAACGGCTGCGGTTCTTGCTGGCTGGGTAGCAACACTAACAACAGATTCAAGCAAGATTGTGGATCCACAACAAACATTAGCCATTTATAGCCATGTCTTTGGGGTGATTGGCTATGTTACTGCCGCGATTGCTCTACTTACCCTAATTATTGCGCCAAAACTAACACGCGTGATCTACGCTAAAGAGACAACAGAAGAAACTGCTGCAGCATAATATTTTCTAGCGATTTCTTTTAACGAAAATTTGAACAATGTACCCAAGCAGCTTCAAACAATAGGTTTTGATAATACGATAGGCCTTGTAGTTTGAAATTACTTGGGTATATTTTTAGCATTTTATCAGCAATATAGCTAAACTTTTAAAAATATTATTTATTATTAGTTGTTTAGGAGTTTAATTCATATGTCGCTGTTGGAGAGTTTAGGGAAGAAACTTGAACCGCTCATGTTGTTTATGGGGTTAGTAAGCCCAATTGCAACATTGCCTCAGTTATATAAGCTTTTTATATCCCATCCCAATCATGCCCATGGTTTATCGTTAACCACCTGGTCTATGTATGCGCTTATTTCTTTGCTCTGGTTTATTTATGGTCTCTACCATAAAAACCCGACAATTTGGGTTGGTAATTTTTTAGGATTTCTCGCTTACTTTGCCATGATGGTAGGCATAGTAATGAAGGCAGGTATCACCTTCTAGGTATTCATAAAAATGAAAGAATGGAATATCTTCCCTTCTTTTCATTAGTTTAAAGAAAATGGGCGAGTTGATAATTAACACGCTCATTTATTGTGATAACAAAGGCCATCTCAATATTGCATATTAGCTACTTCGCTATCATTAATTCGTAAATCACTCTGCTTTTTTAAACCTATATAAACCTATTACCTCCCCCCTATTACGCATCGCTCCCAATATAAAACAAAGTTTTATATTTATTCATTTTTGGTGCAATTTTAAGTAATACACAACCTATTAAACACTGTGTAATTGATATTTTTCAGTCACTCGATATTTATAACTTTTTTCTCTATTATATTTTAACAATAAAAAAGTTGACCATCATAAAGGTAACCCATTGTTTTTATGTTATAAATAAAAAACACAAAGCCATTAACCGCAATCAACCAAAAATAATAACTTATATTTACCCAATTGCTGATGACTATTCAAAATAGTAGCTTCGTCAAGAATGCAACCTTATCACAACAAAGATACAAAAAAACAACAATGCAAACTAAGGAATGTAATGTCTGACGTTAATATATTTAAACAACCAAAACCCTTCTATTTGATATTCTCCATCGAATTTTGGGAACGCTTTGGCTTTTATGGAATGAATGCAATTTTGACTGTTTATATGGTCAAAATTCTTAATATGCCAGAGTCTGCTTCCTTTACATTATTTGGTGCCTTTACAGCATTGATATATGGTTCAGTAGCGCTTGGCGGTTGGGTTGGTGATAAAGTTTTAGGAACCAAACGTACAATTACGCTTGGTGCAATCGTCCTGACAATAGGTTATGCATTACTTGGTCTTTCAGCGAGTCACGGTAATGGTAGCCCATCTATGATTTATATCGCGATGGGTTTCATTGCTATGGGTAATGGTTTATTTAAAGCTAACCCTTCAAGCTTACTGGCGAAAGTATACGGTGAAAATGACCCTCGCTTAGATGGTGCTTTTACCATGTATTACATGGCGATTAACTTAGGCTCGTTCTTTTCAATGCTTTTAACACCATGGATTGCTGACAAATTCGGTTATAACTTTGCGTTTTCAGTGAGTGCTATTGGTTTAATCATTACCATTGCAAACTTTATTGTGAGCAAAAAAACCGTTCAAGATGTTGGCTCCCCAGCTGATATGAAACCCATGAATAGCTTTTACTTTTTATGTGTTGTTATTGGTACAGTCGCTTTAAGCTTTGTGAGTTCATTCTTGCTTCAGCATTTATTTTACGCACATGCCATTCTAGTCGTTGCAGGTATTGCTATTGTTTCACTGTACTTTAAAGAAGCTTTTTCAACATCAGGCAACGAACGAGCAAAAATGCTCGTTGCTTTTGTACTTATGCTTCAGGGGGTTGTGTTCTTCGTACTTTACTTCCAGATGCCGACATCATTGAACTTCTTCGCCATTCACAATGTTGAACATAACATCTTCGGAATATCCGTTGCTCCAGAACAATTCCAAGCACTAAACCCAATGTGGATTATGCTTGCAAGCCCACTATTAGCGATTCTTTACAATAAGCTAGGCGAACGCTTTTCAATGCCGTTCAAATTTGCATTCGGTATGGTGCTATGTAGCCTTGCTTTCTTAGTCCTTCCAGTAGGTGCTAAGTTTGCAAATAGCCAAAGCATTATTAATTCTGGTTGGTTAGTGGTCTCTTACCTATTCCAGTCTATTGGTGAATTATTGGTATCAGGTCTAGGTTTAGCCATGGTGGCACAGCTTGTACCACAACGTATGATGGGCTTTGCTATGGGAATGTGGTTCTTAACCTCTGCAACAGCGGCTGTTATCGGTGGCTGGGTAGCATCATTAACAGCAGTACCGAGTAATATTGATGACCCACATCAGACACTTATCATATATAGCAAAGTGTTTAATGAAATTGGTGTTGGTACAGCCGCAATAGCTCTGATTACATTACTTATTGCGCCTAAATTAACGCGTATTATTTATGCAAAAGATACAACAGAAAAAAAAACAGTAACAGCGGCGGCTTAGAATAACAAATACAACAGCGGTCGTGTTAATAATTAACACGACCGCTGTTTTTATTTTTTACTTTGAACGTATATTAGCGAAGGATCATTTGATCACGCTCAGGACCAACAGAAACCATTTTAACTGGCACGCCCATTAGCTCTTCAATACGAAGTACGTACTCTTGTGCACCTTTAGGTAGCGATTCAAATGTACGACAACCTGTAATATCTTCTTCCCAACCAGTCATTTGCTCGTATACAGCCGTTAGTGATGCAGTTTGAGGCCAAATTGGGTTTTCAGTATGCTCACCGTTGTAAGCCACACAGATTTTCAGATCTTTCATACCTGTTAAGCAGTCGATCTTAGTTAGTGCAATTTCAGTTGCTGCTTGTAGTTCAACACCGTTACGAGTAGCCACTGCATCGAAGTAACCCATATCACGTGGGCGACCGGTTGTTGCACCGAATTCTTTTGCATCTTCACGGAATTGATCTTGATCTTCCATTGCAGTGATCAACGTACCCGTACCTACTGAAGAGCTGAATGCTTTTGCTACTGCAATAACACGCTCAGGATGAAGAGCAGGTAAACCACTACCAATACCAGCGTAAGCTGCAGTTACGTTAGAAGATGTTGTCCATGGGTATTCACCGTAAACTAAGTCACGACCCGCACCCAGTTGTGCTTCAAACAATAACGTTTTGTCTTCTTTTTGTAGTGCTTTAAGTGGCTCTGTTACGTTACAAATACTGTCACGCCAAGGTTGAGAAACCTCTAATAGCCACTCTGTCATTTCTTCTGCTGTTTGGGTGAATTCAAATGATGGGTATAGCGCTTTAAGTTGAGGAAGTTTCCAATCCATCATGAATTGAATACGTTCACGTAACACTGCAGGTTGTTTTAACCAACCAACAAGAATACCTTTTTTCATTACACGATCGCCGTATGCAGGAGCGATCCCTTGACGTGTTGAACCGTAAGCACCATCACCTAGACGTTGTTCTTCTAAGGTATCTTCCAGTGCGTGAAGCGGTAGACATAATGTTGCACGATCTGAGATGCAAAGTTTCACTTCAACACCTGATGTTGCTACTTCTTCGATTTCTAAAGACAGTTTTTCAGGGCTGATCACCATGCCAGGGCCTAACACAGCAATACAATCAGGATTAAATACGCCGCTTGGTAATTGGTGCAATTTGAACGTACCAAAATCGTTAACAACAGTGTGACCTGCGTTATTACCACCTTGGAAACGGATACTTGCTGAAGCTTGGTCTGCTAAATAATCAACAATACGACCTTTACCTTCATCACCCCAGTTAGCACCAACAACAACAATAGACGACATAATTTAAATCTCCTCAAAAGCAATGACACCTATCCTATGCTCATCTAGTCAATAAGAATAATTAATAATCGTTATTAACTTGATAAGAATATCATATATGGAGTATGGTTAATCTTCTCAACTCAATATGTTATGTATGATAATAAATATCATCTACTGCTTAGGAAATCATTGCGAATATGATTGATATCCACTGGCTCAATACCTTTGTCGCTTTGGCAAAGCACCAGCACTTTGGTAAAACTGCAGCTGCGCTACATATGACGCAACCTAATGTAAGCCTTCATCTCAAGCAATTAGAACAAACCACGCGGGTTAAGTTAATTGAGCGTAACCCTTTTCGTTTAACTCAAGCCGGTGAACGTCTGTTACAAAGTGCAGAAAATACTTTAATGGAACTGCAAATTTGTCAGGCCGATCTGAACGCTATCAATGAGCTTAATCGCGGTACTTTAACCATAGCAGCCAGTGATATTATTTCTCGTTTGTTATTAATTAGCCCTTTTCAGTCTTTCAAGAAAGAATATCCAGGGATTGATCTGTCTCTTTTTAATACCACTTCATCTCAAGCAACCGAGTTAGTCAAAAGCGCGAAAGCGGATCTTGGGTTCGTTATTGCACAGAAAGAGAGTCAACCACTGCATTTTACTGAATTACGACAAGTTAAATGGTGCGCATTAGGTAATGGCTTATCACGCTGGCAGGCATTGTCGGCTAACCCTTCACAAATCATCCCAGCCGAACCTCTCGCAGCAGAAGAACCAACATTGATTTTGCTCGGCCACGATACCCGAACCCGTGAATTAATTGATATGGCATTGCCTTTATTAAAATTAAAAAAATACCATGTAATGGAAGTAGGCAGTGTAGATGCGCAGATTGATTGGGCGGAAGCGGGATTTGGTGTCGCAATAGTACCGAGTTTTTCTTTACATTCAAAACCACACTTACAAACACAAATAACACCACTGCCTGATTTCCCGACAACCAGTTTGGGATATATCGTGCGTCAAAACCAAGTGCTTTCACGAGCGATTAAGCAACTCTTACGCTGGGTAGATGATGAAATCCAACGCTCTCAGTAATACTCGCGATCTTCATCGCATATCCTAGCACTAGATATAAATTAAGCCCTGTGATCAGGGCTTAATATATATGCTAACAACAAAGTGTTCCGAGCATAATGGGTTATTTGTGATCTTGTTTTTTTAATGTATACGCATCAGCAAGATCACCTTGGACACGCTTACCATCTTTATCTAAATGGAAGATACGTTGTTCACCCACGAAATACTGAGCTGTTTGACCACCACCTAAATTCAAGGTGATCGTATCGCCTTTATCATTCCAGTCAAACTTACCTTCTGTAGTTAAAGGTTTGGTTTCTTTATCTTGATAAGTTTGATCTAAAATGTAAGTGCCATTGTCTTTTAGCGTTAAGCTTGTTTCAATTCCAGAACAATCAGCACAAGGCTCAATACCTGTATACTCCCCCATCCAATCAAGTGAGTTCTTCGCATTATCAGCAGCCTGTGATAATTCTGTAATTTGATCATTCGCCGCAGATGCCGTTGGTGACGTTTTATCTGAAGCTTGATCACAACCCACAAGTACTAAACCAAGAAGGGCTGTAGCTAAAAGTGTTTTTTTCATCTGAATCTCCTTGAAATAACACAAAATATTATGGATATGTACACGTCATAAAACAGAACACCATAATAAACTATGTTATCAATTACTCAGCAGTTGCATCCTTAACTGCGTCTTTCATATTGTCCGCAGCTTTGCCTGCATCATCTGCCATCTCTTTTGTGGCATCAACTGCTTTATCTGCAACATCATTCGCCGCTTTTGCTGTATCGTCAGCCGCTTGCTTTGTGGCATCAACAGCATCATTGGCAACTGCTTTGGTTGAATCAATCACTTGTGTTGCGGTATCTGATGCCTTGTTTTGCATATCTGTCGCGGTTTTATCTGTGCTTTGGTCACAGCCAACAAGTGCTAAACCGAGAATTGCAGCAACTAATAATGTTTTTTTCATCTTAATCTCCTTAGAAAAAACAAGATACCTTGAAACTCTCAACTGAGAGTTTCACGGTATCTTGCTATAATATTCGAAATTTTAGGACGCTTAATTTAGTAAATCTGATGCTTTTTTCTCTAAATCATCAGCAGCATTTTCTGTTTTATCAACAGCAGAATCGGTCATTTCAGCGGCTTTTTTTTGCGCAGCTTGAGCTGAATCATCGACAGACTTCATTGCATCATTTGCGGCATTTTTTACGTTATCTTCTGTCACTGCTGTTTTATCCACTGCAGCATCTTTCATTTCTGTCGCTGAATGTTTCATTTCATCCATTGAATGATCCGCGGAATCTTCAGCTTTATTGACCGCATCAGACGCTTCAGTTGCTTTTTCTTTTGTCACATCTATTAACGCTTTTGAATCATCAGCAACAGTATCTTTTACTTCTGATACTGAACTATTCATTTCTGCAACTGCCGCAGACGTCTTTTCATCGGCTGATGAATTTGTTAAAGAGGTTTTCAATTCAGATGCTTTTTCTTTCATAGAATCAACAGAATCATCAACAACTTGCTTTGATTTATTAACCATGTCAGTTGTTTTCTCTTTTACAGCATCTGTCATCTCCGACGCTTTTGTAACCGCTGAATCACTTAATTCAGCCGCTTTATCAACCATTTTGTTGGTTTGATCTTTGACTACGTCAGCAGCATCGGACACCGTATTTTTAGTTGCATCTAACGCCGTACCTGATTGTTCCGTCACTTTATCTTTCATTTCAACGGTTGAATGTTGGGCAGCAGATGTACTATCTGTAGCTGTATTTTGTTTTGCCTGATCACAACCAACTAAAAATAAACCTGCAATAGTCATCGCGATAATTGTTTTTTTCATACAAACCCCTGTAACGAATACTGTTTTAATATGACCCTGACAGTATCTATCTACTAGATAAACCTATGTCTTAATGACGTCATTTCCAAGTCAATAATAGGTCAATTTATTACTTTTAGGTATTAAATCTCTTTTAATTCAAGATGGAAAATATGAAAAATGGAAAATAATATAACAT
>NZ_PYNU01000022.1:0-68445 GCF_003026075.1 Photobacterium sp. GB-210 | reverse complement strand
GATATATTATTGGTTATTACAGCCAATTACGACCACATCAATATAATGGCGGATTAACACCGAATGAATCAGAACGATTATATTGGTTAACCTCTAAAACCGTGGCTAGTATTTGTTGACCACTACATTGTTATGTCTGGACGTTGCCGCATATCGGTTCGATTTAGATACATAATTTTGATCATGGTGAGAAACGTAAAGCATACCTGTAAATATCCAGTTCACTTTAGATTCATGAATAGTATTGTTTAATAGATTACGAGAGATTTTCCTCCTTTATCTCTTTACCCGCCAGCCTAGGATGGGCGGTGGGTTTGCTTTTCTATGCCACACTATGAAATACCGCCTAATCTAAGGCGGTATTTTCGTTAAATAACTTCATACAGTACGTATAGAGTTATCGCTATTACTGATATTACGAAGCTGACGTTTTTGGTCATTACTCATTCCTTATAAAAGATATTTAGCGTAACCACCATAACCCACCTAATATATTTCCAAAATTTCCCGGAAATTTAACGTTCATGCGTACACATAATTTTCACTTGTGAAAGTTCGCATGCGAAACTCGAAACGTCACAAGTAGTTGTATTGCGGCTTTTCACACGAAGGAGCTTTAACGTGATGGTGTAAGGGTTTGGTTTTAAATGATAAGTCTCGCTGGCGAGCCTTATCATCTGAGTATCAACAAGTAACAAATTCATCAAAAACGCTCCCAATCAGGAGCGAAACAAATGAAAAACTCACAACGGTAAATGTTAAAAACGGTTACTTAATAACTACATCAAAAAAGTAACTATTAGAAATTGGCTCTCTACGTAAAACACCTGTTTCACCATCAAATTCACGCGAACGATGATTTCGAGGTGCGTGAAAGATGTTTATTGTTAAATAGAGCTACTTTCGGGCAAATTATTGCCTCGGTATTTTTACGTGTATTTTAACCACTCTTTTGGTTAGTTTTGCTTTATATACTTATGAATGGAAAAATCGTTAATGTCGATCAGCTTGGTTTTGATGAAGCTTCAAGGATTGAAGGAGATTGGGCTCAGTTTTCAGATAGTGAATTAGCCGCGTTATCTTTGGGAAAAAGTTCGAGCTCTATTCGTAGTGAGTTAGAAAGTGGTGAGAGTGCGCTGATTGTGGACTCTCCCTCATCGCCTCTACTTTTGCGCGAAGGGAAAGGTTTTTCATTATCAAAATCTAATGCACCTTTACTTACTGAGCATGGAGCTAAGAAAATTGGACATCGCTTTTCTGGTCATTATTCAGGAGGGTCAGTCGCTAAATCTGGAAGTGCCATTCATTCACCTAAACCTATGCCAACTTATAAGCCCGAATCTGTAGTTCCTACACCACCAAGTCATTATGAACTTCCTAAGGTTGACGATAACTTCAATAAGGCAAAGTTTGATAAAGTTTTCGCTAAATCGTGCTCACAACCTTTTGGCAATACCGATGCGTGCCAAAAAAAAGAATCGATTAAAAATAGTTTTAATCCTTGGGGACTATTTATAAGTTCAGCAGAGGCAATGCCTCTTGCTATACCGCCTCCAGTCGTTTCTAGTAGTGCGACGATGGCCGCAGGAACACAAAACCAATCAAATAATGATAAAGCGGCACGCGCACTGACTCAGGTTGCGGGAAAGTTTAAGGATAAATCACTCGATAACTTACGCTTTGTTGTTGAAACCTCACCTGTTATCAATTTCTCTTTAATGCTGTTTAAAGCCTTGCAGTTTCCTGATGATACGCAGCATACAGAAGAAGAATTAAGGCAAATGCAAGAAGTCAAAAGCCGTATTCGTGTGCAGATAATAGAACCCGAAGGTGATGATGTTTACCCTACAGTCAGAGCTTTTCATGTTGGCGATGGTGACGACAAAGTACCTGTTCGGTATGTGGGTCAGAACGCACAAGGTCAATATTCAGTCGCACTAGAAGAAGGTGGCCCAACGATATATTGGTCACCAGACGAGACAGGAAATCAAGTGCCCCATACAACGCCGTCTCAAGATGATGGTGTGTCATTCGATGATATTTGGGTTAATCCACTCAGTGATGCGGTTAATGACTCATCGACTGTATTACCTATGCCTGCAGAGAGTGATTGGCAAGATAGAATTCTTGTGTTCCCTGAAGGTTCAGGGATTGAGCCTCTGTATCTGGTCTTTAAGACAACCGCTCGTAATGAGCCAGGAGTTGTTACTGGGAAAGGTGAAGATATAACAGGGATCTGGTTAGAAAAAGCAGGACAAGGATTAGGAGCACCAATACCGTCCCAGATAGCCGATAAATTAAGAGGCAGAGAGTTTTCAAGTTTTGATGTGTTTAGAAAAGCATTTTGGGTTGAGGTCTCTAAAGATGAATTTCTAATGAGTCAATTTAATAAACAAAACCAGAATCGAATATTATTAGGTAAGTCACCTAAAACAAGAAGTATTGATAAAGTTGGAAAGCGAAATTCTTTTGAAATCCACCACATTGAAGAAATACAATATGGAGGTGAAGTTTATAATGTTGATAACTTAAGAATAGTCACCGCAAAAAATCATATTAGGATACATAAGAATGAAATCTAAAATACAAGATTATACAGAAAGTGAGTTTGTTGAACTTATGGATCTGATTTTTAAAGAGAATACTGCTTTTAACGATGATAAGTTAGATACTTTGCTGGAGAAGTTTGAATTATTAACTGAGCACCCAGATGGAACAGATTTAATATATTACCCTGATAATGAAGCTAATTGTTCTCCTGAAGGTATTACGAAAATCATAAAAGAATGGCGAAAGTCTCAAGGCTTACCGTTATTTAAAGTTGAATAGAAACAAAGAATATTAGCACTACAGTAACTTCCGATTCAGTACGCATAAATACCTATACTGTTAAAAAGCCCTGCTTTGCAGGGCTTTTTAACACTTACCGCACACCTACAACGACGTATACAGCCCCGTCATTTCGGTAAAGTTGGCCACGCTTTTTACGAAAGCTGATCACCGTATAGGTATCACTCGAATCTAAAATTACCCGTAACCGTGTCACTTTGTTGGTTGCCCTTATATCCGTAGGTAAATCAAATTGCAGCCCTGGTTCGGTAAGGCCGACAAAATGTTTCGCACCGGTCATGGTAATAAAACGGTTACCACCGAGTTGGCTTAAAATGGTTTTGGCTATTGCCATATAATACGGTTGACTCATAGCGCGCCCTCCTGATCGTAACTTTCTACCGCTTCAATAAAACATTCCAGATCGTGACAAGTACCAATTACCGGCCCTAATGCGGGGTATTGTCGCAACACAAAATTAAGCGCATTCACCATATCCAATACGCTTGGGTTACATTCGCGCAGTCGGGTATAGAGTTGGTGCAGACGTTTATCAATGAGGTAATCGCAGGCTCTGTCGCTCATCGTTGTAGAGCCTGAGTGGTGCAGCGGTGATACGCTGCTCGGTTGATGTGACTTAGTGAAGCTTGGTGAGTGTGAGTTGGAATGTGCCATCGCTTTTCTCCTTATGGGGTTTCGCATCGCCGTTTTCGCCTAACTTTTTCGAGGCACTGCAGGTTCTTTAAAGCAAGGGCGCGTAGCGTGTATTTCACCCTTGTTTTAGAGGTTCTGCTGTGCAACGTTACAGCCCGTGAAAAAGCGATGAGAACAATAAGGAGAAAACAAAAAGCACATGGAAACGGCACACACCTTAGCGACACTTAGCACAGCAAACGAATGTAAAATAAGTGGCAATTTGATTTTTGGCTACGTCATGATTAACCTAAAACAAAAGTACAGGATAGATCCGCCTTTATGAATCGTCTCTTTAATGTTGATGCGATTTACGCGTAATTTAAAGTTAATTGTAGGCTCAATATACCCGTTAAATTATTTGCAACAGCCCCAGCCTACAAAAAATGGTGGTCACCGTTTGGTCACCGAGCATTTTTTAAGTGATTTTTTACAGACGTAAAAAAGCCCGCAATTGCTTGCGGGCTTTTTTATTTGGCTCCTCCTGCTGGACTTGAACCAGCGACATACGGATTAACAGTCCGCCGTTCTACCGACTGAACTAAGGAGGAATTGTTTGGAGCAGGCAGCGGGAATCGAACCCGCATCATCAGCTTGGAAGGCTGAGGTAATAGCCATTATACGATGCCTGCTAAGCATCTCTGCAAATTATGGTGGTGGGGGAAGGATTCGAACCTTCGAAGGCAGTGCCGGCAGATTTACAATCTGCTCCCTTTGGCCACTCGGGAACCCCACCGAAATTTAATGGTGCCGACTACCGGAGTCGAACTGGTGACCTACTGATTACAAGTCAGTTGCTCTACCTACTGAGCTAAGTCGGCACTAAAATTTCGTTTTATCATCAAGCCAAAGCTTAACAATTAAATATGGCGGAGAGATAGGGATTTGAACCCTAGATACGCTATAAACGTATGCCGGTTTTCAAGACCGGTGCTTTCAACCACTCAGCCATCTCTCCGTAAGTGCGATGAATAATATCGAGCTAACTTGCTGCTGTAAAGGGAATATTTTGAAAAAAAAATCAATTAGTCAATTATCAATCAAATATGAGGTAGTCATTCAAAAAAACATCACTCCCCTGCGATTTACTGCTTTTCAGTTTTTTAAAAGACTCATATTACAAATAAACACTGTCTTAAAATTCATAGCGTTTTGCAAAAATGAGAATAACAAAAGTGTAAAGCGCCATAACCTATTGTTATGTGTGTACGTTTAACTGGCATTAAAGTTGATTCTTAACTAAGGATGTTTCAAACACTAACTGGAAGTGGGGTAACGATGAAACGCTATCTGTACATATTTTTTTCATTTTTTTTGTTTGCCTCCTTCATGAGTAATAGCCTGGCAAACTCATTTTCATGTAACCAGACAGGCTATTTCTTTCATGATACTGCGAATGTCTCATTCATTAATATTGATCGACAAACAAATAACTCAGGCTTGATACCTAATAGTTATGATGCAGTGGGTTTCAATACTCTCGATGGTTATTTATATGGAGTAATAGATAAAAAAGTAGTGCGCATTGATAATGGTTTCAACGCCGATGAGTTAGATATAGTTGATTTACCCGAACATGATTACACCGCAGGCGATGTTCATAACGATAACTTGTACCTCTATGCCAAACAGGAAGGTATATGGCGCATTAATTTATCAACGAAGCAAGCAACCCAAGTATTAAAAAAGGAACTCGCTTTTTATACACTGGCAGATCTAGCTATTCATCCTGAGGGGGTTGTTTATGCTGTTGATAATAGTAGAAATATTCACCGATTTGATCTTTCACAATCGTTAGAAGATAACAAAGTAGAACTATCACAATCAACAGGGCTTCAAGGATTACGTAATTTTAGTGGTCAGTTTTTCGATGCTAATGGAATGTTATACATTATTGATTCTAAAACAGGAGAGTTATACCTTTTTGATGATATCACTCCCCTCAATGAACAAGAAAGTTTCCGTTATATTTCCTTACCTTCCCTAACAAATGTGAGTAGCACGATTGATATAGCTCGTTGTCGTGATATGACACTCGCTATAAAAGGTTATGATTTTGGGGATGCACCAAATTCTTATGGTACTTCAGTTTCTGTCAATGGTGCGCATCATCAAGTGTCTTCTCATCTTTACTTAGGAAGTAAACCTGATGAAGATCTGCTCGCACAACTTTATCCTGCGTTTGATGATAATAATGACAGTGATGATGAACAAGGGATAACTTTCGCAACTATGAGTTTAAATCAAGGCTCAACCTCTTTTTTTACTGCAAAAGTCGGCGGCTTTTTAACTGGATATCTATCTGCGTGGGTTGACTGGAATAACAATGGTAACTTTAATGACCCTAACGAGAATGTTCTCCAAAATGTCTCACTGCTCGGAGGCACCCACCACCTTGCTATCGACGTTCCAAGTGATGCAAGCTTAACAGATCAAACATGGGTTCGCTTTAGGCTAAATGAAGATCCAAATATTTCATATCTAGGGCGTGGTGAACGAGGAGAAGTCGAAGACTACCCTATTGCAATTACCAGCTATGATAAACAAGAAAGTTATTCTTGGTTTCCTTCTCAAGGAAGCTATGCCACTCTCGCGTTTGAAGACCGCTGGCCCAATGAAGATGATTTTGATTTTAATGATGTCGTACTGAGATACCGTGTTGGACATGTACAAGAAGCCACTACTGGCAAACTTTCACAACTGAACATTGATATTGAATTACAGGCCTATGGTGGGGAATATAATAATGGTTTCGCTATTAAATTAGACGGCGTTACCTCTTCGAGTGTTGATACCGAAAACAGCTATGTTGTCGTAAATAATGCATACCAAGCAAGTATTGTAGAAGCAACTGACAGCCCAGATGATGACGCCGTTTTGATTGTCACTGACTCATTAAAGCAATACTTTTCTTCTGAATGTGACAACGGGTTTTTACGCGTAGATCCTAATTGTGAATTAGATAAAAATGTAACAGTAAAAGCTTCAATGAAAATTAAATTCAATGAACCTGTTACCTACCCTAAAGATTTATCTCCATATTTAAATCCATTTATTTTTGCTTCGCCCAATGATAATCATGGTTTTCTAGCCCCGCCTTCTCGAAGTCTAGAAATTCATTTGAAGGACTTTTCTCCAACAATCAAGGCTAATCCAAATTTATTCAAAAGTGGTAATGATGATTCAGGCGATGCCAGCACCAATTGTGGTATTCAAAAAAGCTGCGACAGTTATAAAAATAAATCAGGGATCCCATTTGCGATTTTAATACCTGCTAATTGGAATAATCCGGTAGAAGGGAAAAGTATTTTATCTGCCTACCCTGATATCAAAAACTATCTCAACAATAATGACAGTGAACATGATACATGGTTTATGCACCCTGATCCCTTAAACGTATATTCTCTGACAGTGGAGTAATACTTATGAAAAACTCTCGATTACTGTTACTACTCATCACTTGGATCTTTACTGGTTGTTTAAGCGAAAGTTCATCCGATCAAACCAATCAGCCTATAGAAACAGAAAGTGATACCAGTGCTCAGGTGCAACCCCCTATCTTTTTTCCAGTGAAAGATAGCGATGACGATAATATAGATAACGGTGAAAGTGACGATATTGATAATATTAGTGATGACGATTTAACGGAGCAAGATGAAGACAACTTTCCAGAATTAGAGGCGAGTAATATTAATTTTTCGGGCAATATCACAACGATCCCCTTAAACATTACTAATCCAATATTTGAAGATGTCTATGTCAATATTTATCGAAATTATAGCACTGATGATGACGGTAATTACATTGTTAATCATGATGATAGAGTCATGGCAACAGCTATTACTGAAGCAAATTATGAGGGCAGCCTATTTTTAACGCCAGATATTAACAAGCTGCTTATTGAGATAATCTCACTGAATGATAATCAAATTATTACACAAAAAGCGATCACATTTCCTATTGAACGTATTAATTTATAAAACAAAAGCCCGAAAGACATTTTATGTTTATCTTTCGGGCTTTCTCTAATTGTTAGTTTTTATTACAACTTTTGCCAAGGGCTCCCAGCATCGGGTTTATTCCCTTGCGTCCACCACTTCGCTTTATATTCACTTCCTTGATAACTGACTTTGTCGCCACCAACATACACAGCTCCTACATTCCATGCAGGTGTATCAGTTGCAGGAGGATCAACGGGCTCTAAAGGAACCACAGGATCAACAGGAATAACTGGATCAACAGGTTCGACTGGCGTAACAGGATCAACAGGAGGTTCGATTGGATCAACTGGCTCAGGAGTCACTGGTGTACCACTTTCTAGCGCCCAAGGACCACCACTTGCAGGGTTATCGCCTTGTGTCCACCACTTCGCTTTATAGACAGCCCCTTGGTAACTGACTTTATCGCCACCAGTGTAAACTTTATTGCTTTGCCATGTATCCACACCATCGACTGGCGGGTCTACAGGATCCACAGGCTTATCTGTATCAGGTAATTTATCAACTACACGCACATCAGGCCAATTGGCGTGAGAGCCATATGCATTCGCGACACATTTTTCGTAATCACCTTCAACTAAAGCTGAATACGCCGTTTGAAAACCGACTAATTCACATTCAAAAGAAACACCGCCTGGACGATCAGAATAATATTTCCAGTTCGCATCCCAGTTGGTGTAAAGCACGTCAGTGGCACCATTAAGATTTAAACTACCATAGGGTGTTTGCTGCCAGCAGGTGTTTTTCTCATCTTCTGCAATAGCAATTTCATAATGCTCGGCTAAACCTTCCCAGTAACGAATACGGTTAACAGGTTGTCCTTTCTCTCTGTTTTGCTCACCACATTCGATACCGCCATTGATCACATTAATAGTGGTACCAAAGCCATAGGTAATACCGGCATCAATTTCACGTTGTGATGGTTTCCATGTACGATCAATTACATGAAGCATCGCAGGCTTAGGGGCTTGTGGGGTTAAGAAAAACCAAATCGCAGAGGCAAGGTTCAGCCATGAATCAGCAACACGCCCCGGATCATTTAATAATACCGTTGCATCGCCATCAAACATTACTTCCGAGAAAGCGCCATAATTAAAATGGTAAGAGAGCTGTTTAGCGCCTCGGCCAAAATAACCTTCACCGTCAGCACATGGCCAACGTTTATTTTGCCAATCATCTTGCCCACAACCTGTAGTATAACCCGCTTGACCTTCAGACCAGCCCATTTCGCGTACATGAACGAGGGCTTGCTGCCATTCTTCTAATGCCAGTGGGTTATCCGAATAATTATCGATACTGATATGGCCGCCCGTTTCTTGTGAGAAATGGGCAAATGCCGTCACGATAGAGGTTTTACAAATTTCATCAGCATTACGTCCGTCGGTATAGTCGCCACAGAATGCAGGAAACTTACCAATTGCGCGTAGAAAACGGGTATAGGTATATTCAGGCGCTGCCATTTGTGTCAAGAAATTCCACTCTGTTTCAGGAAAAACTCGCTCAACACGTTTTACGTTATCTGGGTTGCTTGAAGCATCAGGGTAGATCGCTTCAACCTCTGTATTTGGGCGTGTTTCGAGTGCTTTAGCCCAAACGTCATACATAGGATCTAACGTCTTTGCATCTTCTGCGGCTGTTATTTCTGCCCGTTCAATGATGTAGCCACCTGGATTTTCGGGATCAGGCTGTGGATTCATCGCATAACTGCTTGTCGCGGATAAACCAGCAATCAGTAATGCTAATTGACTTATTTTCGCCATTATAAATTCCTTTTCAGTACGAATTATCTATCTTTCAGAGCTAAAATAAGTCGCCATGCTCACCAAACAGTTTTATTTAATGCGACACTAATAATTTTTAATATTCAAAACTCATCTTAGCTATCAGTACATTTACAAATAATTACTTAATAACGGCAACGTCCCATTGTTAAAACCGTGTTACATAACTTGTTTTTATGTACGCTGTAATAAACTTATTCCATTAATATCTTTGGCTGTCACACTGTACACAAAATTTGAAAACATAATAATGAAAGCTAGCAAAGTCTATTTGTTGTTATTTTATTTGAAAACCCCAAAGCCAACAGGCAACAAATAAAACATTGAAAAATAAAGATTTTAACTTATTCATTTAATATATGGTTGGCAATAGACAATAGATGAGTTTAGTTGCACATCGTTATGATTAATATATTTAGAGTATGATCACATTAAATAACAAAAATATTAATAATTAAGGTTTACTCAGAGAAAAGTCTACTTTCATTATTTATTATTATAGAAAGTAATTTATAAGCAGAAGATTTATCGTTATAAATAATATAAAAATCCAATGATTGTAATATCAAACACATTAAAAATATAATTTCGAATTTTATTTTTAATGTGTTTATACATAATCACACATTGCAAAGTGCCCTATAGCAATGTTTCTTAACGCTAAAATAAACCCAGTAATACTCACTAAAAGATTAAGTTAATTTTACTTCAGTGATAACAATCAATATTTCTCATCGTCTATCACGTGCTCTTTCTAAATCACCATATTGGGATTATTAAGGTATATATTTTGAATTTCTTGAACGCTGGGAGTAATCTAAAATAGTCGTGAACGGTAATTTAAGGAGCAATAATAATGATCAGTTGTCATCAACATGACTATATTGAGATAGCCTGCATGCTCCACCTTGATGTGAGTTTAACGTATAAAAATGGAGATAAAATTTCAGGGATCGCCCAAGATACTTGTTATAACGCGCAGCGAGAAGAATGTATCGAATTGAAAATGAATAATACCGTTTCAACAATAGTTCTCGATCATCTCGCCTCTATGCAGGCACTCACCGCGAATCCACATTTTGAGACGGTTAATTTTTAAATTTACATTGTAAATAGTGGTTAATTTTCACTCATCTATGCAAGTAAAAAACAAAAAAGGTGACTTGAATAATAAGTCACCTTTTTATTAACCAAAAAACTTAAATATACTATTTAACATATTTAAGTTATTTATAAGTAAACGCCATTTCACCATTAGCATCTGTGTATAACGACGCTTTAGATTGTTTGATCAACTGTGCTGCATATGAAGGTGTAACAGCGCGTAGCTCACCTTTCACTGATACAAATTGACCTTCCCAAGCAACATCACGGTATTTACCTGCTTCTAAAATTTCTACTACTACTTTCATAATGACTGCACCTTAAATGAATATTTTAAACAACCCTACCGAAACACTTTGCGGTTCCTCAGTTGGTCTTTTTAATTTACCTCGTTTTGATTAATTGTCATTACAATAAAAATGCAACGTTAGTTGTGCATAAATGGTAGATTCAAATTTTTTTAATCTTTTTCTGGTTTTATCTTAGGAGTTATAAATACGCAACCCAACACCTTCTTTAAAGAAGAATAATAAGTTTATTAAAAACAATAATATAAATTATAAAAAGATACTAAATAATGACACAATCGCGCATAAATAGTATGGGGTACGCAATAATAGTAGTGAATAATTAGCGATCAAGTATGAATAAAATGCAAGATTGCAAAAATGATCGTTTATAGCTTCATTTTTGACACAAAAAAGACAATAAAAAGGGCAACATGCTGTTGCCCTCATAATAGCGACTAGGTGTTTGTGGTTATTTAATCACTACATCTTGAGTAGTAAACTTACCATTATCAAGTGGTTGCTTGTGTTCTGTCTTCGCATTGAAATCTAATTTAGATAACTCTACACGACGAATAGTACTGTCATGCATCGTTTTATAGAACAGTTCACCATTGCCTTGATCAATAACAGATGTCCACTGAGTCGCACTTGGTAAATCAGGGATGTGTGACTTATCGTTAAACTCACTGCCAATTGGAATATCGAAGTTATTTAATATATGGAAAGCTTGTGATACTGCTTCTTGCGATGTCTTTAATACAGGTGCGCTATTTACATAGAATGCAGCGCGAACAAAACGTGACGGTGGAGAAATATCACCAGGTAAGCCCACAAAGTTAGAGCCGACACCAAACGATTGGGCTTCTACCCCATTGATCTTTTGTGGCGCACTGATACCCGGGTGAAGGTTAATATAGTTATTTAAATTCGTTACCTGCCACTTGTAATCTGGCGAGTTAGTTAGCACTTTAGCCGTGTTCTTATAAATATTTATCTTACCGTGATCCATTATCTCAATCACGATGCTGTTACCTTGCTTATCCGACACACGCCAGTGCGCCGTTGGTGATGGGTTACCTTCAGCATCAAAGTAAACAGTGACAATCTTGATCTTACTTAACGCAGCTTCAACTTCTGCAACCGTTGAATATTGACTTAACATCCAACGTACAAAATCCATATCCGTGATGTTATTTGCGGTATTGTTAGGATCATATTTCGCAAGTGAGCCATAACCACGGAAATAGAATAAACCCGCCGTTAAGCCTTTTTCGTTAATACCTTCAGCAATAAAACGATCATCACTAACAGAGATCCCAGCAAAGCCATATTTACTTTTCCAAGTTAACCCTTGCTTTTGATCTGGCATTATCGAGGTATAGCTATAATTACGAGGAGAAACAATTAACTTACTATTTAAATCGCTATGACCCCACTCAATGGTACGAGCTTGAATATGATCATTGCCTGTTGTGCCAAGTGTAATTCCAGTACAAGCACTTGCAGCGGAGCTAAAACATGACGCCAACAGCAATGTTAATATCGTTTTTTTCATAAATATGCCTGTGAATGTGAACGCATATAATTAATCCTTGATAATAGTCCATTATGGAAAATAAAAACAACGTGTTATATGTTGATATGTATAAAAAAGCCCACTTTTAGTGGGCTTAAAAAATACTTTACTATAGAACTAGTCGCTAGATAGCCCAGCCGCCAGCATAGAAAACAACTAAGGCAATCGCAATAACGACAGTACCTATATTGAGCTTTTTCACTTCACCAGAAACTAATCGACCGATAACTAATGCAGTAAAACCAAGCATAATACCAGTAACAATATTACTTGTTAAAACAATGAAAACAGCACACAGTAAGCCAGATAATGCATCAACAGAATCTTCCATATCTAACTTGCTAACATTACTTAGCATTAATAGGCCAACATACATCAGTGCAGGCGCTGTCGCATAGGAAGGGACTAAGTAGCTTAATGGTGCAAGAAACAACATGAAGATGAACAGTACACCTACTGTAGTTGCTGTTAAGCCTGTTTTACCACCAGCAGCTGTACCTGCCGCAGATTCAATGTATACCGCAGCAGGAGAACCACCAACCAGGCCTGCAAAAATGCTACTAACAGAATCAGACGTTAATGCCTTACCACCATTGATAATATGACCACGTTGGTTAAGTAAATTCGCCTGTCCTGCTACTGCACGAATCGTACCTGTTGCATCAAAAATTGCCGTCATCACAAGTGCTAATACTGTAGGCAAAATAACTGGGTTTAGGGCACCCATAATGTCCATTGTACCTAATAAGGATTCGCCATCATGACCAAATGTCGGCATTGCAAAGAAGCCGTGGTACGTCACTTTCGGATCAAAGATAAGACCAATGATAGAAATGGCAATAATCACTAATAAAATGCCACCAGGAACACGGCGCTTTTCTAATCCTAAAATAGCCGCCAAGCCTAAAATAGACATGAAGACTGGAAACGCGGTGAAATCACCAAAAGCAACGGGTAAGCCTTCAGCTGGATTTTTGATCACTAGCCCAACGCCATTCGCTGCAATCAAAAGTAAAAATAATCCAATACCAATCCCAGTACCATGAGCAATACCATTGGGCATATTTTTCATGATCCAAGTACGCACACCCGTTACCGTTATTAATGTAAAGACAACCCCCATTAAGAATACGGCACCTAAGGCAACAGGCACACTCACGTCTTGCCCTAGTACTAAGCTAAATGCAGTAAATGCGGTAAGTGAAATAGCACAACCAATGGCCATCGGTAAACGCGCCCATAACCCCATAAGTAATGAACCAAATGCAGCCACTAAACAGGTTGCGATAAAAACCGCCCCTTGATTAAAACCCGCAGCACCCAACATGCTAGGCACCACAATCACGGAATACACCATGGCTAGAAATGTGGTTAAACCCGCAATTATTTCCTGTTTGACATTACTGCCGCGAGCTGTAATTTCAAAATAGCTATCTAGTTTACTCTTAGGTTCTAAATGAGAAGGGCGTTGATGTGTGCTATCAGCAGACATGGTAAATTCCTATTTGATCAAAAAAGCGATATTTTTCAGCAAATCTAATGTATTGCCAAATTAACGCAAACGTTTCCGTTTCTATTCAAAATAAAAGGCTGATGCTAGCACCAACCTTCATTCTATGACGACGTGATCATACCTATAAATAGCCTCAATTCGCTAGTGTTAAATCAATTTTCCAGTTGAAATACTCTGCATTTTATCTCCACTACCTAAATGGACTTATCATTTAGATAAAAACATAACCTCTAAAAATGTGATAAACACAACATAACATTCAACAATAAATAAAATAATAGAATATTTTTCTATTTTATCTTTAATTTACATTTAAATAGGAAATTTATTTCTTCGTTATCGAGCGTATATTTGCAGCGATTCAAATACCCATGAAGTTAAAGAGGATATTAAAAAAATAAAGCCTCCTCTCTTCGTTGTCGGTTTATTTTCCTCCGGTTGGAACATTAAGGTAGTAGTTATGAAAACCCATCTTTGGCCTGCATTTATTAACGTGATCAAACGTGATGTTGTTCCTGCTTTAGGCTGCACAGAGCCTGTGTCTGTGGCGCTTGCTGCTGCTATTGCGATGGAACAACTTCCACTTCATGAACGCAATATCACCCATATTGATGTGCGTGTTTCTCCTAATTTGATGAAAAATGGCATCGGCGTCATGGTACCCGGTACGGGAATGGCAGGTTTAGCTATTGCATCAGCTGTAGGTGCACTGGCTGGCAATAGCCAAGCGAAATTAGAAGTATTAAAGGACATTACGCCAGATAACGTTAAACAAGCTAAAGCATTATTAGATGCCAATAAAGTCACGGTTAACGTCGCTGATGTCACTAATATTCTTTATGCCAAGGTAAGTATTTATAACCAAGCTCATTGTGCGACAGTGACTATCGCAGATAGCCATACTCAAGTGATCAGTATTGAACTTGATGGTGTTACAGTTTTCGAAGCGTCACCTAACGAGCAAAAGGTCGTTGAAATATCGAACTCACCTTTTAGTGATGCTGGCGTTCAAGATATTTTTGATTTCGCGACCAATGCGCCTATTACTGATATTCAATTTATCGAACAAGCTTATGAGCTCAATAACGCATTATCTTGTGAAGGGCTAAAGGGCCAATATGGATTAGAAATTGGCGCGACATTTCAACGTAACATTGATCGCGGTTTATTATCAGGCGGTCTACTCACCGATGTATTACTCCGCACGGCTGCCGCTTCTGATGCGCGTATGGGAGGAGCTATGAAACCGGCGATGAGTAATTCAGGCTCTGGTAACCAAGGTATTGCCGCCACCATGCCTGTCGTGGTCGTTGCCGATTTTGTAAATGCTGATAATGAGCATTTGATCCGCGCCTTAATCCTTTCTCATTTAATGGCAATTTATATTAAAAGCTATCAAAACAAGCTGTCTGCATTATGCGGCGCAACAACTGCGTCAATGGGGGCGGTATCTGGTATTACATGGTTATTGGGCGGAAATGTGGAGCAAATCAGTGCAGCGATTTGCAGTATGATCGGAGATATCACCGGTATTATTTGTGACGGCGCAAAAGCCAGCTGTGCGATGAAAGTCTCTTCTGCTGCCGGATCTGCTGTTAAGTCTGCCTTAATGGCATTAGATGGTATTCGAGTAACGGGCAATGAAGGCATTGTCGCTGATGATGTCGATACGACTATTCGTAATTTATCTGCATTAGCAAATGGCGCTATGACCCATACTGATGTTCAGATCCTTGATATTATGATTAACAAATAATGTTCTAACACATGTGATTAATAAATAATCGACAAGACTAAACCAGAGCTATTTTGCTCTGGTTTCCTATTTTTAATCGCTTAAATGCCTTTTCTTTTTTCCTCTTTAAAAGAGCATTCTGTCCTCTTCTGCCATCGCTAAAAGTAAAACAATCATTAAAAGCACCTAATTGCATCTTTTATACTTCCATAGCTTATATGTTATAACTTTTAGTTATTTAGTAACTATACGACTAGATCCATAATCCAGCTATTCGCTGTCAGCATAACAATGATAATAAGCTGGAATATATAATGAAACCTACTACAGAAACCGCCCTTTCAAACACCAGTGTCCCCCTATACCAACAGGCAAACATGACACTTCAACAATGGAAGGCTGCAACAAAATTCGACAGTGTTGATGTCGGTTGGATTGTCATGAGCATCGGTATGGCCATTGGCGCTGGGATTGTTTTTCTCCCAGTACAAGTTGGCGTTATGGGATTATGGGTCTTTTTACTGTCTTCTGTCATTGGCTACCCTGCCATGTATTTGTTTCAGAAACTCTTTATCAATACTCTTGCTGAATCAAAGAAATGTACCGATTATCCAGGCGTGATCAGCGGCTACTTAGGTAAAAACTGGGGCATCGCATTAGGCATTTTATATTTCATCATGCTGGTGATTTGGGTATTGGTTTACTCTCTCGCCATCACTAATGACAGTGCCTCGTACCTATATACTTTTGGCGTTACTGAATCTCATTTAAACCATAATATTTTCTATGGCTTAGCATTAATCTGCTTACTGAGCTATATCGGCTCAAAAAGTGAAAAGTTCCTGTTTAAGATCTCAGGGGTTATGGCAGTAACGGTGATCACCTTAGTCGCGGTGATGGGCGTACTGCTGATCCCACAATGGAATTTTAGCAATATTACCGCTGTTGGCGACGGGGACAAGATGCTTAAAGATGCAATCATCACCCTACCTTTTACCTTAACCTCGATTTTATTTATTCAATCGTTGAGCCCAATGGTGATTTCGTACCGCTCACATGAAAAATCGATTGAAGTGGCACGTTATAAAGCATCACGTGCGATGAAAATAGCCTTTAGTATTTTGTTTGTGGTGGTCTTTTTCTTTGCCATCTCGTTCACCTTTGCGATCAGCCAGTCTGAAGCACAACATGCGATGCAAGAAAATATCTCTGCCCTTGCGATGATTGCACATTACTTCCCAGGCAGTTGGGCAACAATCGTCGGTATCGTGATCAACATCTTTGCGGTCGTGACGTCGTTCTTTGGGGTGTTCTTGGCGTTTAAAGAGGCGTGTAAAGGGCTGGCAATGAACATGCTTGAACGTAAGTATGCTCACCACGACATCAATACTGAGTTAGTAAATAAACTAACGACGGTATTTATTATTCTGATCGCATGGGCGGCAGTGGCATTGAATCTACCGATCTTATCGTTCACTTCTATTTGTTCACCAATCTTCGGCATTGTTGGCTGCTTGATCCCAGCCTACTTGGTATACAAAGTACCATCATTGAACAAATATAAAGGCACTGCAACCTACTTGATCATCCTCACCGGTATTTTGCTCTGCATCTCGCCGCTATTAGCTTTCCTTTAATAGCTAGCAGCTAAATATCTGACACAAAAAACGCCGTTGTACGCAGCTTAAATAAGCTTCAATACAACGGCGTTTTATATCAATGTCGTGCTTAAGCAGGTGTCATTGCCACTTTTGCTTTCTTCGCTTTAATGCGTTTCTGAGCCAGCGCAACACCCGTTAATACCATGATGCCACCAATATAATGGTAAGACTCTAGTTGCTCGTTGAGCATCACGCTCGCAATACCTGCCGCCATAATTGGCAATAGGTTCATGAACATCGCGGTACGATCGGCACCTAAACGTTCAATTGATAACATCCATAACCAAGGTGCAATCACTGACGCAAGCAATGCAGCATAAGCAATCAAAGGGACTGCAGATGCTGTAATTGCCATACGATCGCTACTTAGTAGCAATGGCGTTAACATAATGACCGCAAATAAACACTGAACGTACACAGATTTCCACGTCGAGAACGGCATTTTCCAGCGTTTTAACAACACACAGTAAAGCGCATAAACCGCTGCTGCAATCAACATCAACATATCGCCTTGCTTGATACCCTGTGAGATCAAGCTTTTCACATCGCCATGGCTTAGCATTAATACCAAACCACTAAGCGATAACACTGCACCAATTAATGCAAATGGCGATAATCGCTGACCAAGGATCGGTACACTTAAAAACATACTGATCAACGGCACAAGTGAAATAATCAAAGCGATGTTAGTCGCCGTTGTGGTTGCCGCAGCAAAATAGCCTAATGATTGGTTTAGCACCATACCTAACAAACCAAGGAATGCTAATTTCGCTAGATAAGGTTTAATCACCGCACGATCACGCCAAACAGATTTAGCAACAAAAGGAGTTAACATGACTAATGCGAAGAACCAACGATAAAACGATATCGCACCGGGATCGATGACACTGAATGCCATCTTGTTGACAATGGCGTTCCCTGCCCATATTGCAACGGTAATTAAGGGTAATAGATAGAACATTGTCTGCCTTTCTCAGATTTTTCTAGTCCAGATACCTATATCTGAATCATTAACGAGGCTATTCTGTCACGTCTTTTAAGATACATATATCTCTAATCGGACATAATAAATCTTTTGTCAGACATATTAATCAACAAAAAAGCAAGACTATTTCAGCCTTTAGAGCAGAACATGTTGAATCCTCGCTATTAATTTTTTCTCCCAATATTCACCGCAGAAAAAAGGCAACAAAAAGCCCAATGGATTCAACATCACATTGGGCTTTAAAATACGTAATTACGCTGTTTTCATAACAATCACAGCGGAGATCATCACAGCAATCCCCACCCAACCGATAGGCTTAAGTTTTTGCTTAAACAGCAGCGAGCCACCAATCGCGGTACCTAAAATACCGATAGCTCCCCATGACGCATACGCCACCGCTAAATCGATCTCTTTGACCGCTTGCGCTAGCAGGGTAAATGCCAACATGACTAAGACGATCGCAGTAATACCCCAACGTTTATGACTAAAGCCATTTGATCGGGTTAATGCCATGTTCGCTAAAATATCGACAAACGCAGCAAGGACAACAAAACCAAATGATAGTGTAAAAAATTGACTCATTTCATTGCCTCCTGTTGTTATGCCGACACGCTTGTGGGCGAATGACTTGGTTTATCGCTGTGACTTTCACCAAGTGTCACTAATACGATCCCGACAGTTGCCATCGCTAAACCAATCAGCTCTTGCGTATTTAATTGCGCATCAAGCACAAACACCGAAACCATTGTAATAAGCGCAATACCTAGCCCTTCCCAAACCGCATAGGCAACACCAATAGCGATCTTTTTTGCTGCCAACGACAAGAAAAAATATGAAATACAAATTAAGCTATACATCACCCAGTACCCCCAATTTCCACCTTCACTGGAAATAAGGCTCATGGTACTGGTACCAGCCACTTCTGCGGCAATGGCTAATAATAAAAATATTCGTGCTAACCACATGATTGACTCCACTGTGCTAATTTTTTAGGTAGATAGCATCAAATTTCACGCATTCTCGTAGTGAAAATACATAAAGTTAATGCATCTACTCGCAAGACTACCGCAGCGCACAAAAGCGCAATAGGTAATTGAGATATTCAAATTTGAATATCTCTAAAAGGGTAAATAGCGCAGAAATGATCAGAGAATTTAACCGAATGCGGCCTGTATCACCTGATGTAAATGTTGGTAGAGCGGATAATTACGATGGGTTTGAAGATAACCACCTGAGACCACAAAATGGCTGAAATTACGGTTCACCACAGGCATCGGATAGGCATGTAATTCCGGCATTAAATCGGCAGTACTTTCGCTAGCAAACATGATTGCGTTGGTTTCCAACAGCATTTGGCAAGCGACCCGTAAATTAAAGGTTTTGAGTAACACTTTTGGCTCATAACCCATGCGTTGATATTCAGATTCAACGGTACACAAAGGTTTATAAGCGGCAGGCGCTGGCAGCGAGACCAATGACAATGGTGCTATCGATGCCCAATCATTACTATCGAGCCGTAAACTTGGGTGATCTTTTTTCGCCAAGATCACTCGCTTTTCCTTAAATAACGGCTGCATGTAGATATCTTTCGCAATGTCCGTTTCTTGATCCAAAATGCAGTAATCGACTTTCCCTTCCAGCATGTCATCTTGGCTGATGCTATCCCAATTAGAAAACACCAATGACGCCTTTGGAAACGCCTTGTGGCAGCAAGATAGTAGGTGTTGACCATGCTCATCCATCAAATAGGGATCAACCACAAGAGAAATCGAGCCTTGGTAGGTTTCTGGTTTAAATTCAGAGAACTCCAGTAACACTTTTTCTATAGGCGCTAAGATATTATCAAATTCATCAGCGAGACGAATCGCAAGGGGTGATGGTTCTACTCCGTGGGCTTTGCGCACAAACAGCGGATCATTAAAGAACTGTTTAAGCCTCACTACGCCACGACTGGCACTTGGCTGTGAGATCCCTAACTGCATGGCTGCTAATTTAATACTGCGATGTTCCACCACCGCTTTTAATAACCGTATTAAATTCAGATCTAACTCTTCTAACTGATACGACATTTGCTTTCTCACCGATAAAACGTCTTTACTGATAATAAAGCCTAAAACAAAACAAGATAGCCAGTTTAACAGCTATCTTGTTTAAAGGTGAGGCCAAATACGGCGCAGAGATAAACTAAAAAACGGTATTAATCCGAGCAAACGTTTCGGGCGATCATAAACACTTCATCAGCAGAATAGAGCGATTTGATCGTCATTTCCACCTCGGCGCCTAATAGCTTCTGATAGATCTGTTGCGCATAGTTATCAGCACGAGTATTGACCAAAATATGTTTTAATTTACTGTCTTGTTCCGCTAATCGCTGTTTCACTTGTGGTAATGATTGAGTGATAAGTTGTGTCGCTATCCCTTGGTTATGATGGCTTGGCAACACTGCAAGTTGCTCTAACTCTAAAATCACTTCAGGACGAAAACCGCTTTTTTGCCCCCAAACGATATACCCCACCACTTCACTATTAAGCTCAGCGACAAAATTTAAAAAGCGCGGGGCGGCATTAAAGTTACATTCGATCCACTCATAGGAGCGTTGCTGACGTACAAACGCCTGTTGATGCACCTTTGCTGCTTGCTCTAAATCAGCGTGTTCCATTACACGAATAATCACATTAGTTCCTTCTATTATATCGACCACTTACAGCTGATAAATTACCAATCTTTCTTGCAGTTATTCCAACACTCATTGGCAACATGGGTAAAGTGCTCAAATGAATAACATGCCAACAAATGTTCGACCGCCTTACTCTTCATTAAAGTGACAAAGAGATCGTAAAGCCCCATGGCTTCTTCATAATCATCTTTGTTGATCGCTAATAGGAAAATGACATAGGCACGTTTTCCTTCTCCCCATTCAATCCCTTGTGGCGAAAGGACGGTATAGACTGCACTTTGCTTAGCACATAGACCGAGAGAATGCGGGATCGCAATACCGTCACCTAACATGGTCGAAGTAATATTTTCTCGCTCAATAACCGATGGGTGAAAATGGCTTGGCACAATCCCTTTTGCTTCTAGCTCTGTAGACAATTGCGCAAAAAGTTGATGTTGCGTCATAGGCGTTTCAATTCGAGTGAATAAACTTGGCTGAAAGAACTTACCTAACGCATTAATATGGTTACTATTCTCATGCACCAGTTTATTCAATTGCTCTAATTGAAAAGAGCTAGCAATCGGTGAAAACACCATGGTTGGCTTATTTTTTACCACCAGCTTTTCTGTTGAAACCACAAAGTCTTCAGTAACTTCATGTAATGCATCGTATTCACGTATCGAGTGCATTTTATGGATCACTAACTGTGGGATAGCTTTAAGCAATTGAGATTCCAACATTCGGATCACCGATGTACCAGAGTTACATACTAGCAGTACTATCGGCTGCTGTTCTTTTTTTTGCACATAATTACGCTCTATTCCAACACCAACATGCATCACTAAAAAACTAATTTCACCATCTGGGATTTGTCGTCCGTCCCAACTAGATACAGCACCCACAGTCATATCATAAGCAAGCGGATAATAACGTTTAATATGATCAGCTAATGGATTGGGTATCGTTATTTGATGCTCAACACGCAGTAACATTGGATGAACATGAGCCAGTAAGTCATGTTTTAGCTGCAGATCATTGAGCAAGTTGTAATTAAAGTGATCGTTAATAAAATGAAGTAAATGATCAATAAAAGCATCAGCATCATTGTCATTACGATCATCAACATGCCAATGCTTGATCCCAGTAACGCGACGGGCAGCAATTTGAATCGCGAGATGATTTAGTTCACAAGGTTCGATAATGGTTTGAGTTTCGCTCGCCATTAAGGCTGCGATTTCTTTGGCTGCTGATAGTGCATTATTTGGCACGTTAGCACATGTGGTTTGATCGCAACCCAAACCACGCTTTAAACGGCTGATCGCCACGCCACAGTAAACCATTAACTGATGCAGACCTTCATCGGTCAAATTAATACTATTCTGCTGCATTGCCGTTAACAGTGGCTGCTCTAATTGTGCAAAATCACACTCAGAGTAAAATAGCTCACATAAATTGATAAATGTAGGATCTGACGCCTTAAATTGGTACAAGATATGGGCAATACAAGCACGTATGGATGACTCTTTGCCAAACACTAACAGCCCATAATGGGGCTTGCTGTCTATCTCTAAATGGTATGACTGAAACAACTCACGTACTTCGGTCATATCAGCCTGTAAACAGGTACGGCTGACAAACCACTGATTAGCCAAATCATCCAATTTACAGCCATCTTGCTGGTTCAATAAACGCAACATCAAATATGTCACCCGATCTTTAACACTACGTGGTGACTGCTTCATTTGTTGGGTTTGCTGAGTGATATTGCTGTAACGTTGCTGATCATAAATATCAATGTAATACCCTTCACCTCGACGTAATAACAACTGAGCACCGTAGTGCGCTAAGGTATCATTTAATGCTGAAATGTCAGTACGAATCGTTCTGGTAGAAACATCAAAACGTTGTGCCAACTCTTGCTGCGGCAGTGTCTGCATCAGCAGTGCATCAAAAATTAAATTAAGACGAGGATAAGGGAATTGAATCATTGAATAATCCGTTAAATGATGTCCGTTTATATACGGAGGCTAACATTTGAAAACAATGCGTCATAAGACCTGGGTCATATTCACATTGGTTTCTAAATATTAACTGTTTCACAATATTTCATAGACTTATAAATATTAACGGACCGTTTCCGGTCCGTTAAATCAGATTACGTTATTTTAACAAATTCTTGGTCATATCAAGTAAAACACGCACATCTTGAGGGCGAGTATTACCCGTTTCTTTATCAATGATTGAGCTATAAATATGTGGAATGATTTTAGTTACACCGGCCTCTAGCGCAATTTGCATGATTTCTTCAAAGTTTTCTAAATCAATCCCGCCTGTCGGCTCTAACCAGAAATCTTGCTCAGCACACGCTTTAGCGACATAGGCGAATTCTTCACGGGTTTCTAACCCTCCCATTGGGAAGTATTTCACCGAGCTACCACCCATGTCTTTCAGCATCGCAATCGCTGATTCCACAGGAACGATCGCTTCTTTATTGCACGAGCTTAAAGGGCCGGTTGAGATCTTCACCATGCCCACAGTGCCTGTTGGTGAAATTAAGCCGTTAACAATACTTTGATCTTGACCGACTAATGCACGACTGGTTGCCACGCCAGTAAATACCTGATTAATGTGTTGTGGCTGAATATGCTGAGAGATCAGCGAAACCATCATCGATTGGTTTGGATCGCCAGCGCCAAGGCCAACAGAAACAGCGTTATTGATCTTATCGCTGTATTTTTTCATCTCTTCAACCGCTGTTTGTACATCAGGGTAGTTCTTAGATAGTACGCCAACTAAGACATGACCTTCTGCGGCATCATAGATTTCTGCTGCGTTATCAATAGAGCCAGCCAACACGTTTAAACATACGCGGTTTTTGTAGAATTTTGCTTTCAATGACATAGTGGTGTTCTCTTAAAAATTTAAAATAATGCTTTAATATTCTGATAAATAACGTCAAGTTGTGCGCTTGTGACACTGCGTACATCTATTTCAATGATCCCATCATTAGCTTTGTAGCCACGACAATAAATCGCAGGATCACCACCCTGAAGTCGTGCCACAATCTCAGGTGTTGTCATTGCTAATACCGTTTCATCAAAACAGATTTCTGCACGTGCAATGTCGCGTCCTGCGCTGTCCCAAACCACACGGCAATCAATGCCATTAAGGGTCTTGAGTTGCGCCACAAAGTGTTCCATTTTGGCCACCATTTGCTGACCAGTTTCTTTTTCAGTTTGCAGGTACTCGGTAATGGCGTGGGTTAAACCTAAAATGCCTTCTTTACCAACTTTCATTGCACGACCAATACCTAATGACTGCTTACGCACCCATGCAATATATTGGCTACGTCCAACCACTAAACCACTGGTTGGCCCTTCAATGGCTTTTGCACCACTGTAAATAACCAGATCAGCACCCATGTTGTAGTAACACTGCAGATCTTCTTCAGCTGCAGCATCCACAATCAAAGGTAAGTCATGCTGTTTGGCAACGGCTGCCGCTTCTGCTACGGATAAAATGCTCTTTTGTACACAGTGATGGGATTTGATGTATAAAATCGCTGCTGTTTGCGGGGTGATCATGGCGGCTAACTGAGCAGGCGAACACTCATTGGCATAGCCCGCTTCTTTTAGTGTGCCACCACCTAATGTCACCATGGTGCCGACTGGTGCACCAAAGTTAACGTTGTGGCCTTTTGGCATCACAATTTCTGACGCCACGTTATGAGCGTGAGCGTGTAAATTTTCGAGTAAATACGGATCGTCTTTCACAATCACCGCAGCCACTGATTGAGCGATACCCGCCGAGGCACAAGAAACCACAATCGCATCTTCTACATTTAGCAACTTGGCAATATAAGCACCGGTTTTCACCACCAGATCTTTCATTTCAAAATACTGGCCAAGACCATCACGCACCGCATCCATCACGGTTTCTGTTGGTGTCGAAACACCTAAAATAGTCATACGACCTGACGCATTAATGACTTCTTTTAATTGGTATTTTTCATGAATTGAAGACATCGAATCCTACTCCGTAATTTGTCGTCATGATCTTGCCAGCAACCATGGCTGCGGCAGGTTTTAAGCTCGTCTTGCCACTGCGCTGATCATTATCAGAATCCACCAGCTCAACAGTTTCAGTGTTTAAATGGAAAAACGTTAAATCCGCATCTTTACCTACTTCTAACTGCCCTTTATTTTCTAACTTAAGTAACTTGGCAGCGTTTACTGTGACGCAATCAATCACTTGTTGTAGCGGTAAACCAATCGCTAAAAACTTATCCATAATGTGAGCGAGACTACGCACCGGGCCATGAATACGATTCTTGCAATAAATGTCAGAGCTAATCATGTCAGGATAAATACCTTGTTTAATCGCTTGCTCTGCCACTGCAAAACTAAAGCTTGCACCACCGTGTCCCACATCGAGTTTCACACCACGCTCAAGAGCACGTTGCATCGACGGTTTTAACTCACCTTCTGCAGTTAAAATGCGATTCGGTTTGCCGTTATAGCAATGGGTAATGATGTCCCCTTCACCTAATAAATCCGCTACGTCATCTAAATTAGGTGGGTTATTACCAATGTGTACCATCAAAGGTAATGGGCACTGATTACGTTGGATCTCTTTAGCTTTTATCAACGGTTTTAAACCATTGGCTTCCACCACACTGCCACTCATTCGGGCTTTGATCCCAACGATAAAATCGGGATACTGATTGACGGCTTGTTTCACTAACTCACCATCAATGTCTGCCATATCGGCTAATTCGTTTTGTCGCAGCAAACCAATTCGAGAAATATTTAAGATACTGTAAACATTGGTTTTTACTTGCTGACAACAGTGATAGAAATCACCCACATCATCGGCACCTACGCTACCAGCATCAATCACAGTGGTAACGCCAGTCTCAACCCCGACTAAGTCTGGTTCATCGTTATAAATCGGTGATTTGGAGTAGCAATGGGTATGACCATCAATCCACCCCGCGCTGATATAAAAATCACCCGCTAAATCCACCACCTTTTTTGCTGTTACATCCAGTTGACCCAGTGCTGCAATCTTGCCGTTCAGAACCGCAACATCCACCACTTCGCCACTCACTAACTTGCCTTGCTTAATTAATACGTCATACATTGCTTTGCCTTTATTGTGCTCTGCACCCAACATGCAGAGCACAACCTTTCAAGGATTAACTGATAGCAACAGGGAACAGTGAACCAAACACCATTGCACCGATAATCGCACCACCTGTAATAGGTTTATTCCATTGATAGAAAGCAAGCGCACCAATTAAAGAGCCAATACCGATTGGTAGTGATGCTGCAATTGCTGATAACACAATCAGAGGACCTAAGAAGCGACCCGAAGAGTTACCTGCGCCCATCATGACATCGGCACCGTAAGTCGAGTTACTTTGGTTGATGGTGTACTTTCGCGCTAGGATGATCACATAACCAATAGCGACACCAAGGAAGAAACCCACAACCAATGAGGCAGCAAAGTTTTCGAGTGGATATACAATACCTGCGCCTAATAACAGTGCTGGTACACCTAAACCAATACCAGTTTGAATAGCACCACCGATATCTAAGATACCCACCAAGGAACCTTCAATGATGCGAGCAAAAAGGAAACTTGCACCAAACGCCGCTACTGCACCGTAAACACCGGTATCCATACCCGCTCTTAACATGGCGACGAAAGCCACCTCGTTAAAAGCACCGATACCGTAGAGGTAATACATGTGTGTACCAGCAAAAACACCTGATGACAGCAAGCCAACAAAGAATGGGAAAGACCAGTCAGCGTACCAAAAATCATTCTTTAATTTATCGTCCATTTTCTTCAACTCCGGCTCGGTTATTTACCGCTGATACTTCCGTGGATGTAATGCAGCCAATCAGGAACAGTTAGGCTAAAGGATTCTAATACCGCAATATCAAAGCCACGGAAGAAGCCACTTAGAACAAACAGAGCGATAACGGCAAACAACATACTTTTCGTTACTTTATTCCAACCGCTATCTTCCACACCTTTACCAATCAAGATACCAAGTACTAAACCAGGCACGGCGTTACCCATGATCATTTGTGCCAAACCACCGAAAATAGTTGCCCAAAAACCAGAACGCTTACCTGCTTCAATCGCTGCTAACCAGAAGATCACCGGCATCGCCACGTTAACCAGCATGTTTGCTGCCGGAACCAGCACTTTTACCGCTGTAATTTGTAAGCTTTCAGGTACCGCTGATGCGGTTGAGTTAAGAAATGCCACGACAATCATACCGATGATGCCGCAGGCAATACCCATCTTCTTCGGATCATGTAAGGTTTGGGTGACATCACGATTTTTTACCATCAATGCCGCTGCGCCCCAGTTCGGTAAAATACGGTGGTCAACGTCTTGGGTAAATGCACCAGCAGCGACTGATGATGCCCAAGCATTGAAGAAAAAGCCTAAACCGAAAGAGAAGTGAGAAGCAGGATCCCCTTCACACGAGTTTAATTCCCCTAAAGTACGGAATGCCCCCATACCTTGAATAGTTGGAGCGTGATACATACGAGCAGCGCCGACACCCACGCCAACACCCACTAATGCACCAATAATTAGTGACTTTATTAAAATAATGAAGAACATTTATATACCTTTATATGTAGACACAAATAATGTTCGTAGCTAATAATTAGATTTGTTTGAAATTTAATTCATCAGTTTCTATTAATGTAATATTTACAGTGACATTAATAGTGATGGAATAAATAGATTTTTCTCGTGGTAAGAAAAAGAACATAAACTTCTCAGTAGTTTGTTTATGTTCTGCACTTATTATTTCAACATCCACAGGTTCAATTCGTAAAATAACGTTATTAGTTTCTTTTAGAATTGTTTTTTGAACATTATTTAGTGCAGAACTAAAAGCTGATTGTTTTGTATTTCCTTTACCACTGACTTCAACCGTCGTAGTAATAGATTTTTTCATATTAACCGTGATGCTTTTTAATAAAGGCTTCAACTAACTTTTGACCAAGCTCTTCTTTATCCATAAAGCCAAAGCCTAAAACGTTACAACCTTCATTGATAGCTGTTACACCTTCTTCAACAGAACGCATACCGTAACGTGCTTTGTAACCATATTTGGTTTGGGCAGTAATTGCCCCAGCACCACCACTACCACAGAATGAAATACCAAAATCAGCTTGCTCTTGGTGCATCACATCACCTAGCTTCATATCTGCTGCCATACCAGGGATCACCGTTACAGCGCCGCCTGCAGCTTCAACACCCAAACCTACTTTTTGACCTTTACCTAAACGATCACCAATTACTACTTTAATAGTTGTCATAATTACACTCCTAATTCACACGTTAATTCGTTTTCTTTTGCCACTTCAAAGTGGACTGATAATAAATAGGTTTCTTCGTACGCTAAGGTAGGGAACCAAGAAACCACATCTGCTGATAATTGATGAGATAGTGGGGAAATATCTTCAAACATATCGACTTCAATTTCTGGTAATGACTCTTTTGTATAAGAGCGAATGACCATTGCTTTTAAATGTGTAAATAACATTTGTTGCTGAATAGCATCAGGAAAAATATTATTTTCTTTTAAAAGTGAAATTGCTTTTTTATAGGTTTCTTCGCATTCCAACTCATAAATGCTGTAATCAACCGAAAACTTATTTCCAGACACTTTATCTCTCCTTAGTAATATAAGTGTCACCACTTATTGAATATGGTCATAATATTGATACGTTGAGCTAATGTGTAGATGATTGATTTCCATTTCAAAGCGGAAAAGGAAATTAATAGCAGATCTATGTCATATTTTTCTTATTAACCGCATATAAATCAGTAATTTATCAATTAATAAGAAATAAAAAACCACCAAAGAAAAGAAATACTTATCGTTAATTCTGTGATTTCCTCCACAAGCGAGCAGAAAACGGCAAATAAAATAGCGCTATAAACATAAAGGTATATGCAATTTGGAAATAGAAAACGATTACACTTCTTTGCTTTCTTTGAACTAGGGACTGTAACAATGTTCTGAATTCGGTAACTTGAAATCAGTTGGGTATAGTTATGTAACATATACTTACATTATAGATAAATCATTAAGTATGCTTAAATCAAATGTCAACTTAAAATGCGCGCCATTATAGAATTTAACTGGCATTACACACATGCGATTAGCGCATTCACTTTTCCTTAGTAGCCTAGCGTTTTCCTCATCCACTTATACATATGCTCAATCTTTTACTCTCCCTCTTTGGAAAGAAGAAGCTCAAGCTTTAGGTTACGAATTACCCAAACCGATTGGCTTTAATTTGAGTTACATGGCATTAGAGCAAGGCATTGATGTAACTAGCATTGGCTTTAATGGCCTTAACCTACCTTCTTTTGTGCGCAACATCGATATGCAAGCAGAGCAAGGCAAACAAACCAGTGAAGTGCTCACCCTACGGGCGGATATGTGGCTATTTCCGTTTCTGAACCTCTATGTCTTAGGTGGCAAGATGACGGGTAAATCGGAAACTGCAGTGAACTATGATGTTGCTATTAAGCCTTTATTCCCAAACCGCCCAGACCGTCACCTCAAAGGCCGCATTGATAACTTCAAGCTTGATCTTGATGGCTACTTATATGGTGGTGGTGTAGTGCTTGCCGGTGGCTATAAGCGATTCTTTGGCTTAGTTGATATCAGCTATACCGAAACAGAGCTAACCGTCATCGACGGCAGTATTTCTGCATGGGTGATCAGCCCTCGTGTAGGTTACGACTTTTATCAACAAGGTGTACCACTACGAGTTTGGGCCGGTGCGATGTATCAAAATGTTGAGCAATCGCTATCTGGCAAACTCACCGATCTCAATCTTCCTTCAGGATTACAACCTTGGGTTAAAAATGGCAGTTTCCATATCGAGCAACAACTGTCGACACCATGGAACCCAATCCTCGGGATGCAATATCAGCTCAATCCAAGTCTGTATTTATTGGCAGAAGCCGGCTTTGGCGATCGCTCCAGCTTATTTACATCCATTGATTTTCGTTTTTAAGTCAGAGATCAGCAATGAAACCTTGGCAACTTTCCCCATTATTGATTATTTGTAGTTTTTCTCACTTAGCCTGTGCTGATACAACACAATCAGGTTGGGTAGATCAACTACTGGAAAAACTCGGCGCTAGTGAAACGATTGATACTTCAGAAGGTATTGATTGGGGAGTATTGCCGGGGCCTTTTGCTAACCCTGAACAAGGGGTCGGATTTGGAATGGCTGCGGTTGGGCTTTACTCACCGACAGGCTGGACACCCAGTACACCGTATTCAACATTAGCGATTAAATCCTATCTATCCTCAACTGGCTCTTATGGATTAGGGGTTGAAAATCGCAGTTACTTAAATCAAGACAAACTGCGCTTGATCGGTGATGCATGGATCAGCCATTCCCCCCAACATTACTGGGGAGTAGGAAAAGCTGCCGCACAAAACGACAACAATAAACGTGAGTATAACGGCCAGATCATCAAACTTGCGCCAAAGGTGTCATACCAGTTTTTACCTCATCAATACGTCAGTGTTGGCTGGGATTATCAACATTATTCACAACAAACCTTAGCAAAGACTAACGATGTTGGTGAGCACAAACTTTCAAATCAACAAAGCAGTGGTATAAGCATTGCGTTGGAATATGACAGCCGAGATTTTGAACCCAACCCATACCGTGGTCAATTGTGGTTCGCGGAATGGGTTGATTACAAAACCACATTAGGCTCTGATCAAAATTACACACGCCTGACCATGAACTACCGTCAATATGTTCAACTTGATAGCAATAACATTATTGCTTGGGATGTCTACAGGCAACGGGTTGATGGTGATATTCCTTGGTATGGCTATGCGGAAATGGGTAACGATAAACGTATGCGTGGTTACTATACAGGGCAATACCGTGATCGTTATTTACTGTCTGGACAAATAGAATGGCGTCATCGTTTTAACCATCGTCATGGTATGGTGACCTGGTTTGGCGGAGGTAATATCGCCAATAAAAGTGAGCAGTTACTTTCAAGTAAGCTATTACCTAGTTTAGGTGTCGGCTATCGCTTTGCCTTTAAGCCCCGAATAAATGTGCGTGTCGATTACGCCATTGGTAAAGACAGTTCCGGTTTTTATTTTCACATCAATGAAGCTTTTTAATGAAAATACACGCACCTTTGATCGCAGCATTCAGCCTTTGTGCTTTATTCGTCAGCCCATACAGTAAAGCATTGGATGCGCCTATTGGCGTACGTCCATGCTGTGCCTTTGGTCAAGATTTAAAAACCGAATTATTAGGTATGCCCATTCCTTTTTTCTCAGTAGAGAATATTGTCGATATACCAATGCTCGGTAAACATAGCTACAACGATGGATCGCAAAGCGTTATTTCAAGCTTATTCGGATTAGGCGGTGAATCTAATGGCTTAATCTTTACGAGTAAGGGGGGATTTATCGATACAGCTCACGTCCGAGATACGGCAGATTTCACTTATTATTTATATCAACAAATTCGCCAGCATCTTGGATCCCATTATCGAATAATCTTACCCACGGAATTACGGGCGCGCCACATTCGGTTACAAGAGAATAAGCAACTACTTACAAATAAAGAGAAACAATCACTGAGTCTCGAGCTTGCGGCTCTATTAGCTTTTCGATTAGCACAATGGCATGAAATCGCACAGTGGTTTGGCTATGAATCAATTATTGGCTTTCCTGAATATGTCTCTGCTTTTTCACCTGAAGATCTCTATTCCAACATGTTAGGTGCTATCACAGCTAAACAAGTGCTAGAGCAGCAACCCGATCTTTCTCCGTCAGATTTTTCTCAAGCCATGACTGATGCTTTTAACGATCAATTACAGCAATTAGGCAGTGTTTCAGCAGAAGAAACCAAACGCAACATACAGCAGTTAAATGGTCAGTGGTGGGATCACAATACACGTTTGCCACAAAAGTGGGTGGTGTTAAAACGTGATTATCAACTGGGATTAACTCTCTACCCTAATGGGGTAAAAAACGGAGTTCCTCTTTCTTTATCTACCGAACTGAGCAACGGTGATAATAATGGTATGTGGGCGGAGTTGTATTTACATAATGTAGGCAATGAAGAAACGTTTAACGCGCTCGCTCCTGAGCTCACAAACAATATGGTCTGGCAACCCGCTCAATTTCAACAACTCGCTACTTTTGCAAAACAACAAGATTATAAAGAACGCGGCAAAACTACCCAGGTAGTTAAAGACTAGAGTTAGCAAATACTCACTTACGATTAACCTTATAAAATGACAGAGCTAAAAAAACTCTTCTTCCACAGAGTACAAGAAGAGTCAGGGTTCTCACTAAGATGCTATATTAGTGAGAACTATATATATCCATAAAGCTTTCTATTGACATCGGCTTATAAAAGTAAAACCCTTGATATTGCTTAATTCCCCATTGATCTAACATCTGTTTTTGTTTTTCTGTTTCAACGCCTTCAGAGATGACAGAAAGCTCCAGTTTTTGGGCTAATAGCACTAAAGATTCAACAACATAAATCGATTTAGGATTATGTTCAATTTGCTCAATAAAACAACGATCTATTTTTAAATAATCAAAATTATAATCCGTCAAATAATACGGTGAAGAGTACCCTGTACCATAATCGTCAAGCGCAAAGAACATGCCATTTTGATGAAATTTTTCCATACGCGCTTTCACATGAACATTCGAAAATGGTGCTGATTCCGTAAACTCAAGCACCAGTTCAAACTTAGGCGCCAATAATAAACTCGCTTTATAAATACTTTCGTCAAACAAACAACGTTCCGTCAAATTAAAACTCAATTTTAGTTGTTTACTCAAAACCATTAACTGACTTTGATAAACCTGTGTCATCAAAGAGCAGGTTAACAAGGATGTTAAGTGTTGACTCTCTATATAGGGTATAAATAAATAAGGCGGTAAAACCTGACCTTTTTTAGTAATCCAACGAGCTAAGACTTCAGCCCCAATAATATCGCCTTCCTTATTAACAATGGGTTGAAGGTATGGACGAATAATATTGCGTTTGATACAAACTCGTACCCAGATTTTTTTGCAGTAAGCGGCCGATGTATAACTACTTACCATGCAGCCCAATAAGAGCATTAACAAGTAAACATATTTAGTTTCAATAAATTGTTTTAGAGCGAGTGCCGGATCAACATCAACAAAAAAATCAGCGTCGTCGAGATGAAAATAGTACTCATCGCGATGATTTAACAAATCATGCTTAACTAACTGATTACCTTCACCAATTTCAATATTATCAAAAACGGTAATATAGCCTCTACCAATACTATCGATAACATTAAAACGAAGCGGTTTAAAATATATTTTTAAGTAAGTATTCGCTCCAACTTGCAACGTATAAGACAAGGTTGGCTTATGCGTTAGTAAGCTTTTTACCTTAATATTAAAACCTTTTACTGCCTTCATCTTCATTGAATACAGGCGATTTCCAAATGTACTGTATACATAATAATCATTATAAATCACAGATATACTGCTAACATCTTTATGATCGGAGACATAACGCTTTAACTCCCTCTGCTCAGCTAAAGTCGGAATCGTCATCTTCGAAAACATAGGAACTAGTGTATCTTTACTATCAACAACTGAATAAAAGGTTTTCCGTTGTATTTCATGCTCATTGTGAATTTTTGTATCAATATCGTGTTGATAAAGTAGATAAGTACCGCATGCAAAGATAATGAAAAAGAACGTAGAGCACACGATCAATGTATAAAGCTTCATGTATTTAATGTTCATATAAGAACGATCCCATTTAAAGCCATATTTATTGCGTTGTATAGCACCATAACAACTCTTTATAACAAACTAAAGGAAGCAATTACGCCCCAGATTCATTCTTATAAAATGAATACACTTAAATTCTATTTTCTATCGTAGCATATGATTTTCCAGCACGATGACTGATAAAACTAAGATCTTTTATATTAAGAATGAACATACGCTCTTTCTCACCATATAAAATATACATAGCTGTTATTCGCGCGCGACGTTGTAAAAAGGCCAATATAGCTGGAGGGGTATTCACCAAAATGATGACTGCTTTTATCTATTCAACTTTAGAATTTTTATACCGTTTATTTTCTATAAAAATCGGGCGGAGTATATCAAAACTTAATGTAATTACAATCACAACACAAAAACAAAACCACCAAACAACACAAATAAAACGTAAATTCATCAATGAGATAAATTTACAATAAAATTCACTTATCTTGTTAATAAAAATATATTGCAATAATTCAGTTTTGTTCCTTACTTTTAATTAAAGTCATACTTATCTTATTCAATAAGAATATAACAGATGAATATAGTTAGGTTGATTGTGAGTAATTAAGGCCGAGTCATTACGACCTTAATTAGATGTCAATTAGTATCCTTTTTACATAAATATGAACTGACGATATAACTCATTGAGCTTTTCTCTAAAAATACCAACGTGTATTTCATCATTCGTATCACAAGCCACCAATAGTTCTTTTTCTGTTGTCGTAATTTGCTGGCATAACTCTGATAGATTAGAGCAGAACTCAACACTATGTTGTGCGGGCTCATTATTATCTATCCTTGCTTTTTTACGTTGAGAGGAGGCTGGTGTAATATTATGCGCTTTATTATATTCCACCTGACGCTCTCGGCGTTGTTGTGATTCATTCATCGCTTGCTGCATTGCAGGCGTCATTTTATCAGCATATAAAATCGCTTTACCGTTTGCGTTACGAGCTGCACGACCAATGATTTGAATCAGCGCCTGTGTTGAACGCAAAAATCCCGCATGATCGGCATTTAACACTGCGACCAATGAGGCCTCTGGAATATCTAATCCTTCTCGTAACAGGTTTATCCCAATAAGCACATCAAATTTACCTGCACGTAAATCATCTATAATTTCAACCCGTTGCTCGGTTTTTACTTCTGAATGAATATAACTGACCTTAATACCTTGCTCTACCATTAACTCATACAATGCCTCTGCACTTTTTTTCGTTAATGTCGTCACCAATACGCGTTCATCTTTTTGCGTACGCTCTGATATTTCTTTTAATAGATCGTCGGTTTGAGTCGCTAAAGGACGCACTTCAACAATAGGATCAAGCAAGCCTGTCGGGCGAATGATTTGTTCTATAACATGCTGCTGAGATTTTTTGAGTTCGTACTCACCGGGGGTAGCTGATACAAATACGGTTTGTGGTTTTATTTGCTCAAATTCTTTAAACATTAAAGGTCGATTGTTCTTCGCTGATGGCAACCGAAAGCCATAATCAATTAATGTCTCTTTACGACTCACATCACTGCGATACATTGCAGAAATCTGCGGGATCATCACATGGGATTCATCAATAAACAGTAAGCCATCTTCCGGTAAATAATCTAATAATGTCGTCGGTGGCAAGCTAGGATCGCGATCGTTTAAATAACATGAGTAGTTTTCTAATCCTGAACAATATCCAAGCTGCTGCATCATTTCTATATCATGTGTCGTGCGCTCATACAGCCTTGCCGCTTCCACAATACGATTTTCATTATTTAATTCAGCGACACGCATTTCTAATTCTTTTTGAATTTCAATGCTGGCTTTCAGTAACTTGTCTTTTGAAGCGGCATACAAGGTTTTTGGAGAAACAAAATAATGCTCAATGTCGCCCAACACTTTCCCTGTAATAGGGTCAAGCCATTGTAGTTGCTCAATGGTGTCATCAAACATCACCACACGTATTGCTTTTGATTCTGAATCTGCTGGATAGATATCAAATATTTCACCATGGACACGGAAAGTTGCTCGTTCAATCGTTCGCTCACAACGGCTATATTGCAGCGCGACAAGACGTTGAATAAAGTCTTCCCTTTCGATGGTCATACCCACTGATAACGGAATTTGTACCGCGCGATATTGAGCTGGATCGCCTAAGCCATAAATAGCAGATACCGATGCCACGACAATCACGTCTTTACGTTCTATCAACGATTTGGTGGTCGATAAACGTAATCGTTCCAATTGTTGATTCACTGCAGAATCTTTACGAATAAAGCGATCACTACCAGGAATATACACTTCAGGTTGGTAGTAATCGTAATAAGAGACAAAATACTCGACAGCATTTTCAGGAAAGAAACGTTTCATTTCACTATAAAGTTGTGCGGCAAGCGTCTTGTTATGGGCCAATATTAAGGTAGGACGCTGAAGACGATGGATCATATTTGCCATCGTGAAAGTTTTCCCAGATCCGGTAACCCCTTGCAGTGTTTGGTGTGTAACACCGTCTTGAATATTACCGATTAATCGCGCTAAAGCTTCAGGTTGATCGCCTGATGGAGGATAAGCGGAATGCAAAATAAACGTATTCTGTGACATAAAAGTGACCTTTTAATGAGCGGCTTTTGTCAGTATACATAACGCATTATATTTTGCTGTTTAAACACTTAATCCCTTGCTACAAACTAATATTAATATTTTAGTTATCCAACTATCTCCTCAAGTATTGGCACCGAATCACAAAATATAAACAACAGCATTTTCATCGCACGAATTACATCATACACATAAAAAGCCGACTCTATCAGTCGGCTTTACTAAACAAATCGATTGGAAGTAACACTATTCCTGTGTTGAATCTGTGTCTTTTTCGCAGAACATGGTTGCCGCTAAACGCGCAAGGTTATACGCATCGACATAACCCGAATGCTGACGCCCTTCCCATTCAACACCAGCAATTTCCATTGCGGCACGTTGACCTAATCGTTTATTCGTCACATGACGCTGTAATTTAAATAAAGTGGCAAGATTTAAATATTCACGAAAAGGGACTTTTAGCTCTTTAGCTAAACATTCCTTTTTCAAAATACGATCATCATGTCCCCACGCTGCATAGATCTTATGTCGACCACCAAACTTTTGTTCGATCGATTTTAATATCACAGAAAGCGGCTTGCCATTTTTTTCAACGACCTCAGGTTTGATGCCCGTTAGTTCAGTACAAAACGGCGAGATTTCATCTTTTGTAGGACGCACATAATGTTGTGCCCGACGAACAATTTTTCCGGTGTTGAGATCAAGCTCTGCCACACCAATTTCGATGATTTCACCGGTTCTAGATGTGCGGCCATCATTCCAACAACACATTTCGAGATCGAAACACACAATACGGTCAAAATTCATTAGTTATCCAAGTGTCACAGGCAAAACAGCCGTTAATAATACCATTTTGTGTTAACTGCTTCATCCGTTAAGAGATGAGAGAAACCTATTCTATGGTGTTAATAGAGAAAAACATACAGCGAAATAATTAAGCTCACACTATCTGTAAGTACCGATCAACAACGTACATTTTTCCCTTTAGTTTATACCGTTTTTAATACTGGATTACATATCAGTTGATAAGAAAATCAAAGAAGATGCCGCTTGGATTGTGGGATCATCGTGTTCTAACAGTAAATTGCATAATCCTTTGTATGGTTACGTCAGTGAGTTAAGAATAGTTAATAGACCTTTATCACCCAATGAGTTGTTAACAAAAGCCTAGATTTCAAATGTAAAAAAGCCCGCAATTACTTGCGGGCTTTTTTATTTGGCTCCTCCTGCTGGACTTGAACCAGCGACATACGGATTAACAGTCCGCCGTTCTACCGACTGAACTAAGGAGGAATTATAATGGTGGTGGGGGAAGGATTCGAACCTTCGAAGGCAGTGCCGGCAGATTTACAATCTGCTCCCTTTGGCCACTCGGGAACCCCACCGAAATTTAATGGTGCCGACTACCGGAGTCGAACTGGTGACCTACTGATTACAAGTCAGTTGCTCTACCTACTGAGCTAAGTCGGCACTAAAATTTCGTCTATTTAACGTAACCGTTAAATCTAAATGTTGGCGGAGCGGACGGGACTCGAACCCGCGACCCCCGGCGTGACAGGCCGGTATTCTAACCAACTGAACTACCGCTCCAATTCTTTATGAAACCCGATAAATCGAATCTCTAGAATATGGCGGAGAGATAGGGATTTGAACCCTAGATACGCTATAAACGTATGCCGGTTTTCAAGACCGGTGCTTTCAACCACTCAGCCATCTCTCCGTAAGTGCGGCGAATATTACCGATAGATGTAAAACCTGTAAAGCCTATTTTTAAGAAAAAACGCTCACTCGATTAACAAACGCACATTTTGATAATATTTTTTGCAAATATGATAGTTATTAGATGGTTATGATCACTTAATCTTCAATAAATAATACAATTAAAGCTAAAAATAGATCATTTAATAGCAACACCTAACCTCAAAAGAATCATAGTAGATAACCAAATTTGCGGTTAACGATCACAAGAGATAAGAGGTAATCACCAAGTGAACTAAGGGAGAAATGGTAAGGTAGGTCGAGAGGAAAGATACCAATAACCAAGCAGCTACTAAGCTACTAAGCTACTAAGCTACTAAGCAATGATTTTCCAAATTTAAGATGTAAAAAAACCCGCAATTGCTTGCGGGCTTTTTTATTTGGCTCCTCCTGCTGGACTTGAACCAGCGACATACGGATTAACAGTCCGCCGTTCTACCGACTGAACTAAGGAGGAATTGTAATGGTGGTGGGGGAAGGATTCGAACCTTCGAAGGCAGTGCCGGCAGATTTACAATCTGCTCCCTTTGGCCACTCGGGAACCCCACCGAAATTTAATGGTGCCGACTACCGGAGTCGAACTGGTGACCTACTGATTACAAGTCAGTTGCTCTACCTACTGAGCTAAGTCGGCACTATAATTTCGTCTATTTAACGTAACCGTTAAATCTAAATGTTGGCGGAGCGGACGGGACTCGAACCCGCGACCCCCGGCGTGACAGGCCGGTATTCTAACCAACTGAACTACCGCTCCAATTCTTTATGAAACCCGATAAATCGAATCTCTAGAATATGGCGGAGAGATAGGGATTTGAACCCTAGATACGCTATAAACGTATGCCGGTTTTCAAGACCGGTGCTTTCAACCACTCAGCCATCTCTCCGTAAGTGCGGCGAATATTACCGATAGATTTAAAATCTGTAAAGCCTAATTTTAAGAAAAAACACCACTCGATTAACAAATAATCAGAGTGTTAATAAAGGTAACAATATCGCCATTTGTAATCCATTTCGACGTTTATTTTTCAAGCAATACCGCGCTTTACATATCTTATCTTCTCGCAAGGGATTAAACACAATGTGTAAAGCTTGCATATACTAAAATCAGTTATCGCGCTTTTTAAGCGTTACTGAGATACACAAGGATGTTATATGCCATTCTATATAATACTTATTGCTGTTATCTTTTTTTGTTCGGGCTGTGTTGCGCTCTATCCCGCTCAATGGCAAGCCATCACGGTTATTGATGAACTCACAGGTGAGCCTGTTTGTCGTGTACGCGCAATCTCTCCAATGCAAACAGATAGCAGCTATTATCCTATTGTTGATATGGTTCATGATCAGGTAAGAGTCGGCATGCACAGCCCAGATCAAAACCCCTTGCCCGTTGGCGATATCCAATTACAGGTAGATAGTCATTATCGTTGGCTAATCAAGCAACGTGATATGCCCTATTACCTTCAACAACAAATGGATATTACACCTCATATTCTAATAGGATACGATCATTACTTAAGTCATATGAACATGCATCAGCGTGATGAATTACAACACAGTTTTAGCACTGTAACGGCAAAAGCGTTGGCTTCAAGATCGCCTTATACCGTTGCCACAGGTGATGCTGCTAAATCTTTATTTAATCAAATGCTAACAGGTGAGTTTTTAGAATATCGAATATTTCAAACTCCATTGCATGGATTAACTGTAGGCCGCTACCCTTTAGCCCATGATTACCTTAAAGCACTACAAACTTGCGGTATCGACTGGTACCCATAAGTTATCAAAGTAGATCAATAACCTAAAACCTGCGTATACTATTCTTATCACATCATATGACAGCTAAAGTTCAATGAAAAACGTATACCAACCTTTATTTGATGATAATAATCCACCCGGTGATATCTTTTTTGGTCATACGATTTTTCTGCCAAATACAGGAACAATGAAACATGCTCATCCGTGGGGACAATTGCAACTAATCAGTGGAGGGATCATTGAATTAAAAGCGGAGAGTAAACACTTTCTTGCCCCTCCCCAGTTTGCATTATGGGTACCACCAGCAATGGAGCATCAAAGTTATATTCGTCGTAGTTTAAATTATTGTTCAATGAACATTACCAAGCCACTCGCTAATGCGTTGCCGAATTATGCCTGTTTATTGGAAGTCAGCCCATTAATGCAAGCCATGGTGAGTGATTTACGCGAGCGCCGGATTGTTAGCCCTGAAACCCCGCAAGATAAACGCTTAGTGAAAGTGTTGTTTGATCAGGTATTAATGAGTAAAGAACACCATCAATACTTACCAACAAGTGATGATAAGCTCCTACAAACAATATTGATTGAACTTGAAAAAAACCCAACCAATAATCGCAGTTTAGCGGAATGGGCAAAAATGCTTCATACGACAGAGCGTACCCTTGCCCGTCACTTCAAAGATAAACTTGGGATGAACTTTACCGAATGGAGACAACGACGAAAGTTTATCTACTCACTACATTTACTGCGTAGTGGTTTATCAGTAAAAGAGATTGCATTAACACTGGGCTATCATCAGGCATCTCCCTTTATTACTGCGTTTAAAAAGCAATCAGGCAGTACACCCGATCAATATCGTCAGCGCTTAGGTGATGAGGCGATGCCACCGAAAATATAATTGTCTATATTGTTACTGCTCGCATCCATATTACTGATATTAAATTACTTACGATTCCAACGAGCAAATAGAATTTTACTACTCAGTAGAGTAAATACACTGCATTCACCATCGTGGATATAATCAGATTGAAATTCAGCAGTGGCATTATTCGCTAAATTTTTCACATATTGCTTGTTATCCACGATCACGATTTTAGTAAAACCACGCGAATACGGTGATACATCGTACTTTAAAAATTGTAAAGCGCGCTGTGGATCCCGCGTTGTGGTAATAATATCAGGGTAATGAGAAAGTCCATGCGTAATTTTTAATTTAAAAAATGCCATCACACGTTGTCAGTAACTTGAATTTTCGCGATAGTATTAAGATACGATTGACGCAGCAAGCACTCCCTTTTCGCTATTTATTCACTGTTACAGTTAATTACCATCTACTCGTCATTAGACATGTTTTGATACAGGTATTTGATAATTTAAGAGTCATTATAGACGCTAAGAGTAAACATACGATTTAACCAACAAAAGAAAGCCCCGCTAAATAGCGAGGCTTAAATGTGTCACTTATTAACAATTAATGACGTAATTCATCGAGTGGATAAGCATCTAACTCATCAGGGACTTGATCATCATCATCATCATCATCTTGGATATCAGGTTTCTGATCGTTATCCGTATCAGTTAAGTGAGTACGCGTAATAATTTCATACGATACACCACCAATTTCTTGATTATTACCCGCAGCCGTTGTACCTAACTGCATCACATCAAGATGGTAAAGTGCACTTTCTTTGTCTGTAATAGGCATAGGATCGGCGCTAAAGCGTAATTGCACATTTGCTTCATTAGCATTACCTGTTGGGGTTTGTAAATTACGAATAATAAAGGGTAATTGAGTGATCTCTTGCCATTCATCAACGCCTGTAAACTCAAGCAAATTAATCGCTAATTTACCACCATCAACTAAGAAGCGTTGCTGTTCATCATGACCTATTTGCAAAACAATCTGTTGATTATTCGTCTCGATCCCTCTAGCAATAAACGATATTTTTTGCTGCTGATTAATCAATAAATCAACCACATTCATATTCCGCCATGCAATATTATTGTTCTGACGGGTGTTATAGTTAATGCTCGCTGTTTCAGGGAAGCTCATTGGATCTTGTGGGTTAATTAATCGTGCCACTAAACAATAATGTCCCGTTGTTGGTGGTTCCCAAGCAACTGTCGCTTCTACATCAGCCCCCACGGGTAGAGTGCCGATGGTATCAGTACCCAGCAATGTCCAATCCGCAGGCCACGTTAATCCAGTAGATGCATGTGCCCAATACACTTCAACAGTGGTATTAAAGGCCGTTGCTGCACCACGGTTTTTCACATTAACGTAAATTTCATTTTTCTGGCCAAACTCTGGATTTTGATGCGGACCAGGGCTACCTGCAACCACACGGTTCCAAATCGCTTTACTGCGCCACATCGATTTACCAACCATATTGGCATCAGGCTCATTGCCCGTATCAGGTGCAGGACCAAAGTAATCATAATGGGTATCTTCAACCCACACATCAGCGGTCTCGTCACATGAGCTTGGAATACCAAAGCCATTAGTAACATTTAAACTATTACTACTTGGTGATATTGCATCAACACCAAGTCCAAAGCCTGCAAACGTACGCCAGATTAAGCACACATCTTCACCCGAATAGTTATCGATAGCAGCTTGGATAATACCGTCGCGTGTATCAATAAAGCTTGGTGAACAAATGGTATTTTTCAACCCTTCGGTGAAATACAACATGGCACGTTGGTTACCGCTTCCCCCTAATGAATTATACAAGTTAATATCAAAACCATGTTCATCAACCAATGCCCAGTACACTTCCCATGCCGCTTGTGCCCATACAGAGCCGACCCCATGAGGTACTGACATACCTGAGGTAATACTTTCATAAGTATAATTATTTATCGTTGAATCAGTACTGTAACGTTGCGGACGTATACCAGCCCCCGAGGTTGGTTGACCTAATACATAGGTCCCCATCGCACGAGGATCGGCCCCTGTGAGCCCAGCTGGTTGAGTCATCATTAAGGCATAAAGATCACTGATCCCTTCTGATGGTCGTTGGTAATTACTTAAACAATTTACATTGGCAGGGCCACCGACTAAACGATTGGAAATACCGTGAGCATACTCATGGACAATAATCGCATTATCAAAATCACCGTCACGCTGTGGAGTGGTATATGACCATAGGTACATTTGCATTCGAGGGCGTGTACCATCAGCAGGCGTCCAGAAGTTAGCATTATTCATTCCCCCGCCATCTTGCGCTTCGGCTTTAACATCATCGCCACCAGCACCGGGTGCTCCATATTGATTGACTTGGAAATTCCCTGAAGCTTGATCAAAGCCATATAAATAGGTGATATCGTGAATAATGTTATTCCAGTGGAATAAGTTTGCTACAGCCGCATCGCTGTTGTCTTGTGGTGGTAGAGTAAAATCCAGTGGGAAGACACAACTTATACCCGCCAAACAATCAGGCTCGACTCCTGTTGGTGAACCTGAATTATTTGAATCATTATACGCATGAACATTGTTACCTCGCATGATGGTATATTCATTGCCAATGGTGGCATTTATATCATGCCATCCCCATGGTGAACCGGGACTTGCCGCCGGATTAACTTCAATTTGTCGAGCGTTAACAGGTGTTGCATGATTCGGTGATTCAACAGGATATTGAAACACTTCATAGCTGTGCTCATCAACCTGATCAAAGTAAGCGAGAAGTTCACCACTATTGGCATCAACCAACATTTGATAGACATGACGTTGATCATGAGTAAAGAGTAAGAAAGACCATGCCAAACGTAGTTCATCATTTTTGACTGGCATGTAAACTAATTTAGCGTCAATCGGCTCTCTTGAAGCACTGGCGGCATTAACTTTTGTTGCTTGATCATCTGCGCCAAGATCTTCATTTTCAATGGTTGGCTGGTGGCGAACCTTGATCCCTACTTTTTCAGCCGCATTAATGATCGCTTGCTTAATCGTTATGGTGGGTGGTTGCTTACTCAAAATCACTTGATCAATATGTGGTGAGAAGGTGTTATTCACACTTAAGATACGACCATCACGATTCACATTTACTTGTAGCAAAGCATTAAAGACATCACGCCCATGGATTTTTTGTTGTAAGTAAAAACGCTTCGCACCTGTCGCTGCAGTTTCATAAACTTGTTGCTCTACATTGGCAATATCGGTAGGTGATAAATGTAATAATCGTCGATTATCTTCAAGAAAATCCATCACCACTTGCTCTGTGGTTTTACTTAGATCAGCATCAGTCAAATAGCCTGTCTGATTATAAAGAACACGCGCTACACCTGTGCGTTTTTCATAATCAATTTTCACCGGCGGTATTCTTACCATCATGTCATTAGCAAGGTTTATTTGCTCTGTACTGGGTAAAATATTGATATTTTCAGTTAAAGATACCCGCGTATCATAGTTTCTTGATTCAACAGCATCTGCTGGTGGTGATTCAGGGATCATTAAATATAAATCAACATTATTGATGCTTAGAGGTGCAGCATTAACGACTTTTTCAGCGACATAACCAATCGCTTTAGCCTTAATATCGTGTTCACCTATAGATGTATTGAATACCAGCGCACCATCACTGGTCGACGGATCTTCCCCAGTTACACCAATAGGAGTTGCTGCATCATCAATAAAGATTTGAGCATCTTTAACAGGGTTACCGTTGACATCATAAACATTCACCACAAAATGGGCATTAAGTGCCGTTACAACATCAATCGTTGTATCGTTAAACGTCACCTGACAGCCTAAGGTTTTATCATTGTGCTCTAAATGAAAACTCTCTGAAGTACAACTTGCAAATGCAACAGTCGGATTATCCGCGGTATCGAAAAATTTTAATGTTAAAAACAAACCATGGATCTGTGTTTGAGCAAAATTCAAATTCATCGGTAGCGTTGCGATGTAACTATCAGGTGTATTTGGATCTTGGGTAAATATCACTTGATCATCAAACACTATCATATTGTTAGGATCTAATAGCTTAAGCTCAGTATTAAGATCTGATAATTGCTGAACATGGGTAATAATCGAGTTAGGAATTTTAACCGTGATATCTGTAGTCTCTCCTTGCTCATTAAATGTAATGACGCTGACCCCCATCAATGGAACCACATCATAATTCGCAATAGCAGTATTTTGATCAATATTTAATACTTGGTTTGGTATATCTAAATGTCCCACTTTTTCAGTGTCATTGTAGAAATTAATATCAACGAAATAGCTACCATATTGGATATTAAAAAAAAGATCAGATTGCGCTGAATTTTTGTTGATTAAAAACTTCATTTCTTGATTATTATCAAGCCCAATACCAACAATAGGGGTTCCTAAACCTAATAAATTTAATTCGTTAGGATCGACTTTAAAAAAGAGTTTAGCCATTTCAGGATTAACAGAAACGTCAATATCAAGTTTGCCTAATACAGGGGTTAAATTCATCGCAATAGGGGAATTACCATCGACAATATTGGTGTTCGCTTCACCATGATATTTTTGTCCATCATGCTCAATATCAAGCATAAGATCATAATTACCCGGTGTTAAGCCAACCGTTGTTTCCGATTCCACTTTAAACGTATCAAGATGTAGATACGCTTTCCAATCGAACTCATCGACAGCATTCGTAGCTGTATTCGTTGCTTGTAAAGTCCCCACTAATAAGATTGGTGATGAAGTATTTTTTCCTATTTGTTCATTTTTTGTGGAGGGGATAGCCATACGAAATGCAGTGAATTCAGGAGTAAAATCAATGACTACAGTTTTACTATCACTACTGGGTGCTACTGTATCTTCACTGCTACCATTACAACTCACAATACTTATTAGCATTGCGAGCCATATAAACACTCGGATAATTTTCATGAGCAAGCCTCTATTTATCTCAGTTTACTTTGCGAATACAAATTAACTTTGTGATTATAGAAACGGTTTATTTTTTATTTGTCTTGTTTAAAAGAAAGAAAATACTTAATAAATAAGTACCATTGAAATATTAAAAATAGGATAAATATAACAAGTAATTAAATAAAATATTAGTTAAAAAAAAAGCGAGCAAGATGCTCGCAAACGTAATATACAATACAAAAGTGATTATAATTCAAGATCCTTCTTAAATAATTAATCCTTAGTACGATAAGACAAAGGTTATATCGGTAATTATTTTGCCATATACGTAGATATATTTGTCATAACAATGTAAATACACAACATATTCAAAATTAAAATAAGCAAGGTTAAGTAAATTTACTTAACCTTGCTTTATTGATTACCACGAAGAGCCAAGAGAAAGGTAGAACGAGTTATTGCCGTCTTCTGCTTGACCATAACTCAAGTAAACAGGACCTATAATAGAGTCAACAGCAACATAAACACTGCCTGCAGTCACAGCTGAGCCCCAAGACATTTCTGAAGATTTAGCCCAAACTCCCCCATGCTCTAAAGACCCTCCCACATAAACAGGTAATTTAAATGCGCCAAAGTTATTATCCATGACACGATAACGATAGACAATGCTAGTAAATGCACTGTAACGGCCATTTAACTCGTAACGGTGATAACCAGATAAATTAAATAAGCCACCTAACGCCTGAACAAATATCGGTAATATTTCGTCTGAATCAGATCCAGCCGTTTTCGCATTTAACACCAAGGTATGTCGATCATAAGTAAACGGTTTTTTAATCGATAAGTTATAAAAAGTGGTATTGCCATTTACTTCACCCTTATCTTTATACTCACTGGTTGTTTGGTTATAACCCGTGGTTGCATTCGCATATAAACCTTTTGACGGAAAATAGAAACTATCTAAGTCATCATAAATTAAGTTTATATAAGGGCCGTGCACGAAATAATTCTCTTTATCTCGTTTTGAAAGGACCGTGATAGAGCCTTTTTGAACACTGTATCCAAGAACTGCTTCTGCTGATGATTTTAAATTCCAACCAATAGCAGCATAACCATTAACATGTCGATATTCAGTTTCGATATTAAACCGATCATCACTATTCCCATCGACATAATTAATAGTAGGACGATTGAATTTCCTTACCTCGTTACTTGCACCAGCACCAATTTCTGTAAAAAATTGCTGTTTATAATCGAGTGGGAAATAAAATTCAGTATTGATATTTTTCCAACTACCTAATGAGAACTCTGTTAGCCACTCTCCCCCTTTATCAGTGAGATCGGTATATAGATATTGAGCACCAAAAGAGAAGTTTGAACGATTGACAAAATCATCTTCGAACGCCAAAGTAAAGTTTAAATACCCCGGTCCCCATGATTTTTCATTAATATCCATATCAAGCACGTTTTCGCCGTTTTCTTGCTTAATTTGGTAAGTAATTCGACCATAAACATCTTCACTTTGTAGTCGTTTAACTGCTTGCTCTAATTCTTCATTAGAAATTACTCGACCAGTTTTTAAATCCAACTGAGACAATAAGGTTTTTTCAGGTAAACGGGTATTATTCTTTATTTTTATCTTATCAATGTAATAAGCAGAAGCTGCGGTTAATTGGCTTCGACGATTTTGTTTTTGTTTAATATAAGCTTGATAATCGTGATCTGATAATTGATAACGAAGTAATTTTGGTAGCGAAGCCGTTGCCACTTTCCTTCCCGCTAAATATGCTTTTTTCATTTGATCAAAATCAGCGGCAGTCATAAATGACACATCAGGCTGGAGATATACATCACCTTCGGCCATGAGACTTTTTTGCAGATCAGCACTCGCATTGGTCATATAAGTCGTTAATTGAGCAACGATATTTAACGCACTATCAAGATCTTTACTTGGCATTAAATTATCACGTAAATCAACCGCAATAATGGCATCAGCACCAAGCACTTTGGCCACATTAACAGGCATATTGTTAACAACACCACCATCAACCAATAGTTTCCCATTTAAGTGAACCGGCTTTAACGCCCCTGGTACTGTCATTGATGCTTGCATTGCTGTCGCTAAATGACCTGAACTTAATATAACAGGTTTCACTTTAGCAATATCGGTAGCTACACTTCGATACGGGATTGCGAGCTGATCAAAAGATTTTAAAGCAGGAAGGTTATCAGTCACATCTCGTAGAATTTTAGCAAATCCTTGACCTTGAAATGCGCCTGAACGCGATTTAAATTCACCATTCAGGTCGAGACCAATATCAGTATGTAATTGATATCTATCACTTTGCTGCTTTCTACGTAACGTAAGATCGTTACGACTAGCACGATCGAGGTAACCTTCTTCCCATTTAACACCAAAGGTACGACGTTTTACTTCTTTAGCACTTAACCCCATGGCGTACATACCGCCAACATAAGCGCCCATACTGGTACCGGTTACGATATCAACAGGAATGCGGTTTTCTTCTAGTACTTCCAGTACGCCGATGTGAGCAGCTCCTTTTGCACCACCACCGCTAAGAACAAGTCCAATCCGTTCTCGATTCAGTTTGGGACGTTCATCTACACTCGCATACACTGTAAGAGACTGTACACTGAGTGCCATAAATAATACGGTTTTTATTATTCTATGCTTTTTCAACACCATGAAGTTCCCAATCATTTAGCGCTATCACAATGAAAATATTTTAACCAACGAGTTCCTCTCATCGTTAAAATATTCACTAAAACTACGAATCGCTTAATAAAATACACTAAATACTAAATATTCCGTTAATAAAATGAAAAAAGAGCGTACAAAACGCTCTTTTTCTTTCTAACGCAACAGCTTTAAATGCCTTTGGCGACATCATCAAGTGCTTTTAAAACCTGCTCATTAATATGGCCTTCATGGACAAGTTGACAGACTTTTCGTCTAACAGCTAAGCCTGAAATTAAACGTTCAATCGATAAATGACGTTCGTCTTGGCGACTGTTATATAACTCAACGGTACGACTTAAAGTTTCATAACTGACTTTTTGACCAGAAACATATAACCAATCTAGCTTCTCTAAGTATCCGTGGCACTCTTCAGTAATAACTGATGATGGATGACCAGTCATTGCAGATAAAGCCGTTATGCTTCGCTGGAGCGCTTCTGGTGAGGTATATTTAGATAACACAATCGTTAATTCATCTGCATTAATCTCAACAAGATGCTTACGCAACTTAATACGACGCCCTAATCGGCCTTTCGGACGCGGTGCCTTTCGCTGAATCGGTTCAAACTCACCATCAATAATGGCGGATAATTGTTCTAATTCTTGCTTTGGCATGATCTCATTACGTAACGGGTTTGGCATTGTTGGTGCCATCGTACGCTTACCTTCATTGGTCGTTTTAGCACGTGAATATCGGATCACTTCATCAGCATCACATTTAATATCAATACGATAATCTGTGTAACGTTTATCAGGCTCTTCAGCACTGATCGTTAAATGGTATCCCCATAAATTCACCGCAAATATCGTTTCTGTTACTTTTCCTTCAGCTAATTTTTTCAATTCTCGAATAAGATCAGAAGAAAAACGTCGCCATTCAATATTTCTAGCAAGCTTTTGATTTAAATCACTTAAAAGCATAGAGTCATTGACACGACGAGACATGCGACTACGGAAAAAAGTATACAACTGAAACACAAGCGTATGCTGACGTAAAATTTCAGGTGGAAACAAGAAAAAATAATCGCGTGTTAATAGTTCATCAAAAAATGACGGTTCCCACACCAAAATATACAAATTAGGTTTGATCCTGATCTCACCATCTTCCCCTTCTTGAGGCGCTTCTTCTGAAGCCGTGATCGTTCTAGCAATAAAACGAAAACGATCACTCTTAAACCCTTCAGGCATATTTTCACTTAGCCAACGACCAGTGAGTTCGTGTAATTGAAAATCAGTAAATTCAATACGATCAATACTTTCTCGAATAGAATCGCGTGCCGGGCCACTGTCTTTTTTGCCTCGTAGAGCCAAAATATCAGTGATATAGACTGGCGTCTTATTTACCATCGATCGCGCTTGAATTTCATAATCAGCGATATGGTGATCATGGTACTGAACCGTTAGGGTAAACAACGCAAACAGTGTCATGAGATCATCCACCGTCATGATCGACTTTGATGATCGTGTCTCAATGATCGCTTTCGTACCACTGATCGCAACCATTGATTTTTGATAACTTTTTTTAGTTCTCGGTGGCGCTAACGCTTGATCAATGATCCCTGCCCAGCTGGTTGGTGAAACCACAATTTGATCAGCTTCATCAGGCATACTAGGTGGGGTGCCTAAACCATGTTCTGTCAGTAAGCGTCGATTAACATGATTTTGTGCTAATGCTTTTGAACGTTTTTGTTTTTCTTTTTCTTTAAATTGGTCTGATTGTAAACTCCCCGTGCCCAATTGAGAGATCAGCAAAGATGGATTGATGAAGTGATGCAGCATGGTTTTACCGGCTAAGCCTTCTTCGAACCTTACAGGCTGCTGATTAAATAAACCAACACTCACAGCTGCACGTAAACGTTGCTGAATTGCCGCTCGCGTTAATTGACCTTCCGTTGCTTCAACAAGTTCAGTTGTTGATACATAACCATCTTTGCTTGATAAACCACGTAGCGAAATAATATTGAGCAATTCAATAATACTTTTGGTGACCCCTTTGAAATGTTGATATTGCGGAAGCCAATCGACAAGATTTGAATGGATCAAAAATAAATGACCATCTTTGTGCGATCTAGGGGCTTCGATCAATATTTTTTCAATTGGGGCATTTTCACTATTACGAGGTTGTTTCATTTGTCATTGGCCGTAGATTCATCATCTTTCCGCAAAGATTAATAGAAAAAGATCAATAAATAAAGTTTTTTATTTAAAGATTTTTAATACTGATCTTTATGATTAATTCTGATCTATTTGATTAACTGATCTAATGATCTGGTTCTATTTTACAATGTAACATTTTGTTTTAAAAGAAGATAAAATAGTGACGTTACGGAACAATGATCATGGTTTTATCGGAAGTGTGATCAACAGTTGATTGAAAACATGATCATCATAACATAGGAAGCATGATCATCTGGATTCTGAAACGATGATCAACATTCAATTGAAAGCATGATCATAATAGATTCAATGCTTATTCACAGGGTTATCCACAGTAATCCTTTATCTGTATTGATTGATCTTTAATTCCACGCTGTAAAAGTCATTTATTAAGGCGTTTTTAGTCGGAACAATGATCATGTAAGTGCCGTTCGAACCATTTTGTTTAAATTCTATTCACTTTTAAAAGTCGGATAAAAAGTAATTACCGCGACCATAACGATTAATCCATATTACATTGATTCGTTATGTTGCTAAAGAAGTGCCTATTTTGTCGTTTAATATTAGGAAAAATGATCAAGTAAATGAATCTGCATTTCAAATATCTGTACTATTTATTCAATATTGACCTTTTGGACACCTTCTAAGGGAGGTTTTGTGTGCTAAACCCTTATTGAACCTACATTCACCGTAACTTATCACCTTTCGATCATGCTTCCGTAACTATTGTTGTAAGGCGCTAGCGCCTCCCTTTTACCTTGATCATTTTTCCTGAAAATTTGATCTTATAATCGATTGAAGTTCTGATTTATATTGCCGTTAGAGCACTTGATCATCGTTTCGTGATCGCAGCTATTTTCTCGGAACAATGATCAAGATTTTGTTCGCTCTATTTCGACTTTTAGGTGATGAGATCTGGCTTTATTTGCTATTTCATAATTTTTTTAATGAAATAGCTATGAAATTATTCAATTTCATCATAGTGTTAGATCTTATCGTTATTTGTCTAATTTTAGCTGTATCTGAAATTGAAATAACATCTCCCGTAACTTAGCTTGTTTTTCTCATGCTTCTGTAAATAGCTAGCTAAAATCAATTTACATTGTAAAGTTGTGACGTTGTAACACTTTAAATCTGTCTCTTATTTCGAGTAGTTAATCACATAGTTAACGTCATAAAATGTTCAAATATTTATCTCATATCTGCTTTTATCAAACATAAAGCTTTTTGACTTTAGATTAATATCACACTGATTGTTCAGCTTTTTATTGTTATGTTCTGTGTTTGTTGTACAATATTGCTCAGTCTATCATCATGGCGAAGAGTGATAATGAATAGGGAACAGACGATCCAAAATTTGCTCAACATTGCAGAGCAAACAAAACAAGTACAAGCGGACCGAATTGAGATTGTTTTAGAAGAGCGTCGTGAGGAGCTATTCCCTCCGATGTCTAAGGCTTTAATGGAAACACGCTCAGGGTTAACAAGACGTAAACTTGATGATGCAATTTCTCGTATGGAGGCTGATGGTCATCAATTTACGAAAAATAATGCTAATCACTACTCTATTACATTAGAAGAAGCCCATAAGCTGATGAAAGCTGCAAAAAAACCGGCTTTTCATGAGAGAGAAGGAGCTGGCCGTAAACCTTGGGTTGTTAATGTTCAGAATCAGAAAGGTGGTACGGGTAAATCAATGACAGCGGTTCATATCGCTGCTTGTTTAGCATTAGATTTAGATAAACGCTATCGTATTTGTCTTATCGACCTTGATCCACAGGGTTCATTACGTCTGTTTTTAAACCCTCTTATAAGTGTGGGAAAACAAGAAACGATTTATTCCGCTGTTGACGTTATGCTTGATAACGTACCTGATGGCGTTGAAATGGATAAAGATTTCTTAAAAGATAATGTGGTTATGCCAACCCAATATCCTAACCTTAAAACGATAGCGGCCTTCCCTGAAGATGCGATGTTTAATGCTGATGCATGGCAAGATCTTGCAGTAAATCAAGACCTTGATATTGTTCGTTTACTCAAAGAAAAAGTCATTGATCCAATTGCAGATGAGTTCGACATTATTATGATTGATACGGGTCCTCACATTGACCCACTGGTATGGAATGCAATGTATGCATCTAATGCGTTAATCATTCCTTGTGCTGCAAAACGTCTTGACTGGGCATCTACTGTTAACTTTTTCCAGCATTTACCGACTGTTTACGAGATGTTCCCTGAAGATTGGCATGGTTTAGAATTTATTCGTTTAATGCCGACAATGTTTGAAGACGATAATAAGAAGCAAGTTTCTGTGTTAACTGAAATGAATTACCTGCTTCGTGATCAAGTTATGATGGCAACAGTGCCACGTAGCCGTGCATTTGAAACTTGTGCTGATACCTATAGTACGGTATTTGATTTAACGGCAGCAGAGTTTGAAGGGGGTAAAAAGACCCTTTCAACCGCCCAAGAGGCTATTCAACGCGTTGGTTTAGAACTAGAACGCGTTATGCATAGCCACTGGGCAAATCTTAACGAGGAGTAACTAACAGATGGCTATTAAAACAACTGATCTTAATGCTCGTCTGTTCGGTAAAGCGGACAAACGTCGCGCGACTAATGTAACAGAAGCACAAACAGCTGCGCGCGATAAAGCTGCTGTAATAGAATTAGCGGTAGCGGGTGAAGAAACAGTTGCGTTTGAATTAATCAAAATTAATGCAGATGATGTCAGTACTAAAACCACTGTTTTTGCTGAGAATGCACGTGAACAAGCATTTTTAAATGAGCATGCACTCGCTGATATATTATCGACATTGAAAGATCGTGGACAGCAATATCCCGCTGTTGGTCGTTGGTTAGATGATGGTCGTATTGAAGTTTTAGACGGTAGCCGCCGTCGAATGTCTTGTATTTTAGCTCATAAAGATTTCTTAATTTATGTTGCTAAAGGCATTAATACTGAACACGCTAAATTTTTATCTGACGTCGCTAACGCTCATAAACCGTTAAGTTTATTTGAGCGTGGTAAAGAGATGCAACATCTCCTTGATAGTGGAAAAGTTGCGGATCAAAAAGAGTTAGCGCGTTATTTACAATGCAGTGAAGCCCTGGTGAGTGGCGCTTTAAAAGCGGCAAGTTTACCGATGGAATTGCTGATGGCTTATCCTAGCGTTGGCGAACTTGGCCGTCCTACGATAGTTAAACTTCACCGTGTGTTTTTTGGCTTAGACGCTGAACAACAGAAAAAGATGATTGAAGAGCTAAGTGCAGAAAATACGGCACTTTGGAAAACAATCAAAGCACAAGGGATCAGCCGTATTACTCGCGAAGTGACGGTTAAACTTGAAGAGATGGGTGATGCACTTCAGCCAAAAGCTGTTGTTGAAAAACCAAGTTCTCAAGAGCTTATTAAAGGTAAAGTAAGTTATACCCGCGATGGTGATAAGTTACAGTTACGTTTGAAAAAAATGAGCGATCGCCAAGTCAGTGACATTCTTGATTATTTAAATGATTATCTGAAATAATCAATTCTTATTAAAACCACGCACTCTAGCGTGGTTTTTTTTCATCTCAATTTTGTTTCACATGTTATGATCTCAGCAATCATGTTGTTCAGGTTATTGTATGTTATCACTTCTTCCTACGTTTATTTCTAAGCTTCATGGGGACTCTCTTGCAGCTAATTGCCGTCGACTTGTTATTGTTGAAGGTGATCTTTGCTGGTCAACTCAGATCACGCAAGTATTTTCTGAACACTATTCAGCGATGCTTTGGGCGGGTGATAATGCGCCTGACTCTATGCTTCATTGTCCTTTTAAAACAGCGAAAAAGTGGTTGGGACAAGAAACAGATTGTATTGCAATTAACGCTCATCACGGTATTGATGCGAATGTTATTGGTGCGTTGTCCGGCACAATAAAAGGGGGCGGGGTAATGTTATTACTCTTACCTCTTGGATGGAAAAGCGATGCTAATATTTCTCCATTTATGAAGCGGCTATCATTATTGTGTGCAGATCCTGATGTGATTACGTTATGCCAAGATACGCCTATTCCGATATTTAAACCTTGGATTCACCAGTCACCTAATAGTGTTGATTTTATCTCTAGTGCTCCTCGGTTTTGCTTATCGCAACAACAAGAGCTTGCGGTAGATGCCATTATCAAAGTTGCTGTTGGTCATAGGAAGCGCCCGTTAGTTTTATCGGCTGATAGAGGGCGAGGTAAATCGTCATCGTTAGGTATTGCTGCTGCTGAATTAATGCTAACGCGTAAAATGAAAATTGCGGTGACGTCTCCTTCTTTTTCTTGTGCATCTACCGTTTTTTCGCATGCCCAGCAACGCTTGGTTGACGCTGATACCACTCACCCTCATCGCTTATTATGCCAAGGGAGTGAGCTACATTTTATTGCGCAAGATGTTATTTGTGATGTTGCAGATAATTTTGATTTTATTCTTGTCGATGAAGCTGCAGCGATTCCTGGTGATACCTTGATCGCGTTATTAAATCGACATAATCGGTTAGTCTTTGCCACGACGATTCATGGTTATGAAGGGACAGGGCGTGGTTTTGAAATTAAATTTAAGCAAGCCCTCAATAAAAAAATGCCGCAGTGGAAAGCGCTTCATATTGAGCAACCTATTCGTTGGCAAGTCAACGATCCGTTAGAGCAGTGGGTTTTCAATGCATTACTGCTTAATGCAGAGTACTCAACAATAGAGACATTATCTGATGCGACCATTTCTTATGAACGCGTTACTAAGTCAGAGCTTGTTGCCAATAAAAATTTATTGTCTCAAATAGTTGGTTTATTAATTCATGCCCACTACCAAACCTCTCCCAATGATGTTCAACAACTTCTTGATGATGCTAGCCAACACCTACTCGTCGCCCGTACGGAACAACACGTGATTGGTTGTTGTTTGCTCGTCAAAGAAGGCGCGTTTGATGAGGATTTAGCGCAAGCGGTTATGCTTGGACAGCGAAGAATCAAAGGGCATTTATTAGCGCAATCTATCGCAGCACACCTAGGTTTAAAAGCGGCAGCGAAACAGTCTTGTTATCGAATATTACGTATTGCTGTTTTACCGGCACTTCATCGTCAGGGGATCGGTCATCAGTTATTATCTCGTGCTGAGAAGTACGCTTTGTCGTGCGGCGTTGACTATATTGGTACAAGTTTTGGTGCTTCTGATGAACTAGTAAATTTTTGGCATAACGCAGGTTTTACTCCTATTCGTTTAGGCATAAATAGAGATGCGGCCAGTGGGCTTCATTCATTACTCTGCGTTAAGGTATTCAATCCTTACTGCTATGATTCTTGGTTCAATGATGCTGCTCTTTTATTTTCTGCGAGTTTTTGCGCTCAAAGAGTAGAACAGTTCCAACAACTAGCACCTGAATTATTTCTTCGTTTATATAGAAATGGGAAGACTCAATCAATTGATTATCAACTTCCTGAACCCTTTATTCAGTCTCAACTTAAAGGCTTTTGTTTGGGGGCGTTAGGCTATGATTATGTGGTTGCAAGTATTGAAACAAGGTTATCATCTTATTTACTAAGTGATGATTGTACTCGAAATGAAGAATTGTTTTTTGTAATCGCAAAAGTGATGCAGCGCCAAGCTTGGACTGATGTTATCTCTACGTTCAAATATACTGGACGAAAACAAGCAGAAAGCATTCTTCGCCAATTTGTCAGCGAGAATCTTATCTAGTGATGGCTTCGATTTTGGGAGTACTGTTTACAGTGTAAATTGTTTCTCTCTTTTATTTACAGTGTAAATTGGATATTCACTTTACACTGTAAATTACCCGTTTATTCTTTTCTTACTTCTTACTTCTTACTTCTTACTTCTTACTTCTTACTTCTTACTTCTTACTTCTTACTTCTAAGCGCCTCTACAGAACTTGCCTTGTATATTTTATTTTTACCGTAGAATGGTGCTTTTTATTTCTTCCGTCGAAAAATATTTTTATATTAATTTGTGGCGTTTGGAAGAGGTAGCTGGTACTCACTTATTTAATTGAAAGGTTGGGTGATAACGTATGTCCTTACTGTAAATTATATATGCAATCTAATGTATATATAATTTACAGTGTAAATATTTAAATTGCTGACGAGTATTTACACTGTAAATATAATGAATGATGGTTAATTGTTTATTAATATTTTCTAGATGCTAGATGCTAGATGCTAGATGCTAGATGCTAGATGCTAGATGCTAGATGCTAGATGCTAAAGTTGAAGTGCTATATTTACACTGTAAATGAAGAACCAGTTCTAACTCGTATTATTTTTCGAGAATGAATTATATTGTGAAAATCGATAAGACGATAAAAGAAGGGGTAACAATTAAAGCATTGATAGGTTGGGAATTGAAAGTGCACCTATTTGCCGTTGTCCAATTCAAACCGTGATTAGAGTGATTAAAATAAGGTAGAACCTTCACCTTGCTTTCTTGAAATTAAAAGCTGTGATAACCATTTGCATCCTATAAGTTGAATCAGTTAGATAATAAATAGAAATTAAAAAAAACCAGTACAAAGGTACTGGTTTTCGGGGGAAATAATATTTACAGTGTAAATGACCTACGCCGATTCTAACTGTGTGTATTTTTCAGTAATAAAGCCTTGATAACCACTTACGAATAAATCAGATAACCGTTCTAACTGTGTTTCTGTTTCAACGCGAGTTGCAATAGCCTTAATATCTAAACTATGTGCGGTTCGACATATGGAAGATAATACATTTGATTTTGTTTGGTCATTTAATTGATAAGTATATGCGTAGTCGATCTTGACGTAATCAGGATTAATTTCTTTTAAGTAATTTAATGATTGAAAATGACGTCCATAGTTATCTATTCCCACGCCAAAGTGGTAGCGTTTTATAATACTGCACAACAGGCTTGTCGCATCAGTGTTTCTGATACAACTGATTTCTTGTAATTCAAAAAATAGTCGAGAGGCTATCTGCGTATTATTACTCAATAGTTTATCTAACCAGCGAGTAAAACTCGGATCGCCAATACTGCTGTTAGTGATGTTTATTGCAAATGGACCTATTGTTCTATCGGCATTAAGTCGGTTAACTATGGTTACGATGACATGTCGATCAAACCAACTGCCGATCTTCAAATCTTCTATAGCACCTAAAAACTGACCAGCTGAATAAAAGTTCTTATCTTTTTGTATCGCGGTGAAAACCTCATAATGGTAAACACTTTTATTTTCTAATGTTGCAGGCTGAAATTTATATTGAAATAAATCTTCATTTATCGCTTGCTCCAGTAATTGTTTCCACTGTTGTTTTCCTAAGCTGTTATGGCTATTAGGATCTTTTATTAAAGCAATGGATTTATGAGGAGTAAGCTTTGCTTGTGTTAATGCGTTATCTAATTGGGTTAATAATTGGCTTGGCGTAATTTGCGCTTCGTTATAAACCAATCCAATATCTGTGGTTGATGGGCTAACTAAATTTGAATTATTAACGATATCATCAAATATTTTAAGCACCATTTTTCCAAGCAATTCTAACTTTTCAGAAGATAGGTTAGGAATAAGAATGGCGAATTCATCACGAGATAAGCGTGCTATCGTGGTGTAATTATAATTAATGACATCATTCAAACGTGCTGCGATTTGCTTTATCAGTTTATCACCCGCTTGATAGCCTTCCTGCTCATAATAATCACTGATTAGCGTTGTTTGGATTAGTGCTAATCCACCTTTATGTGATTCATCCAACCAAGAGCTAATTTGATGGATAAAGAAACTTCGATTGCCTAAACCAGAGATAGGATCAAGATAAGCTTGTTCTCGCAGTTTTACGGCTTCGTTTGCTTGACTCTTAAAGTTGACATCTAATTGATAACTAAGCTTATTAAAAGCTCTTACTATTGTTTTAATATCTGATTCATCAGGCAATGCTAAAGGTGCTTGATTGAGATTATCTATGTTATACGCACGGTTGGTTAGCGTGCGTAACGATGTGAAATGCTTTTTACTAATAAAGTAAATCGCGCAGCCACCAAGAAGCATGAGTAATAAATGTGAAATAAGGGTGTTACTAAATAACTGCCAATATTTTGTATATGCCCAGCGGGATGACGCGCTCAGGGCTAGGATACCGACATCAAAATTGTCATTATTTATTATTCTTTTTTCAATATGTTCTGGGATCTTAATTAAAGATTGAAACCATTGTGGAACATTAGTGATATCACGGTTATTATCTATTCGTATCAAAGGTGTTGAATCGGCAAGTAACAACGATGCGTGGTTATATTGTTGTGCAGGAAATAAATAATTTAGCGTATCAACAAGTTGTTCTTCTTGCTGTCGTGAAATTATTAAACTGTCAATAATTGATAATTTATCCGGTAATGTAGTAAGCGCACGATTTATATCTTCATGAGCTGTCGCTATATGCTGATCACTAATTACATGATAGCCAGTATACAACTGCGTACCTGCAGAAATGCCAAGTATAGAACACATGAGTGTTGTAATACTTATTATTTGTCGTTTAAAGAGTGTCATAGTCTGAGCACCAAAGTAGAGTACTAGCCCAACATAAACAGTAAAAGAGAGATATCTTATGCTGACTAAATCATTGATTTTGTATTAGTCTAATTTATCAAAAGTCGCATCTTGCAACTGTACTCTTTGTTATTTATTGTTGAAATTCGATAGATGTGTCTATTTGTTTTTGCAAACAAGACTAATATTCATAAGAAAATAGTGTTTGCTTCCAAAAGGAAGTCACAATATTGTAGAGAATAAATTATTTATACTTTATGGAGATAAAGATGGAGTTGTCCGATATTCGCAGGGAGTATGCCAAAGGAGGTCTACGACGAGATGATTTACCGAGTGATCCACTCGTCTTATTTGAACGATGGTTAAAGCAAGCAGTAGAAGCACAGTTACCTGATCCCACTGCAATGACGGTTGCTACCGTCGATGCTTCTGGACAACCTTTTCAACGTATTGTTTTACTAAAACACTTTGATGAGCATGGCTTTGTATTTTATACCAACCTTGGTAGTCGTAAAGCTCAGCAACTAGCCATTAATAATAAAATCAGCTTGCATTTCCCATGGCATATGTTGGAAAGACAAGTACATATTACCGGACATGTTGAAGCGTTATCAAAGCGTGAAGTGCTAAGCTATTTTTCTTCTCGTCCAAAAGAAAGCCAAGTTGCAGCATGGGCGAGTAAACAAAGCCAACGCTTAACAGCAAGACAAGCATTGGAAGGGAAATATTTTGAATTGAAACAAAAATTTCTAGCAGGAGAGGTACCTGTACCTACCTTTTGGGGAGGCTTTCGCGTTAAATTCAATTCGATTGAATTTTGGCAAGGTGGCGAACATCGTTTACATGATCGTTTTTTATATCACGATAATAATGAAGAATGGACAATTGATCGATTAGCACCATAACAATAAAGAGCAGATAACTACTCTTTTATTGTATGGAGTATTTAATCTTTTAAAACAATAGACAACTGTGTTTTCAACATACTTTCTGGAATGTTTGAACCATAACCTAATTCTAATGCCAAATCTAAAAGCTCACCTTTAGAATTGGCATTAAACTTCTCTCGTAAGCGCAAAACATAATTCTCAATTGTTTTGACAGAAACACCTAATGTATTCGCGATATATTGCGGTTTCTTCCCATGCAATAGAAGAAATAATACTTCAGATTCTCGAGTATTTAATCCAATGTCTTCCTTTTTGATGTTGATTCTTAACATAGAAGAATTTTTTTGCTGTTGAGTTATCCCTATAGCACGGCACAACCAATGTCCAACTTCTAATACAGCTGTGTCTGTTAACTCAATACCTGAAAAAATAGTCCCTATTACTTGATTATTATGATCACGCCATGGTGTTTTAGTAAAAAGGTGAGCGCGCCACTTACCATCATGATAAGGATGAATATCAAGCACACGAATTGTTCTCTCTGTTTCTATTACAATTTGATCTTGTTCAACATATTTATCTGCGTAATCTGTCGATGTTATAGGCATTTGATAATCCGTTTTACCTATACAATCTAAATGATTATCAAATCCAACCATTCTTCCATACTCAGGATTTACATAAACAAATGTTGAATTGATATCTTTGCAACCCCAGCAGCCAGGTAACTGATCAAAAATTTCGGGTGAAAATGAGGCGTTTTTATTATTCATATATTGCCTAAAAATACAGTCAGCGAAAACATTCTAGTCACTTTATCGTATTTGTAAATATATAGGTAATAAGATGCTTATATATTAGACAAAAATATAAAAAAAGCCGGCCAATATGGCCGGCAAAACAAGAATTGGCTCTAGGAGCATAATTCTGTACGACGTGTAGAAGAGATAATCAGAAAAACGAAGTGAGGTACATTATCGTTTTCGCTGATTTATCCTTTTGGATAATGCTCGTTTTCTAGGTGAAATCACCTTAAATAACGAACAAGCATAACTATAACTAAGCTTCTATTAACAAAATAGGGGGGAAATCACCTATTGACAAAATTCTAACTCTCCTAACTATCTTCTAACGTTATGACACATTTAAAGCTGATGTCTCTGCCAGTTAAGTTTAAAACCAAATTTGATACGATTATCTGTCATTTTTATTTCATTTAATGCTATTTGCCAGATTGAAGATGGCAGATTTTTCGCTATCGGAAATTTTGCATAATATAACGCTAATGCTTGTTGTTCATTGCTTGAATCGATCAAATTAATCTGACCAGAAAACTGTATACCTTGAATATCACTAACGTCACTAGGTTCAGGTGCGATAGTACCTGCAATACGGTGGTTTTTTAGCATTAGGTTTCCATGACGTGTCTCTGGAGAAGTCATGATATACAGCATCATATGGTCACTATCGAAAACATAGTAGCAGTTAGCACTCCAAATATTATCGTTAAAACTAGCGCATAATGTCAGTAGATGGTGCTCGGCAATAAAGTGTTGAATATGTTTTAATTCGTTCATATCAGTGCCCCTATTGTTTTATTTCGTTAATGATTACCCTACCTGCTTGATAAGAACAATATACACAACAGATTCTTTCATACCATAGATGAATTAACTCTTTGTTTTTATAACGGAACGATGATCATGTGAGCTGAATTAACGGTCAGTGTCAAATGGACTGGAAAGATGATCAAGGATGATCCTGTGAGTAAATCAGACAAAAATAAAGGAAATCAGCGACTTTTTAATACCTATTTTATGAATATGAATTCAGTGAGCGTCGAGAGGTATGGAAGCATGATCATGGAATATTCCGACATGGAACACTTGTAATTCCCGCGATCTTAAGTCAAGAAAGAATAAATTCAGACAAGGACCTATTAGGTGATCCGTGGAGGTAAAGCCTGACGTGCTCCTAAGATTATTCTTTTGTCTTTAAAGGGCGTGCTCGTAGGTGGTGAGTCAGGTTTAGTGGTGTATAGAGTAATAAAATAATTGAATAGTCGTTTAAATCGCAATATTGGCAATGAAAATACTGGAACAATGATCAAGGTCTAATGGTTATAGACAGTGACTTTAGTTTATTGTGTCTTAGCCGATAATCACTCCTATGCGTCCGCGACTTGAGTTAGTGATTATGTTTGATGTTACTTGGCTGTTTATTATTCCTATTATCGTTTTAGGCTGGTTAATTTCACGTTACTTTGCTACCAGAAATATGCAGCAGCAAGAAAAGCAGCAGCAAATACTGAAAGACATTAAATATAAACAAGTATTAGAGAAGGCCAAAAAGGCGGAACGAGAAGAAAAAATTTTTAAAGCCAGTACAGGGCATATACCGAGTCAATTATCTTTAGCAAAAGAATGTGAGGTGACGAATCCTGTTGCGGCAATTGAGTGGTACGAAAAAGCGGCAGCGCAAGATAATGAAATGGCGCAATATGCTTTGGCACGTTTGTATCGTCGAGATCCCTTGGATCAACAAGCAATGCTAAAAGCCAATTACTGGCAAGCGTTTATTGATGTAAAGCAAAAATCACCTGAATCACTGTTTCATTTTGGCTTGTTACTGATCCAAGGCAAAGGGGTAGAGGCTGATCCTACTTTGGGTATCGATTATATTCAGCAAGCAGCAACTGAAGAGTTTCTTCCTGCTGCACTGTTTCTTTCTGATTGGTATGTTGCTGAAGAAACCGATCATTACTTACCTCAACAAGCCTTTTATTGGCGGATACAAGCGGCGAAACACAATGATCTTGATGGATTAATGAAAACAGCATTTTGTTATAAAGTTGGATTGGGGGTTGAAAAGGATGTGGATCGTGTCAAATACTGGTTAGAGCGCGCAGCGGAACATGATCATCCAGAAGCACAATATCTTGCAGGTAAAATGTATTTAGGCGCATGTGCAAATAATGCCGCGATTGCTTATATTTGGTTTTCAATGGCATATGCTGGCGGTTATAAAAAAGCAAGAGTAGCAAGAGATGAAGCCGCGCCTCTCATTGGTATTGAATCGATCCTCAATGTTCAAAATATTGCGAAGGAAATCTATAAAATTCTAAAGAAACAGCCTGTTACTCCTCATTCGATTATTACTTTATTAGATAATTGCTATGGCCGAAAAGGGTATCGTCCAACCCTTGCTGATATTGAATCATTGGGCGAGACTCACGATGACATGAGTGATGATCATGAAACATCAATAAAAGAAGAGATAGCAATATCGATGACAGACGCTAACGCGATAGAAACGGATAATTCAAACGAAAAGCCAGCAATGAAAGTGGATGATTGGACGACATCATGGGGATCATCGTCAGATATGATGCTTCAAACAACATCGATAACTAGCGATGAAACAAAGAAGTAAAACGAAAACAGCTCAACCACTGTTGAGCTGTTTTTATTTAATATTATGATTCAGAGGACTAATATACTTTCGGGTGTTTATGGTGGTGTTTTTTACAAGAGCCATTATAAAAGGATTTCAAGCTACATTGCGTACCTTGTTTATTAAAGTGGCACTTATTACCAATAGCAGTCCCTTTGTGTTTTACACAATAGTTCACCCATTTTTGTTTCTTGTCTTGTGCATGCTGTGAACATTTACCTTCTTTGTAAGCCCACTCATCACACATTTGACCGCTAGGTAGGCGGCAGTAACCTTGGCCATCAACAATAACGGATTGACCACCATGGTGTTCACAATAGATAGAAGCAGGATTTCCGTGCGGACCGCCAGCACAAGCGGCCGTTGAAATTAATAGTCCAATCAGTAATAAAAACTTTTTCATGTTAATTTTCTCTTTTTAATAATGACTGAAATTAGTACAAAATTGGTTTGTCAGCAGCGGGTTTACACTCACCGCGTAGATATTCCCATCCATCACATTGGCTACCGTTCTTGAAATGACAGACGCCAGCTTGGCTACCATCTTCATTCGTTGTGATTTGATAATTGCCACCATGTTCAACACAGTATGTTGCTGCTGGATTTGCCATGTTTGCAGTTGGTTGAGTAGGTAGTGTTTTACAACCAACCAATGAGGCTGAAGCAATAAGAGAAAGTAGCAATAATGTCTTTTTCATAATCTAATCCTTATGTAAACGATGGCTTCGTTTTATATCCATTCACGTGATGAATGATTTGAGCGTATTGTGCATTTAAAACACTGTTCGAATGTCAGCGAAATGACAAAAAATAACTCTCAGTAAGGTTGCCGGTTATTTAATGGTGACGGATAGTAAATGCTTCATTGACGATAAATATATATGATTAATGGCTAATGTACGGTTATAAGGAAAGGGGAAATAAGAGGAAAAGCTTGAAGATAAAAAATACAGCTTAACATTTGCTAAGCTGCATTGTTTAAAAGTGATTAATCAGGGGGAAGAGATTAATTACTTAGTAAACGCGATTACCTTTTTTACGGTTACATTTGTGATTGTAGAAGTCTTCTAGATCACATGTTGTATTCCATTTAGCAAATTTACATACATCACCGGTTGCAAATCCACCTTTTTTAACACAGTGGTCGACTAATTTTTGTTTATGCGTTTTACCTGAAGGTTTACATTGGCCTTTCATAAAGGCGTATTCTTCACATGAGCTACCGTCGTTAAAGACACAGTAACCTTTTTCACCATCGCCACCCATTGGAGTACGAATTTCAACATGACCACCATGTTGTACACAGAAATCGGATGCTGGATTACCAAACGCAAAAACAGAGCCTGAAAGCAGTAAACCAACAACAAGTAGTAATTTTTTCATCATTAACCTTCCGATATTAATAATAGAGCAATTGGACAATCAATTAGTGTGTTGAACAACCGTCCATGTCTAAGCATTGACCGCCATGATCAACACAATACGTTGCTGCAGGGTTTGCCATGTTTGCATTGGATCGAATAGGTAATGATTTACAGCCAACGAATGATGTTGCAGTAAGTAGAGAAAGTAAGAGTACTTTCTTTTCAAAATCTAATCCTTGTTAAACAATAGCCTCGTTTAATCGCGAGTATTCAGCAACTGAATGTGTTTTATTCATTGTTAATTAAAAACATCGTTCAAATGTCAGGGGAATGAAAGGGTCTGGTTATCTGGCTGTGAAAAAAGTATGTGAATTAAAATGAATTTGTTAATTATCAGTAGGTTATTAGAGCAAGGAGGAAGGTGAATCTTGCTCTAATAAAATCATTAGGCGTATTTATTAATAAATGTTGTCAATATATCAAGGGCGCTGTTATCCCCTCGTTGTTCTGCCAGCAAATAATCATAAATCGCATTTTCATGATCAGCGACTAACGTAAATAAATAGCGATGCTCTGTGGCTTCATCAGCCTGTTGTTGGTAGCGCTGCTGATAGGGAGCAACCCATGGCACCATGGTATCGACTAACTCTTGCCAAGGTAATGCAAGCCATTTATTAGCATCGGCAAGACCTTTATTCTCCATATCTTGATCGTAATCAGGGCAAGGGTGTCCTAACGTTTCCAGTCCATCCTTTAAACATTGCGCCGTGAGTTCCTCAACCTTTATTAATGTTTGCCATTTGTTGTTATGGCTATCGTCACTATACTTTTCAGCAAAGGTCTTAAAAAAAACAATGCCATAAAGTTCACCTAAATAAGCGTTATAGAGTTGAGCAATCATTGTGGTTATATCCAAAAAGGTTAATACAACATTAATAATACGCTTTTTACACCAATAAACACAAAGAAGGTTTGATATGGAATCCTCTATTTTTCCCTCTTGGTTAGGAGGGTATGAAATTAACCGTTATATCACTAATCCTAATATTAAAGTTGGAGATTACAGTTATTATTCTGGCTACTACCATCAGCACCATTTTGAAGATCAATGTGTTCATTATCTACTGGGTGATAAATCCACGATTGAAGCTTGGCAGTCAGGTATTTTTGGTGATGTTGATCAATTAATTATTGGCCGTTATTGCTCTATTGCCACAGGAGTCGTGTTTATGTTGTCGGGTAATCAAGGCCACCGACATGATTGGATCTCGACATTCCCATTTGATTTCCAAGAATTTGGCGATGGCGTCAAAACTGGGATCCAACGAGCGGGCGATACGGTTGTTGGTAACGATGTTTGGTTCGGGGCTGAATGCGTTATTTTACCTGGCGTAAAAATAGCTGATGGTGCCGTGATTGGTACTCGTGCCGTTGTAACAAAAGATGTTGAACCCTATTCTGTTATGGTGGGTAACCCATCGCGATGTGTTAAAAAACGATTTACAGAGCAACAGATCGCTTTATTGCTAGAGATGCAGTGGTGGAACTGGCCAAAATCTGCATTAAAAGCAGCAATGCCGTTGATGTGTAGTACGCAGGTCGATGAACTCTATCAATATTATTTAGATAACATAAAATAATATTGTAAGTTTAAAACTTATTTTTAGTTACTTTATAAAAGCATTCCTTTTTTGATGTGCTTCCTTTCTATATATGCCTTTTTGTTATTAGTTTCAGTCTAATTTGAAAAAATTACATTGATTTACAATTATTCAATGCTGAAAATGTGTATTTTATGGTTAACTCTACGGTAAATGATCAACTAAATTTGAAATTCAGATGAATTTTTATGCTTTAAAAATCGATTTTTAGTTAAAAAATTGATCTGAACCAGTAAAAATTCAATTTTTAAGTTTTTTTTAAAACAAAAGTTGAGATATTCAAATTAAATTGAGTAAGATGGTTGAGCCAGCTTGTTGACAGATACCTTTTTCGACATTTTCAGTGAGCTAGCTTCAAGGTGGATAGTGATATCCGAAATTTGCCCTTAAAAATATTGATGAGATAACCATGAGCAATTCTTTAGTTCTTGTAATCAATTCTGGTAGTTCTTCACTTAAATTTGCTTTAATTGATACTGTCAACGGTGAAGCTACGTTAAGCGGCCTTGGTGAGTGCTTCGGCCTCCCTGAAGCAGTGGTTAGCTGGAAAGTCAATGGTGAAAAGCACGAATACAAGCTTGATGGTTTAGATCATCACCATCAACAAGCGATTGATCGTATTGTCGATTTAGTCGACGAACTTGGTCTAAAAGAAAATATCGTCGCTGTGGGTCACCGTGTTGTTCAAGGTGGTAACTTATTTGATCATACTGTTAAGATTGATGAAAAAGTTATCGCTGATATTGAGTCGCTAAGCGATCTAGCACCACTACATAACCATGCACACGTTATTGGTATGCGTGCAGCAAGCAAAGCATTCCCTACATTGTCTCAGTATGCAATTTTCGATACTGCATTCCACCAAACAATGCCTGAAAAAGCATATACTTACGCAATTTCTCAAGAAGTTAGCAAAGAGTACAACATCCGTCGTTACGGCTTCCACGGCACAAGCCACTACTTTGTAACGCGTGAAGCAGCGAAAGTCGTGAATAAGCCAGTTGACGCATCAAGCTTTATTTCTGTTCACCTAGGTAACGGCGCATCAGTATGTGTGGTTAAAAACGGTGAAAGTATTGATACATCAATGGGCTTCACGCCACTTGCCGGCTTAATGATGGGGACACGCTGTGGTGATATCGACCCAAGTATACTTGAGTACTTATTAAAGAAAGGCTGGAGTAAAGAGCGCCTAGAGAAAGAACTCGTTACGAATTCTGGTTTCCTTGGTGTTTCTGGCTTTACAAGCGACTGTCGCGGCATTATTGAAGCAATGGAAGATGAAAGCCATCCTCACCACCACGGTGCTAAGCTCGCGTTTGAGCTATTTACGTACCGCGTAGCAAAATACATTGCATCATACATGGTGGCACTTGATGAGCTAGACGGCATCATTTTCACTGGTGGTATCGGCGAAAACGCAATGCCAATTCGTAGTGAAATTCTACGTTTAATGAAGATCTTTGGTTACCAAGAAGATATAGAAGGTAATACCGCTGCACGTTTTGGCGCACAGGGTATTATCACTAAGCCAAATACACCACTAGCAATGGTTATCCCAACCAATGAAGAGTGGGTAATTGCAAAAGAATCAATGGCGCTATTGCACGCATAAGTGACAATGACGTACTAGATTTCCGAGTGGAACGGCTCGGACGATACTTTGGTTTGGAACCCCAAAGTATATGGAACGGAAAGACGGCTCTTTGCTTTTGCATCGAGCCGTTTTTTCGTTATTGGTTGTTACCAGAAGATGTCATCAATTCTCTGAAGTTATATATATCCATGAGCTAACTCATTTTTGTCGGATAGGCGGCACTCGTTACCGAGTGCCGTCCCTCGAAGAACCGTACGTGCAACTTTCACTGCATACGGCTCAAGCCTCCACTAAGGCACCGATTGGCACCCAGCAACTTACAAAGCAGCGAGAGCAGGTTCATGCCAAGAGTTGCGGCATTGCTTCTTTGAT
>NZ_PYNU01000021.1:0-72738 GCF_003026075.1 Photobacterium sp. GB-210 | reverse complement strand
TAATTGCGGATAAAGACATTCTGTATATCAATAATGAACAGGTGACATTTCGTTATAAAGATAGCCAAACTCAAACGATGAAGACACGCACGTTACCCGTGTTGCAATTTCTTTGGTTGATATTGCAGCATGTGTTACCGAAAGGGTTTCGACGAGTACGTGATTATGGTTTGTTGCGAGGGCATGAAAAGAAGCGGCTTCAAGCTATCCAATTTATGTTCATGTTAGCCGGGCAACTGACGTTGCCCTCACTGAATAAAACGGTACGTATAAAAGCCCAACCCTTTTGCCCCTGCTGCCAACATGTGATGCAATTAACGGGGATATTTCGACCCAGATAACCGACGTTAAATAATAAGGATAATGGCTTTAACGCTTCAAAAATAAAGAGGATTTTATTATAAATCAGAATTTTAAAGTTATTGGTTCACACCAAGGATAACGCTCGACTTCTTTTTGTCATCACCCTTCATGATATTTCCAATATTTACTTATATAAGGTGGCTTGGGCTTGTCCAACACTTCGGATAGGTGTCGGCTTCGCGACACATATCCTTATTTGTTGTAAATCCATCTTAGTAATTTTTCAAAATTATCTGCGTATCCATCAGGTTCGCTGAGGTCAATATAAATTCTGGACTTATAGTAAGTAGGTAAGTGAACCTTACCGTTTTCATCTCTCTCCGTAACTACAACGACGAACTTATCTTGCTCTTGCTGTTCATATACTTCACGGGAAATAATTTGTGTCTCAGTCCCCACACCACCGCTTCTTCCATCAGCTTTTTCTGCATAAATCCTATCTGAGATTATTGCGACTTTATTAATATCTGGGTCTGTTACCATCTTTTCCATGAAAGCATAAGCGTCATGACCTTCCTTTAGATCCCACTTGTCTAAAATAACATTCACACCAGATTCAGTTAACTCGGTTGCAATCTGAAGAACAAGTTGTTCGTGATCGTGATTTGACCAACTGTAAGATATAAATAAATTTGGATTGCTCAATTCTTCGTTCCTTACTAATTAGGTAGAAAAAAATATTAATAAGCATTCTTACTTTTTACGCAAAAACAGACTCATATTTTTTGGTTGATGATATTCTATTTGGCTTATAAATATCATGAACTTGATTGCATTATTTTGTTTCAAACTGTTTATTAGAAATGTATTAAATAAGTCTGATTAGCATGTGAGTCTGTAAATAAAACTAATCAAAAATCATGTTAATGATATATAAATTATTAAAAGATCTAACAAGAAACGGGGGTAATATGAGTTAGCCGACTAACTAACTCACTACGATAGAAAAACATATCAGTAGGTTTTCTTAAATTTAATACTACTGTGATGAAAGCGGCTTAAAGTGGGTGGTGTCATACCATTTAACTCATATACTCGATACTTTTAACTAAGTTCAAAAGATCCTATCGTTTAAATATCTCCTCGACCGAACTATAAATTTCTTTGCGCACTTTGTTAGGCTCATTTTCCTTCAGGTCAATAGAACTCTTCAACCCAAGAGATGATATTTTCAGTTTATTTGGTTTAATATTTAGGGGAAATACAGGCACTTTGCTAGCGAACTCTGCTATAGCTCTTCTATCAAAGTGTTTCTCGTCGTACTCTACATCACCTAATATTAAGACCCCTGCGTTAAACAACAATGGGGCTTGATGAACAGAATGGTAATCTAAAGCTAAAATTGATGATTTTACGCCGTGACTCCAAAGTGATTCGTGTAAATGACGGGAAACTTGATCATGAGTTTTATCGCCAATCATATAGTTTAAAATAGCAACATTTATTTTTGTGTATTCTTGACGGTTAATGCTTTTTGGGGGCAGTTTATTTTCTTCAAAAAGTACTTCTGCGTACAGTTTTCCTAGACTGGTCATATCCTTTCTGTCATTTGCCACTAACCCATAAGAAACTAAAGTTCTTATAGTGATATCAGTCAGAGCATCATGACTAGTTAGTATAGAAGTTATCTGCTGGGATGTTCCCCCTACAGTCATCAAGTCATAGCTTGAGTTAATGTACAGTTTACGAATTAACTCAATTTCAGTGAAAGTTAATTGCTTAGTAACAGTAATAAAAAAACGTCTATGTCTTGTTGTTATTTCTTTTACCATGAGTGACTTCATCAAGACTGAGTATATCTCGGTTTTTTCATTTTCAATATCTTGTACACAAGCATTAAGAACAGCATGATATTCATCTAAATTGAAGGTTTTTTTCAAGATACCTTCGAGGTTTACTTCATCATTAGTTTCACTTTGAACTATGCCCAAATGAAAATCATGCAATCGTTGTTCAGTTCTATCCGTAAAATACTGCTTACCATGCTGTATAGCTAATTTTCCAACTTCATAAACTAAAGTTGAGCCAGGTAGTAAAGTATTAACACCTTCTTTTAGTAGGATGTCTGCTAATGAAGACACTGTTTTTTTAGAGCGAGTTAAACTATTTTCTTTGTCCATCTTACCTGTCCCTAATGAAAATATAATTGTTACTAACAACATTTCGATAAAGACTCTACATGCATTAAGAAAAAATAGGGCAAATAATATGTGTCAAAAATTGTATGAGGAACAACTGTAAGAAATAAAAGGGCATTTCTGTATTAGAAACTATATCCAACACGTCGCTTAAATCAATAACCAACAAACCTACTTCAAATAACTATCTAGCTTCTCCGCATACAACTCATACCCTTCTAACTGATCTTTCAACCAATCATGTTTGTTATAAACCGCTAATACCCCGCTTAGTTCATGACCAAGCATCTTTTCAACTACATGTGGCATTACGCCTAATTCTGATGCGCCAGTAGATAATGAACGTCTAAAATCATGAGTACGCCAGTCTTCAATAGGTAAACCATCTCTAATACGGCGGATATAACGATTAACAGATGTAATGCTTTATTAGATGAATTGGCGCGATTCGTTCGATTACAATCAAATATTGGAATCTCGACTCACCTATCTCAACACCGCCATTAATTTATCCGCCTCTCGCCTTGCCTATTTGCCCTTAAATACGGGATACTTAATGTTATGCGTGCTTAGGGTTTTACTCTTAAGCGTTTAACGACTTAAATACAATAAACTGCTGAATTTATAAGCGGTTTTAACAACAAGCCATTGCTTAGATAAAGAGTAATAATAACAACCGTAATGGCTATGGATGATTTATGAACGATAAGAACCAAGCAACACTTTATTGGATTGACTACGAAACGTTTGGCGCAAGCCCTGCCAATGATCGTCCTTGCCAGTTTGCGGGTGTCCGTACTGATATGGACATGAACATTATTGGTGAGCCACTCGTTATTTACTGTAAGCCACCAGCCGATTACTTACCGTCACCTGAAGCGTGTTTAATCACAGGTATTACACCGCAAGAAGCGATCGAAAAAGGCTTATCAGAGCCTGAATTTATTGAAGCGATTCATGCTGAACTGTCAAAACCCAATACATGTGTCATTGGTTACAACAACGTTCGTTTTGATGATGAAGTAACGCGCTATACCTTATACCGTAACTTCTTCGACCCATACGGTTGGGCGTGGCAAAATGGTAACTCGCGTTGGGATTTATTAGATATTATGCGTACTTGTTACGCATTGCGCCCAGAAGGTGTCAACTGGCCGCTTGATGATGAAGATCGTCCTAGCTTTAAGCTTGAAAAGCTGTCTGTTGCCAATGGTATTGAACACGCGAATGCGCACGATGCAATGGCTGATGTTTACGCGACAATCGAGCTGGCTAAAATCATTAAAACGAATCAACCTAAGTTGTTTGATTACCTGTTTGATTTACGTCATAAGCGCAAGCTACAAGAATTAATCGATATTGTTAACTTAACGCCGTTAGTACATATCTCTGGCATGTTTGGTACTGATTGTGGCAATACGAGTTGGATTGTGCCTGTGGCATGGCACCCTGATAATAAGAACGCTGTTATTACAGTGAACCTCGCGCTTGATCCTACCCCATTAATTGAGCTTGATGCCGACCAACTGCGTGAGCGTTTATATACTAAGCGTGTTGATTTAGCGCCAGATGAATTACCTGTGCCCGTTAAAGAAGTGCATTTGAATAAGTGCCCTGTTCTTGCCCCAGCAAAAACATTAAAAGCAGAAGATGCTGCACGTTTAGGGATTGATAGAGAGCAATGTTTAAAGAACCTTGCCTTGATTAAGCAGCACCCTGAAATTCGTGAAAAATTAATCGAAATGTTTAGTGTTAAACGTGAATATGCGGCTAACGATAATGTTGATGCGATGCTCTACGATGGATTCTTCTCAACAGCGGATCGTTCAACCATGGATATTATCCGTGAAACAGCGCCCGATCAGTTAGCTTCCCTTGAAATCAATGTCGATGACAAGCGTATTAAGCCGCTGTTATTCCGCTATCGTGCCCGTAATTTCCCAATGACGTTAAGTTATGAAGAGCAAATACGTTGGAAGCATCATTGTCAGGATTTCTTTGAGGTGAATATGCCAAAGTATATGGAGAACTTTGAGGCAGTCGCCTACGAGCATGAATCTGACGAAAGTAAGATGAAGGTTTTACACTCACTTTATGATTATATATCTAAATTGGTTTAAGCCTTTTTACTAACACGATAGCGATGAATGAAGCCTATTACGTGACTTTCTTTTTGAATGTCGCGAATAGGCTTCTTTTTTTTAAGATTTTTATGTAGTGATTTATTTGATGATTACGTCATTAACGTTAACAATTAAAGACAACAATAAAACGGCTCACTGATTTGCGTTTATTAATAACGGAATAGCGATCATTGATACCGTGACGCTCGAGATCTATTAAGCGTTAGGTGTGCACTATGACAACACAAACCCTATTGAAATGTTATAGCTACGACAAAATAGATTTTTTTCCTGAAAAGCATCTATTGATATGGAAAGATCATACGCAAACGTTATTAACGCGAGAAGAATCTCGGTTATTAGAAGTGTTATGTCTCTGCGCTGGAGAAGTGATTGGAGCCGATTCACTCTACCGTAAAACGTTTACATCATTAGATGCGTTTGAAGAAACCAGTGATCACAATTATGACTTGAACTTACTACTGGTATCACTTACAGGGAAGTTACAATGTAACGGAGTAATGGCGATACCTATCCATGTTGTGCCTCACTATGGCTTTCGTGTCCCATTACCTTCGAAAACATCACGTCGACTGCCTTTTACTACCCGTCCTTGCCCTCGTGCTACCCCCTCTAAAAAAAAGCCATTGTTATTCAATAAGGCATGGTTTAAGTATGTGGTAATTGATTTTATTTGGCTAAAAGTGACGATTCTTTTGACACTTGCCGCGCTCATTGGTCTATTTTTGTGGAATTAAGCATCAATAAATATCACGCGATCTACATTTTTTAACGAATTATCTAAATAATGCTCTTTTTTGTGTGACAAATAACATGTTTATTTGTATGATAAATAAAATTTTCTAGCATTACTTTTTTTACTATGGATTACATTCGATCTTTTGCCATTGTTATGTTTTGCTTTTTACTTGGTCAAGGCATACAACATCTGACTCATTTGCCGATCCCTGGCAGTATTATTGGCTTGTTTTTACTGTTCTTTGGCCTCGTTACTGGCATATGCAAAACAAAATGGGTCGATAAAACCTGTAATTTACTCATCAAACACATGGCATTGCTATTCGTGCCTGTTGGAGTTGGCTTAATAAACTACCTTGGTTTAATTAAGCACAATGCAACTATCATCTTTGCGAGCACATTAGGCAGCACATTAATTGTATTGCTTGTGATCGGCCTTGCGCTTCATCATAAGGAAAAAGAGTCATGATCTGGTTAGTTGCAACGCTAGTGGTATTTTACAGCATGCGCTATTTAGCAATAAAGATTCGTAATCCACTTTTTAATCCATTGCTCATTTCGCTGATTATTTTAATCGCTGCACTGCATTGGTTACAGGTGCCGTATGAAACCTACTTTGCAGATAACGAAATAATTAACTATTTGTTAGGTCCTGCGGTAGTGGCCTTAGCCTTACCTTTATATCAGCAACTGCCTTTAATTAAGCGTAAGTGGAAAACAATTTTAAGTGCCTGTTTTGTTGGTAGTATCTTGTCGATGACATTTGGTACCTCCATTGCGTTTTTAATGGGTGCTGATGCTCAACTTGCAGCCAGTATTTTACCAAAATCTATTACCACACCACTTGCGATGGCCGCTTCTCAACAAATTGGCGGGATTCCTGCGATTACAGCAGCAATGGTGATTATTGTTGGTCTATTTGGTGCGGTGTTAGGTTATCCAGTGATGAAACTGGTCCGTATTTACCATCCGTTAGCAAAAGGGTTAACGATTGGTACGGTATCTCATGCTTTAGGTACAGCAAAAGCTGTCGAAGAAAATTATCAAGAAGGGGCATTTAGCTCATTAGCGTTAGTGATCTGTGGGATCATGACAACGTTACTCGCTCCCATCATGTTCCCTATTTTAGAACACCTGTTTTTCCACTAAGTTATTCCTATCTAATGTTATGAGCTTAAACACTAATTCTTATTAGTTTTAAGTTCATAATGTTTTGATAACTATTTATTACAGGAAAAATTACATTTACATGTGTGAGTTCGCTCTCGATAATGTATACCAACCTACACTATCATTATTAATGTGATTCAAATCACACTTGATTAATGGCAATTAACTTAGAATGTTTCTCCATCAACAATACGGAGTAACACACCAATGCACGCAAAAGTTATGGATGCATTAGGTCAATTACCTAAAGAGCTTGCATCAGCTTTACGACCAATTATTGAAGATAAAGATTTTGATTCAACAATTAGTCCTGAACAATTTGAACAGTTAGTTTCCCAAACTAATTTATCTGATACTGATCTTCGTCTTGCTCTCCTTCCTGTTGCTGCTGCTTACGCTGTTGTTCCTATTTCTAATTTCTATGTTGGTGCTATTGTTCGTGGTACATCTGGTCGCCTATATTTCGGTGCAAATATGGAATTTGTAGGCGCAAGTATGGCGTGTACGATCCATGCTGAGCAATCTGCAATTAGCCATGCTTGGATCAAAGGTGAAACAGGCATTAAAGACGTAACGATTAACTACAGCCCTTGCGGTCACTGTCGTCAGTTCATGAATGAATTGAATACGGCGCAAGATTTAGTTATTCAACTTCCTGAACGTCAGCCAATGACACTGCAACAATACCTGCCTGAATCTTTCGGCCCTGCTGATCTTGGTATTAAAGATGCGCTATTAAGCGACATTAATAATGGTATTACGATTGCTGAGCAATCAGAGCTTGCTGTTGCTGCTTGTGATGCTGCAAACCGCTCTCATGCCCCGTACTCTAAGAACTTCAGTGGTGTTGCATTAAAGGCTAAAGATGGTCGTGTTTTTGTGGGTATGTATGCTGAAAATGCAGCATTTAACCCAAGCCTTCCACCGCTGCAAGTTGCGCTAATCAACATGAATATGTCAGGTTACAAACTATCTGAATTAGTTGAAGCGGCATTAGTAGAAAGTGCAGAAAGCCTAATCAGTCAATTAGCGCGTACTCAAGCACTACTAGAAGCACTAAATCCTGATATTCAAATGACTTATGTTGCTTACTAATCGTTAGTGCTAGCAACATCTGTTGATGTAAGACCGCCATAATAGGCGGTTTTTTATTGCCTATTGCATTCAACACAATCAGTTATATTGGCTATCTAAAAACAAAAGCGTATTATCTCGCTATGCTTTTTTGACGAAACCAATTTTTAATGTCTGATTCACATACCCCAGTTCATAACCCAGTCCAAGGTGCCGGATGGATGCTTTCTGCAGGCCTTGCCTTTGCGATTGTAAATAGCCTTGCACAATTTCTCAGTATTAAGCTCCATGTCTCTTCAACTACTTTTGCGTTAATCCAATACTTTGTTGCACTGGTGGCTATGCTGCCATGGCTGAGAACCATGGGTATTCGCCGTTCACTAAAGACAGAGCAATTCTTCCAGCACTGTTTCCGTGTCTTTCTTGCGGTGATTGGTATCCAACTCTGGCTATGGGCACTTGCCTATCCTGTTCCTATTTGGCAAGGCATTGCACTGCTTATGACTTCACCGTTATTTGCAACTATTGGCTCAGGTGTATTACTAAAAGAGAAAGTTGGCGCTGCACGTTGGTGCGCAACGCTTGCTGGCTTTATTGGTGCAATGATCATTTTAGAGCCGTGGTCTGATTCATTTAGTATTGCGACATTATTACCTGTCGGCGCTGCGGTTTTCTGGGCGGGTTATTCTCTGATGGTGAAAAAGCAATCTACTACAGAATCACCAACCACTGTTGTGATGTATTTACTTATTCTGATCACGCCATTTAACTTGTTACTGGCTCTACCTGATTTTACTATGCCAACAGGCGGCACAACATGGGCATTAATCATCGCTGCTGGTCTGTTAACCGCACTGGCACAATGGGCGATTGCTAAAGCCTATGCCGTCGCTGATGCGTCATTTGTTCAACCATTCGACCACGCAAAATTACCACTAAACGTGTTAGGTGGTTGGCTTGTATTTGGTTGGGTACCACCGGGTCGATTATGGTTAGGTGCGGCGATTATTATTGCTTCTGTGGCCTTTATCACCCAGTGGGAAAAGCGAAAATAGCTAGTAATAACCGTACCCCATAAAAGATTCACTAACCGCCTTCTTGGCGGTTTTTTATTATAAGCTCTAAAGCTTTTCTAATATTTACTATTAAAGTCTATTTAAATCCCGACGCAAACGTTTGCTTAAATGAAAAAACAAGGTATTATCACGCCCAACCAACACTATCCAACATAAATAGTAAGGAATAATAATGTTAGGTACAGCTAATGGTTTAAATGCAACACGTGTTTTACTTTTAGGCTCTGGCGAGCTTGGCAAAGAAGTCGCGATTGAATGCCAACGTTTAGGTATTGAAGTGATTGCCGCAGATCGCTACCCCAACGCGCCAGCAATGCAAGTTGCACATCGTAGTCATGTAATTGATATGCTCGATGGCGAGGCGTTAAAACACATTATTGAACTAGAAAAGCCCGACTACGTTGTTCCTGAAATTGAAGCCATTGCCACTGACACGCTTGTAGAATTAGAGCAGCAAGGTGTTAACGTTGTGCCTACCGCTAATGCGACGAAACTGACAATGAACCGAGAAGGTATTCGTTGCCTAGCCGCTGAAACCTTATCGATTCCTACATCACCTTATGAATTTGCCGATCAATTTGATGATTTCTCAGCAGCGGTACATCGCGTTGGTATGCCATGTGTCGTAAAGCCAATTATGAGTTCATCTGGTAAAGGTCAAAGTGTGATTAAAACCGAGGCGGATATTGAATCTGCTTGGCAATACGCACAAGAAGGCGGTCGTGCTGGTGCGGGTCGTGTGATCATTGAAGGCTTTGTTGATTTTGATTACGAAATCACCTTATTAACTGTTCGTGCGGTGGATGGTGTGCATTTCTGTGCACCTATTGGTCATCGTCAAGAAGATGGGGATTACCGTGAGTCATGGCAGCCACAGCAAATGTCTGAAGCAGCATTAAAAGCGGCACAGGATGTGGCAGAAAAAGTAGTGAACGCACTTGGCGGTTTTGGTTTATTTGGTGTTGAGCTATTTATTAAAGGCGATACCGTGTTATTCAGTGAAGTCTCTCCTCGCCCACATGATACGGGTATGGTGACGCTTATTTCACAAGAGTTATCAGAATTTGCGCTTCACGTTCGCGCTTTCCTTGGTTTACCCATTCAACACATCACCCAATATGGCCCATCAGCTTCTGCAGTGATCCTTGCTGAAGGTGTATCATCAAACATCCGTTTCGATAACCTGTTACCTGCACTCTCTCGCCCACAAACACAGATCCGATTATTTGGTAAACCTGAAATTAATGGTCGTCGTCGTTTAGGTGTCGCGCTTACACGTCGAGAAGATATTGTTAGCGCAGTAAATGATGCCGTCAATGCCGCTGGTGATGTTGAAGTCATTTTCGATTAACCACGCTTAACCCAGCATATTACAATTTCTCTATCAGCAAAAAGGCATGGTTTCCACTAATAAGAAACCATGCCTTTATTTTTATCTGTACTTTATAACAACAAGTTATACTTCAATTAACCATACTTCTTCGGCAAATCGCGATAAACCACGTTGGCGACGAGGATGACTTTCATCGGCATCATCACGTTCAAGATGCGTCACTTTACAACCCGCAAATAATGCTTCAACGTCTGCTTTTGGCACTGAGAAAGGAGGCCCTGCCAATTCATCTTGTGGGTAGTCTAACGTCACCAACAAAATACGACCGCCAGTTTTAACCAACGATAACAGTTTGTCGACGTACATTTGTCGCATATCTTCTGGCATTGCAATTAATGCAGCGCGATCATAAACCACATCGACAGGATCGATATTTAGCGTGAAGTAATCACCTTGGTAAATCGAAATCTCATCAAATTGGTAAAGATGTTGATGACCAACACCTGTCACTAAAGGTGTATACAGGTTTTCTGCAAAAAAGGCTTTAACTGCAATATCACTCAGCTCAACCCCAATCACGTGGTCATGTTTTTGTGCTAACCACACAAGATCTTCCGACTTACCGCACATAGGGACAAACACGCGATCATCACGTTGTGCATTTAACGCCGACCAATGCTTGATCAGTAACGGATTAACCTCTGATAAGTGAAAACCAATTCGATTTTCTGCCCAGCGTGAGTGCCAAAATTCTGCATCCATTTTATGACTCGACTTTTTCTAATTAAAATAATAATGCTGAAATAATAACATAGGTCAGTGGCTTTCAAAGAGTGCTAACAGTCGCTTTTTATAACTTCGCAGTGACTGTCAATTTTGCTATCTTTGCGCTTAAAACGGGATAACGCTGCTGACTTCAGAGTGAGCTAAATCGCGTAATAATGTTAAACCTTGTTGTAACCGCTGCTCAGAATTAATAGCCATTAGAGACAAACGGATATGCTTCGGATCGTCGCCATTTGCATTAAAATAACGCCCACTACTGACAATTAACCCTTGGTTTTTTGCTTCCATCACAAAGCGTTCCTGCTGCCAATGTTGAGGCAACGGCCACCAGATTTGAAAACCAGTTTCATTACCATCATGGCTTAAAATATCACGGGCTAGTTGTTGCCTTTTACAGGCGGTTTCACGCTGGTTTTCTGCCAATTCAAAGGCTTCACCACTCTCAATTAACTGCGTTGCAGCAATATAATTTAGCGGTGACGATAGCCAAATGTTAGCGCGAATAGTGGCCTGTAAAACCGCAATATGTGATTCGGGTACTTTTAAAAAGCCACAGCGTAAAGCAGGACTAAGGGCTTTTGATAAACCTGAAATATGAAAGCTATGCAGTGGAATGCGATTACTGATCGCGGCGATAGGATCTGGATTTAAAAAGCCGTAGATATCATCTTCAATTAACCAAATATTATTGCGTTCAATCACTGTTGCAATGGCATCTCGTCTTATTGGCGGCATGGTGATACCTGTTGGGTTTTGATGAGATGGCACGACAATGACTAATTTAGGCTGATGTTGAGTGATCACCTGTTGCAGATCATCAGGGCACATCCCCTGCTCATCAAGTTTGACCCCAACCACATGACGACCTGCTGCTTGAGCGATCGCCATAATACCGGGGTAAGTTAAGGCTTCTACCGCGATGGTATCACCAGGCTCTGTTAACGTATGAATAAGTAACGATAAGCCATGCTGTGCGCCATTCGTCAACAAGGTATTTTTAACATTCCCCCCTTCCAAACCAAACTTTTTCGCCCATGTTACAGCAGCCAAACGATGGCTTTCATGGCCTGAATGTTCGGTATAGCCCATTAAATGACAACTCAGTTGCTCTGCCGCATTCATCATGGCATCACGCAGTGGAGACAGGTTTTGAGACAAGCAAGGTTGCAAGATAGAGAAGTTAAAATCAGTTTCATCATCAGCCGGTTGAATAACATCGCTGAGTCTTGATGGTGAGCATACAAATGTTCCACGCCCAACAAACGATTCCACGCGTTTTTTATCTACCAGTAACTGATATGCTTTAGCTACCGTCGCGGGTGTGGTGTTTAACTCATCCGCAAGTACACGGTGTGTCGGCAATTTAAACCCTTTCGGATATTCACCATTGTCTATGCGCGCCTCTATTGTTTTTGCTATTTGTTTATATTTAGCGACACTCACAGTCTGATCCTATATTTATCATTATCACCAATCACTTAACTAACTTTAACCAAGTTAGCTCAAAAATGATACCTTAAATAAACAAATTGACATATGTCAATGTAACCCCTAGTGTACTAACCATCATTTGGTAACCATTTAGCTAACAATGAGCACAAATGGATAAAATCTGACATTACAAAGGTAGTTACAACCTTTAATAACAAACGTTCAGCTCGCCATCGTTTATGAATAAAGGCATTGCCTGCTGACGACATATCACATAATGACATAACTCAATTTTACTGTATTTGGTAAGGAGAAACCTATGACAACAAGTATCGCTTTTATTGGTTTGGGTGTAATGGGCTTCCCAATGGCACGTCACCTGTTTAATTCAGGTTTCGACACCACTGTGTATAACCGCACGACCTCTAAAGCACAGCAATGGGCATCGGAGTTTTCAGGACAATACAGTGAAACACCGCGTGAAGCTGCTCAGAACCGAGATGTGGTTGCGCTTTGTGTTGGTAACGATAATGACGTTCGAAGCGTTGTATTTGGCGCTGACGGCGTTTTAGCAGGCATGAAAGCGGGCTCTACGCTTGTTGATCATACGACAACCTCTGCGGAACTTGCTGAAGAGTTAGCGAAAGCATGCTTAGCTCAAGGCGTTAACTTTGTTGATGCGCCAGTTTCTGGTGGTCAAGCAGGTGCTGAAAATGGTGCACTTACTATCATGTGCGGTGGCGAACAAGCTGTTTTTGATAACGTATTACCGATTTTAAACAGCTACGCGAAACAAGCGGTATTGGTTGGCGGTTATGGACAAGGTCAACGCTGTAAAATGGTGAATCAAATTTGTATTGCTGGTGTACTACAAGGATTGAGTGAAGCATTAACGCTGGCACAAAAATCAAACCTTGATATCGAACAAGTTGTCAGCGTACTAAAGCATGGTGCGGCGGGCTCTTGGCAGATGGAAAATCGTGCTAAAACGATGGCTGAAGATAAATTTGATTTTGGCTTTGCTATTGATTGGATGCGTAAAGATCTGGGCTTTTGTTTAGATGAAGCGAAAAAACACGATCTTGAATTACCACTGACGGACGCAGTGGATAAACGTTATGGCTTATTACAAAACGAAGGGCTAGGCAGAATGGATACATCTGTCTTAATTAAAGCTTTCAATAAAACGGTTTAAGTTTATTTAAACCACAGGCACTGAGACGAGATAGTGACTTTGTGAAAACCGATATTACATAACGCCAGAAAAGCGAAAGGGATGCACGCGCATCCCCTTCTGCCGATCCCGATAAACATCAAGATCAAAAATCCGTTTTCCAATTCTACATTGGAGTCATGGAATACCGATTGAATCCATTCAGCTTATGAAATTCTGAATAGTTTAATCGAATCACGACGTACTGTTACACCACGGAAAGTTACAGGCTCTAACAACGTCATTAGTTGCTTAGAAACGAAAAACTTACCACCGTAGCTACGATCGCCACCACGATTAACCCAATCAGCAAATTCATCAGCCAGACTGAACATAGAGTTACCGACTAGTAAAACAAGAACTTTAGCAACTTCGCTATCGTTCTGACGGTTAAACTCAGCGTCACGAACTTTTTTACGATATTCGTCGACAATTCTTTCAAGGCACTCAAATCTGCTCATATACACCACCATAAAAATCGAGGCGTGGATACTACTGCTCTAGCCTATTTAAATCAACCCATCGCCTTATGTTTCTTTAAAAAACTGATACTTTTTTTCAATTTGGTAACAAAGATGATGCTATTTATCATTAAAAACACGATTTAATTTCATATTCACCCTCTAAAAACTTAAATGTTATTTCATATGCATGTTTGTATAATGACAGTATTAGATAGAGACTATTAAGAAATACAAAATGATGACTATAAACACTAACTTTAAGCTGCTAGGTAAATTAATTCGTGAATATTTGACGATTTCAGCAATGATCGAAATTTACTGCTCACATCACCATTACGAAAAATGTAAAAAAGTTAATTTATGTGAAGACTGTGAATCTTTCAAAAACTACGTAAAACAAAGGCTAGATCGTTGTCCTTATGGTATCAACAAGCCGACATGTCGACAGTGCCCTATTCATTGCTACAACGTTCAAGAAAAGATCAAATCACAAACAATTATGCGTTATTCAGGCCCTAAAATGATGTATAAACATCCAATAATGGCTATTACACACTTAATTAATGATAAACGAAAAGTTAAAGCGTTAAATCAAGCAATGACTTCAAACAGAAAAATAAGAAAGAGTTAATAAACAACAAGTAAAAGTTAAATGTTCAGTAAAATATATTTTTACTTTTATATTTCATTCACTTTTAAGTCCGCTTTAGGGCTTGGCTACTTTATAATCAGCCTATTTACTGCTGTGTAAAAAACATACATCAATGTAATGACAAGAAATACCGATATAAGAAGGAAACTATTGAAAATAGCCCGTATGTACATAAATATTTCGTTTCATGACTTTTTATAAATAAAACAGTCAACATGTTAATTGTAGTAACAAATGGCTGGTATTTATCAGTAAAGGCTCATCACTTTAAATATTTAGAGTATTGCTACCTAAAAAAACAGCGATAGATGATCGCTGCTTTTTGATAACAGATGAGTTTTATTTAGTTTCGATAATAATCAATTACTTGAATTTTCACAGGTTTATCTGCGCTGCTAATATCGACAGTAAACTGATCGTCATCAACAACTTTCGCATTTTTTGCCCCTTCCCCAATGACGTCAACACCTTCAATCTTGGTATATAGCTTGGTGTAATCGTAATGCATGGTGACAGTTGCGGTAACAGGTTTAGAAGCCGTTAATTCAAAAGTACAAATACCTGTAGGACAAAACACATCAATATCTTCTGCGGACGTCACCGCGATAGAATCTACATTCTTAATTGGCGTACCGGTGATTTTTGCTTCCCCACAGCCTGTTAATAATAATGCCGTTGTAACTGCAACAAGGCCAAGTTGAATTTTTTTCACACTGATATCCTCATGTATTCCGCTGAACGGTGATCTTTGTTCACTATAACAAAGAAAGTTTTACGTAGACTATATCAAACATAACAAGTTCAATGAATTAGCATTGCTGAGACAGTGCTAACATCCATAAATCACAAACCAACAACAATCAATTCACAATTTCACCTCTTTACCCTAACAAGTATCACTAATTGTTTTCACTTCTGTTTATTGGCTAAACGAATACATAATTTATTTCTTATCAATAACCAATAAAGGTTAATTTTTAATTAACCTTATAGGCATACTATAGATATAATCACCTACAATGTGTGAATAGGCTTTCTTTTATTCATGTTATAGACGCACCTATTTTTATTCCCACCCTATGGTGCACTCGAAGTTTCTAGGAGAAATAAATGAGTATCATTATTTTGGTCTGTTTGATCATTATTAATGGATTATTTGCTATGTCTGAGATAGCACTTGTCACAGCAAAGAAAAACCGGTTACAGCGATTAGCAGATGAAGGGAATATCTCTGCTCAAAAAGCAATAGAGCTAGGTGAATCACCAACTCAATTTCTATCAACAATGCAGATCGGTATCACTGTTATTGGTATTCTGAACGGTGTTATTGGTGAAGCTGCATTAGCTGGCCCTATTTCACATTGGTTAATTGAGTTAGGCCTTCCTGCAAAATCCGTTGGCTTTACTGCTTCAGCAATTGCGGTCATTGTTTTAACGTATGTATCGATTGTTATTGGTGAATTAGTCCCTAAACGATTAGGTCAAGTAAACGCTGTTTCTATTGCGGTATTTTTCGCCCGCCCAATTGCAGTTATCGCTTTTATTTCTCGTCCATTTGTCTGGCTATTGGCAAACTCAACCGATTTACTGTTGCGTTTATTGGGCAAAGGAAAAGACGACAGTTCAGCACTAACAGAAGATGATATCCGTGCAGTGATCGCGGAAGGTTCTCAGTCAGGTGTTATCCACCAGCATGAACATAACATGGTGCGTAATGTCTTCAATTTCGATGACCGCAAAGTATCTTCAATGATGACGCCACGAAATGAAATTGCGTATCTTGATTTAAATTATTCGCCTGAGAGCTATTTACAAAAATTACTCTCAAGCACGCATGCTTGCCTTCCTGTTGGAAATAACGGCTTCAGCGATTTAAAGGGCACATTAAATGCCAAGCAGTTATTACAATTTATCAATGATAATACGGCTGAAAATCCACTATCAATTTTAGATTACTTAACCCCTCCCGTTTTCGTACCAGAAAACTGGACAGGTACAACGCTATTAGAAATGTTCCAAAGCTCAGGTACAGACTTTGCCTTCGTGGTTGATGAATATGGTGATATTCAAGGTATTGTGACTTCTCAAGATATTTTAGAGGCATTAGCCGGTAAATTTACCCCTGATAATCCAAAGGATGTTTGGTCAAAGCAAAACCCAGATGGCAGTTGGAATTTAGATGGCATGATGCCAATCACTGTATTTAAAGATCTATTAGATATTAATAAACTGCCAGACGAAGAAGACGGCGGTTACCACACACTTAGCGGTATGTTAGTGTGGCTATTAGATGATTTACCTAAATTGGATGACTGTATTCGCTGGCAAGGTTGGCAATTCCGCATTCTAACATTAGAAAATAACCGTATAGATCGTATATTAGCTCAACGCTACGAATAATCTGTTGCGTTTCATTCAATCAAAAAAAGTTAGCCATAAAGGCTAACTTTTTTTTCATCTGCTCTATTAACTATAAGCAGGACTCGTTGTTTGTAACGTTGCTCTAAATGCCTTGATCATAAAAAAAGATAAAATACTTCAAAAGCAATACCAAATACTAATAAGCCGTAGGTATCATGTTTTAAAGAATCAGGAAAAACAAAATACATAAGACCCAAAAATACAAACGCAAATGGAATTAAATAAAAGATTGCAACTCGCCAGCCTACAACCCAACTTAACGAAAAGTATTTAATTAAAAAGTTCTTTCCGTTATTGCCGCCATTGACGATAAAAAAAATAATAAAGTTAATTATCATAATGAAGTTATTAGCGAGTGATTCTAACGAATCTGTTTTTGGTAAGTAATAGGAATACAGCATCAACAAAATAGTCGGAATCAAAACATACAACGCAGATTACCGCTCAGTGACATTGTTGTGTTTTAAATCAAGCAACAAGGCTTTCAAATTGAAAAAATACATATCCTCCTCCCTTATTGTCAATAAGCCTATCCTGTGAAGGTGGAGATAGTGATTGTAATAATTGATGAATTAGAATGAGTTATCAAAATATAACGTTTTGATGATAGCTATTTCAATCGAACGTGATCATACCTGCAGTTACTGATTAATATAACGAAAGGTCAAGTTTATGCGTGGCTCATTGACACGTTTAGTTTTAGGTAGTGCATGTTGCCAATACTGCTGGGTCTCTCCTGCCATTATCAGCAAAGATCCCGGTGTTAATTGAAAGGCAATTTTCTCTTTAGTGGTTTTATGTTTAAACACGAACTGCCGTGTTACACCAAAGCTTAAAGAAGCAATAACAGGTTGATGACCTAATTCACGCTCATTGTCTTGATGCCACCCCATGTAATCTTCTCCATCACGGTATAGATTGCCAAGCACTGAGTTAAACGACGTTTTCGCTTGCTGTTCACACTGTGCTTTTAGATCTAATATTGCCGATGTCCAAGGTTGTGGATGCATGGTAAGCCCTGAATAAGTATAAACAGCATCACCGAGCCATGTTTGTAACCTCGGCTGAAGCACTGACCTACCAAATAGCGTTATGTGTTCTTGTTGCCAGTTCAGTTCGTTTTTCAATTGCTGAAAGTACTGTTCAGACTGCTGTAAATTCAAAAACTGTGGATGCCAATAGAGTAATCCATTGTTGATTGTTATCCACTCCCCTTGATCAGCAAACAAATCCATCGTGTTTTCCTAAATTCATTTAACAACAAGTTATACGTTTTTAAGGTACAAAAAAGCCACAGTCAACACTATGGCTTTTAAGACGTTAAGATCAATTTGATTATCGTGAAAGCATCTCGACAAGGCACACAGGTGCACCGACATTACAACGATAACCTGTTGCTGTGATATCACCCGTCTCAACATTACGGTGATAGCTAACAATATCGTTAGAATGTTGATTCGCCACCAGCAACCATTCGCCATTTTGGGAAATCACAAAATCACGAGGGAATGCCCCGCCACAATCAACAGCGGCTAATTGAGTGACGTTTTCACCGTCTACATTAAAATAACTAATCTTGTTTTGAGCACGACAAGAAACATATAAAAAGCGTTCATCTGGTGATAAGTAAATAGCAGATGCCGCTTGTTTATTTTCTTCATTAGCAAGCAGTGCTTGTTGTGATACTTGCTCCCAGCAGCCATTTTGTTTTGTGATCACCACAAGCGTTTCAGACAGTTCACACACAACATAGCCGATTGATTCATCATGGCTGAAAACAAGATGTCGAGGGCCTGATCCTGCTGGCATGTTTAGCGTTTGATTTAAGGCAAATGATAATGTGTTTACGTCATAATCGTAAAAGTAAACGCAATCACTGCCTAAATCAACAACGGCTAACTGATTGGTATGCTTTAGAAATGTAACTTGATGTGCATGAGGGGCTTCTTGACGATCAACATTTGGTCCACAGCCATCAACAAATAAATCTGCGATACACTCTGTCGGTTGACCTTCTTCATCTAAACCATAAACAGTGACATTACCTGAACCATAGTTCGCCACCGCCAAAAGCTTATCTTTTACATCAATATGACAAGGATAATCCCCAGCAATAGCTAAAGAACAACGCGCTTGATGATCAGAATAATGAAGCTGTGCACCACTGTGTCGATCAACTTCATTAAAGGTATATAACCCGTTTTGAGTCGCAGCAAGATAAGATGGATTATGCTGTTGTTGCAACGTATCTGGCACTATCTCATTGTTTAACGTTAATACGCCAGATTGAGGATCAAGGGAAATGCCTACAACACCATGACTATCACTCGGTGCATCGGTATAAGTACCTACATAAAAATGTAAGGGAGATTGTTTTGTCATGGAAACCTTCATAAATAAATCCGTTATCAATCATTAAAATGCCGCCTGAATAATCAGACGGCAACGACTTCGTTTAATGATTTTCTAAAATGTGAAGTAACTGCTTAGTTGGCGAGACGATAGCAACGATGGTTTCGTCAAATATGACGGCATTTTTATCAATAATTTGATGATAAGCCGCTACCTCTTGCTCTGATAACTGACATCCCTGTTTAGTTTTATCAATCAGTTTCATACCGAGTTCTGCAACCGCTATAACAGCATCAGTCATCGGCAGAGTATTTACAGCAGCAATATTGTTAGCAAAAATTGGTTTTGCTTGCTGCGCGGCTAACTTAACGGTTAAGTAATGCATATTTAGCGTAGCAAGGGCTGACATATCCCCCTTATTAATACGTGAAACCAGATCGTTCATCTCATACACTGCCAAACTTTCAACAGGCAATGCATCCGCAAAGCGATTTAAACGCTCATACTGGTTATATAAATCGCCTTTCGTTGGTGTCGAATTCCACTTCTCCCAATGACGTGCATAATATTGGGCTGGCTCAACGTACTTGGCTAAGGTTTGTAACGGGCTTGAATCAGTACCATTAGCAAGACGTTTTAGCATCATGTTTGCATCTGCATGATGGCGTAACCCAACAGATATCTCTGACCACGTATCGATTGCTTTCATCCGCTTATACATGCTGCGCTCATCGGTTAACGCTTGGCTTGACCACAAACGCTCTGCAATTGCGTAACTTCGCGGCCATAAACGGTGTTCAATCGTCATAGAATCAAGGTTTTCGCCCCATATTGTGATTTCACCACCTAAAATCAATGCTTGTTCTTTTTCAGTTAATTCTGCTGGATAGCCCCCATTAGGTTCTGGGATCTGACTGCCTTTTATATCACTACTTGCAATAAGTTGCCCTGTTGCAGGCCAGCGCACATTACCGATTAACTGATAACTGCTGTCTGCAAGTTTGTCATTGGAAAAATCGTAATTAAATTCGGTGTATGACATGAAGTTATCGAAATAACCTCGGAATTTAACGCCTGGCACATACATAAGAATGTATACCTCTTCACGAGACTTACCGTTGTAGTCTGTAAACGCCCGATAACTGCCATCAGCAGCGGTAATAATAGTTAAGTTACCTTTACGTGGGCCATCTTTGCTTCTTGGCTTTACCCAATCATAAGTCTCGAATACCTCGCCTTGACGAAGTTTGTCATCCACCGTGCTCCCTTTAGGCATAGGATCGTTTCGATAGTGATAGCTTGTCGGTTGTGGCTGATCAAGGTAATACCCCGTAGAAAGAATACCTTGATACCCTTCTTTTGCGGCACGGCCTATGCTGTCATGACCTTGCCAGCTTTGGATCACTATCGATTTGGGTAACTCTTTATGCCAAATTTCATCCCACCCGATCATTTTCTTACCGCGCTCTGCCAGCATCTGCTCTACTTTAGTATTAAGATAAGACTGTAAACCGCGTTCACCATCAATATGATGCTCTTTAATAAACTGCTGAATTTTCGGGTTGTCACGCCATTGTTTATAGTTAGGCTCATCCCCGCCTATGTGGAAATACTCATCAGGAAATAAGGCAACAACTTCATCAAACACACTCGCTAGCATTGCATAAAGTTCTGGATTAGTAGGATCCATTAAAGGTTCAAATACTCCCCATCCACGTTGCTGAGGGTATTGTTGCTTTCCTATGCCAGACATTAATTCAGGGTAAGCATGAGCCACCGCAGATGCATGACCTGGTAATGATATTTCTGGAATAACACGAATACCTAAATTACGCGCATAATCGACAACCTGACGAATCTGAGCTTTGCTATAGAAATCACCATCGGTCGTGTCACGCCAAAGTTTTTGGTATTTATCGAGTTGAATACGTATGCCTTGATCGTCCCATAGATGCCAGTGAAAAACATTGAGTTTGGCTGATGCCATTGCATCTAATTGACGAAGGATCACATCAAGCTCAATGAAATGTCTTGAAGTATCATAAGATACCCCACGCCAAGGAAAGCGTGGCCTATCTTGAATAGAAACAGCAGGAAAAAAATAACCAGTAGCATCCGTAGAAACTATTTGAAGCAGAGTTTCTAAGCCACGAAATACACCATAATGCTGCGCTGCATTAATCACAATTTTACCGTTGCCAACATCAAGCGTGTAAGACTCGTCACTATTAATGTTCTGAACATCCGATTTGGGGCGATGATAAATATTAATCACTAACGTCGCGTCTTGTTCAGATTGTGCTTGCCAGTTCAACATGGGCAACCCTGTCTGACGATAAAGTCGCTCCATGATTCTTTTGGCGTAAAATTGTACACGAGGCGAATCGTAACCTTTGATATAAATAGCAAAGGATTTATCCAACGTGACTATGCCTTGTTTACGCTCCACTCTCTGTGGATAAGGCATTAAATTTAAATCGCTATTTGGCGTCATTGCTATGCAACCATTAGAAACGTGGAACAAGGAAAGACATTTTTATGATCTCAGGTAATTATAAAATTAAATGTCGCATTATATCGTTGGGGATAATGGCGCCTGAATGTTGGATCACAATTGCCGCTAAAGCATGTCCTAACGTTGCTGAGTCTTGATGGCTTTTCCCTGTAACTCGCCCAGCTAAATAGCCTGCAGCAAAAGAGTCACCTGCTGCACAAGTATCAATCACATTGCTCACCTGCTCTGTCGCAACATCAGCACGCTGAACAAGCTGATCTTGGCGCCAAATAAGCTGGCAAGGTTCACTCCCTCGTTTTATCACTATTTCATGACAGCCCATGCGTAAACAACGAGCAGCAACGCTTTCATCATCTCCCCACACCAATACATCATCGTCTTGTGTGATTAACGCGATATCAACCAGCGGTAAGATTTGGCTATACCAATGTTGCGCTTCTTCGCTCGACCATAATTGAGGGCGATAGTTATTATCAAAGATGATCTTTCCACCTGTTTGCGAAAAAGCTTCAAGCCGGTTTTTAAGTCGTAAGCGGCTTGCTTGGTCTAAAATGGCAAGACTAATACCGCTCAGGTAAAAGTAATCGTATTGCTTATCTTGTAATGCAATTTCTAATTTATTCAGTGATGAGGTTGAGAAATAGCGTTTTGCTGCCGAGTTATCTCGCCAATAGAGAAAACTCCGCTCACCCGTTTTATCCGTTTGTACCATGTATAAACCGGGTAATTGCTGAGCGAAGATTTCAACTAAATTGGTGTGGATTCCTTCTAGATGCCATGTTTCCAGCAGCTCTTGAGATAATGTGTCGACACCTAATCCTGTCGCATAAGAAACATGTACTGAGTGCTGGCAAGTTAATCGTGAAAGATAAAGCGCAGTATTTAATGTATCGCCACCAAAGCCTTTACGAATAGGATCGCCGCTTAGTTCGATCATACACTCACCAAAAAATGCAATCTTGGTTTCAGCGGAGTTAAGCATCAATTGAAAACTCGATATGTAATGATATAAATAAAAAAAGAGCGCCTAAATAATCGAAGAGATGGCATTTAGGCACTCCAAATAAAGCTTAAATCTAGGGTTAGCGGCGGTCTTCTCGGTAACAAGTCACATCGACTTCGACTTTTACATCAACAACCAAATCACACACCATGCAAATACGTGCTGGTGGATGTTCACCAAAAAATTCACGAAACACTTTATTGAATGATTGGAAATAACGAGCATCAGTAAGCACGACTTTTACATGCATTACATCGGCAAGGGTATAGCCTGCTTCGTCCATGATATCGATACAGTTTTGGATCGCTAAACGAGACTGGTCAACGATTCCGCCTTCTACTACCTCACCATCAATCATCGGTGTTTGACCAGAGACATAAAGAAACCCTCCAGCCTCAGTTGCGCGAGCAAATGGCAAGTGTTGACCTCCAGTTCCTACCCCACCTTCTACACCATAACGTTTGATTGACATACGACTCTCCACCGATAACTAGTTATTCTTTAAATATGTTTTTTTAATTATTTTCTTGGGTGCTACTTCTAAATAAAAATACGCCTTTCCTTTTGCCACTGACGTTGCCATTTGAATAGGTTAATTGTCCATTTACAAAGACGCTTTCTATACCCTTAGCAATAGATATTGGGTTTTGAAATGTGGCTGTATCTTTTATGGTATCAGGATCAAATAAAACTAAATCGGCAAACGCCCCTATTTTTATTTCACCACGATCTTTTAATTGATATCGATTCGCCGACATTCCCGTCATTTTATGAACCGCTTCTTCTAATGAAAATAACTGTTCTTCACGACAGTATTGACCTAACACTCGCGGGAACGTTCCCCATAAACGAGGGTGTGGCTTCGGATCATTCGGTAAGCCATCAGACCCCACCATGGTCAATTTATATTTTAAAACTCGTTTTACATCCTCTTCATCCATACAGTGATAAACAGCCCCTGCCGGTTGTAATGCTCTTGCTGCTTCTAATAATGAAAGATTCAACTCTTCAGTTATCACTTTCAGGGTTTTACCTGCGAGTTCTGGTTTGGGTTCTGACCAAGTAATAAAAATATCAAAATCATCTGTAACTTGATTTAAATCGAGCGTTGATGAACTGGCTGAATATGGATAACAATCACAAGCAATATCTTGATATTCTGAGACTTTATCCATCAAGGATAACACTTCTACCGTGCGCCCCCAGTTACCAGCTCCTGCACATTTTAAGTGAGATATAACCACAGGTACTTGCGCATGCTTTCCTGTTTCAAAGGCTTCTTCCATCGCACTGATGATCGCTTCAAACTCTGTACGCATATGGGTTGTATATATACCACCATATTGACTTAGCACAGTTGCCAACCTCATGACTTCATCTGCGGTGGCAGCTTTTGCACTTTGGTAAGCTAAACCGGAGCTTAATCCCAATGCACCTTGCTTCATCGCTTGAGCTAAGCTCTCGCGCATAGATTCAATTTCTTCATTTGTGGCAGTACGTTGCAAATCATCTATTACGTTATTGCGTAATGTGGTATGCCCCACCAAGGCTGCAACATTCACTGCTGGCTCCGCAGCTTGCACCGCCTTTACATAATCGCCAAAGGTTGAATATTGAAAATCGTCTTTTTTTCCCAATAAGTTCATTGGCTCCGGTGGCTCTCCTTTCAAAATCGTGGGGCTTGCACTAATGCCACAATTGCCCACTATCACGGTTGTGACACCTTGGCTAATTTTAGAAAGACACTCAGGAGCACGGATCACATTGGTATCATCATGGGTATGTACATCAATAAAACCCGGAGACAACACCAATCCTTCAGCGTGAATAATTTGCTTAGCGTCATAACCATCTAATTGACCAATCGCTTGAATACGATCCTGACAAATAGCGACATCCGCAATGAACGATGCCGCGCCAGTACCGTCAACAATGACTGCTTTTTTAATGATGGTATCGCACAGCATATTGAGCACGCTCTAAATTTATAAGATACAGACATAGTAAAGAAACGCGGATTTTAATCAGTGATAAAACACACAAAAAGGTAACAATTGTTTGATAGTTTCTAACACGTAACTTACCCTTTTATACATTTATAAAATAAGTATCAACAACTTAACTTATGTTAGAAAAGGTGATGCATGGATAAGAATCTCTTTGAATACGATAAAAACTATCATGATAACTGCTTTACCACCCCAGATTTCGGTGAAAAAGCTCAGCCTATTACGACTGAGTCAAACCGGCATTACTGCCTAATCGATGAAGAGATTGCTTTGCCTGCTGCGGTGATCAAAGCCTCTTTACTGGATAATAACCTTCAGTGGATGCAACAATTTGCGAATCACCATAACGTGAAATTGGCACCTCATGGTAAAACGACCATGACCCCAGCCTTTTTCCGCCAACAACTTGAACATGGAGCGTGGGGCATCACTATTGCAAGTCCTGCTCAAGCCCAAATAGCCGTACTCAGTGGGGCACAAAATATCATTATGGCGAATCAATTAGTGGGTCGCGCAAACATGATGATCATTTCGCAATTAATCAAAGATTATGATGTAGACTTTTATTGTTGCGTCGACTCAAGACGCAATGTTGAAGCCTTGGAAGACTTCTTTGCCAGCCATGATCAAAAACTGAATATATTAATTGAAATGGGTGTTGATGGCGGTCGTTGTGGTTGTCGTACAGCGCAAGAAGTCATGGCGTTAGCTCAACTTATTCACCAAAGCCCCCACTTAAACTTAAAAGGTATTGAAGTCTACGAAGGGGTTATTCATGGCGATGATGCAGAACAACGAGTCAGAGACTTTCTCAATCGTACTATTGCAATCACCATCCAATTACAGCAAGAACACCTCATTCAAGGAATGCCATTAGTCACAGGTGCGGGCTCTGCTTGGTATGACATTGTTGCTGAATGTTTTAATAAGCAGCAAGAGTTAGAGGCTGTTATTCGTCCCGGTTGTTATGCCATCCATGACACGGGCATTTATCTTGATGCGCAACATCAAGTCATGCAGCGTGCTGAAAAAAATCAGGGAATAGCATGTGATTTAGGTGGTGATTTAGCATCAGCACTGGAGCTTTGGGCTTATGTGGTCTCTCGACCAGAGCCGAATAAAGTGATTGTCGGCTTTGGCAAGCGTGATGCTGCTTTTGATGCAGGATTACCTATTCTTGAACGCGCTTATCGTAATGGTGAACCTGTTGTTTTTGATCAGGTAAAAACAACGGCTGTGATGGATCAACATGCTTTTCTCTCTGTTTCAAGTGATTGCGATCTACAAGTAGGTGATGTCCTCGTATTTTCAACTTCTCACCCTTGTCTAACCTTTGATAAATGGCGTGCTGTCGCAGTATCTGATGATAACGATCGCGTCACTCACTGGGTAAGAACATGGTTTTAAACGCACTAATTAACAAGAGGAAAACAATATGAGTGTAGATGTCGATATTATTTCTCAAATAACAGAGCGTTATAATGCCCTTCGTGATGCCGAAAAGAAAGTCGCACAATGGATCATGGATGACATCCAAAGCGCAGCCAATGCCAGTATTACTGAATTAGCACAAGGCGCTGATGTTAGTGAAGCTTCTATTACTCGTTTTGCTAAAGCGATTGGATGTAAGAACGTGCGTGACATGAAAATTAAACTCGCGCAAAGCTTATCTGTCGGTCAGCGATTTATTCTAGAGCCACCAGATCAAAGTGGTTATCAAGGTATTTATGAATCAATCAAACAGTCGTTAGATGTAAACCGCAGTTTAATTGTCGAAAAAGATATTGATACCGCTGCTGATTGGTTACACAACGCTCGGCAAGTCATCGCTATTGGAATGGGCGGCGGTTCAACAATTGCCGCACAAGAAATGCAGCACCGTTTATTTAGGTTAGGCTACCCTGTTGTGGCTTACAACGATGGGTTGTTGTCACGAATGATAGCCGCAACCGCCGAAAGTAATGATGTTTTGGTGATGATTTCATCTACTGGTTACACACCAATCGTGGTTGAAACCGCGCAGTTAGCCAAAGAGTACGGCTTAAAGATTATTGCTATAACCCCGAATAATACCCCACTCGCGGAACTAGCTAGTTTGGTGCTACAAATTAAACATCAAGAAACAGACTTTATCTATAAACCATCAGCATCACGCTATGCCATGCTGGCACTGGTTGATGTCATATCAATGGCTATTGCGGTTAAAAACAAACGACGTTCAAGAGACAAACTGCGACGGTTAAAAATAGCCCTTGATGCTCATCGAGGTGGCTTAGAGCGACAACCGCTTGGAGATTAATAAGAGAAATATCTATGTGGCTGTTTAAAGGGAAAATACTGGGTTAACAATCTTTATCTTCAATACCGACAACAGGTGGTTCACCATCGTAATAATTTACAAAGTAAACGCCACACTGATCGTTATAACTAAAACCACGAGGAAATATTTTACCGACTTTAGGTGTGGTATTGCCTGCTGGTAATGCTGAGATTTGACCACTAGGTATTGTACCTTGATTACCCAAACCACACCACTCAGCCTGGCATTGGGTATCTCTACCACTGGTATACATTACATCATTCAAGGTCAATAAGTAACGCATGCTATGCATCCAATGCCCGGTTGGATAACCCATAACAATTTCAATATCAACATCACCTGCATCTATCACTGACTTGTTAGGATCATGCTCAACACCAAGAACTATGGCGCGCGTATGGACAAAATCACTTGCCGTTATCAGTGAAGATTTCACTCCTTTTAATAAAGCAATGCGAGCATCTCTACTGATATTTAAAAACTTAGGGGCGACGAAAACAGCAATAATTCCAACAATAACGATGATGATAACTAGTTCAATAAGACTAAACCCTCTAATTTTCACTATCGTTATCCTTTATGTACATCAGTTTTTTGTGTCGTATATTTCCATCCTATTGACTGAGCAATGAATAGCAAACAAAGTGTTGGAAAAACGTTAGCAATATCAATAGATCATAAAAGCACAACATAAATTACATTGTGCTTTCGTATTCCTGTGTTTTAAGCCCCAAAATGCTGTAAAATAGCCTGACCAATTTGAGCTATTTCTTTATCACGCTCAGGAATACTCGCTTTAGTACCTGTTAGATAAATACTGATCACTAACGGTTGTTTTTGTTCGTTCCATACCACAGCAGTAATACCACGTGAACCATGGCCACCAGCGCCTGAGCGATCTGCAATTTCCCACCCTTTTGGTAAGACTGAACGCAACAAGCCATTTGAAACTTTATTGGCTTTCATCCAGTCTTTCAGTTGTTGTTTTGAAGACGCATTTAAAGCATTACCTAATACTAAATTGCTAATCGTTTTATTCATTGCATAAGGTGTAGTGGTATCACGCTCATCACCTGGTGTTGCCTCATTGAGTAATGGTTCAATACGATCTAACCTTGTTACATTGTCACCACTATCAATTAAAAATGTCGTTACGCCTACTGGGCCACCAATATGACTTAGTACTAAATTCGCCGCTGAATTATCACTGGTTGTCATGGTGGCAAAACACGCGTCTTTTAATGACACCTCTGTGCCGACTTTGTCTTGAAATACTGGCGCATAATCTAAAATTGTATCGGCGTTGATCAGATAGGTTTTATCCATCATGCCATCATTGATTTGGTTATCATGTAGTAACTTTGCACAAGCAAGTGTTTTAAAGGTACTCATTAATGGAAAACGTTGATCGCTGTTATAGCCAAACAACTGCTTTCCTTTGCCATCAACGACTGAGACACCAATTCTTGCACCTAATTGCTTTTCAGCATGTTCAATTGCTGAATTAACTGTGATGTTTTCCGCTAGGCTCACGCTAGAAAAGCCCAAAAGAGAGCCCATTAATACTGAACCAATAATGTGTTTTGATATTTTTTTTGATAAATAACGCATGTACACCTCTGATAATAGCTTTCACATTTTATCAGTAAAAAAATCCATTAAAAGTAACGTTTGCGATATAAAGTTAATTAAAATTGGATAACCACCTATATTTTCATTTACTATTTTACTTTATGCATTATTAGTATTAGTTTGATTTAGTATTTACATAATCTCCGTAACCACCCATATTCAAGCTACTACATAAATATAATGACTATTGAACCTACCACCTTACTTGCGATTGCAGCAATCTTTGTCGGATCTTATGTCCAAACAGCTATCGGCTTTGGTTTAGCAATTGTTTCTGCACCTATTTTAATTGTTTATGCTCCACAATATGTCCCTGCCCCTATTTGCCTTATTGCATTATTTATCTCATTACTTAACGCCTTAAAACATCGCAGTAGTATTGAACTTGGTGGTTTAAAAATGGCCATTTTAGGGCGGGTACCTGGCTCTATTGCAGGTGCGGCTTTACTTGTTTATGTTTCGGCTCATGTCCTAACATTGTGGATTGGTTTACTGGTACTACTTGCAGTGGTTGTGAGTATCTTACCTTATCGGATTGAACCGACGCCTCGTAGAATGGTTATTGCAGGCTTCTTCTCAGGCTTATTCGGTACAAGCTCCGCCATTGGTGGGCCGCCAATGGCGATATTGTTGCAACATCAAGAAGCCAATCAATTACGTGGTAACCTATCAGCATTCTTTGTCTTTAGTTCTATTGTTTCTTTAGCGGCACAAATTCCTGTCGGCTTTCTTTCTTTTGATAAACTTTGGATCACCCTCCCTTTAATCCCAAGTGCATGGCTGGGATATTGGTTAGCGCTCAAGACTACCCAGTCTCTGCCGAAAGAAAAAATACGCTACGCTGCTCTTATCCTGTGCTTAATTTGCGGTATCATTGCCATCTATGAAAGTATCCACTAGTAAATATGTACTCAATATCACATATCACTAAGATTAGTACCCACAGTATCAATTAAACCAAACAAAATGATTGACCATTACCGATACAACTTGATAAACATATGTTAACAAACATTAATTTTTATCAGTTATTTAAGAGGTATAATATGGATATTGTTGTTGCCTTAACGAATGGAAAGTTCGGTATTGTTGAAGACTGCATCACGGCAGATGATATTGAAGGTAGCTGTATTGAGTGCTGGGTTGAAAATGACACAGGCTTTACTTACGAAAAAGCGATTGTCGCATATTGTTTATAGTCTATTTACTTTAGAATTAAGCATCTAAATAATAGGTGCTTAATTCTCTCATCATATCAAGCCAACTCTATTCAAGAACTATTGTTTTATTTATCTGAAAATATGTTGGCAATTCAATTGATAATTATAGTTAGGGTAAATGCATAGAGCATATCCTAACTATGTTATTTTCCCATCACCTGAGACTACAAAAGTAAGTAATCGCCTCTCCCGCATTAGATCTCATTAACCTATTAACCTTCTTGCAAGCCTTTCTAAATACACATAAATGTCCTATCAGTAATGCTTTTATCTAGATTAATAACAAACCAACAATCCACATAACTATGCATCGGCTATAAGCAATACCGTGACGAATGCGCACAGAGCCATCTTCTATTCCCATTACTACATTAATTACGCTGATTAAACATCCACAGCAGCCTCAACAGTCAATTAACCGATTTAATACTGTAACTGTTTTTAACCCAACCACTGTACAAAACACTGTATGAATTACTGTATAAACACCTGTGACATAGCGCAATATTTTAACTATTGATAATTTTCAGTTTTCATAAAACAAAATAACACAAATAAAACATACTTAAATATTCATTTAAAATCAGATATTTAAATTAATTTGAATTCGAACGCCACCTATAAAAAACCACACAAGATATAAAAAGATCACACAAAAAACACTTGCATCAGGAGCTAAATAAAACTACTGTACACACATACAGTATGTATATATAACCACTAGTTGAGGAAAGCACTAATGAACTACCACTCATCAATTACTGCTTCACAAGTTTACAAGTCAACATTTGCAGCAGATTCAACCCAGCAACCTCTTTCTGCTGCGGTCGGACAACCAATTGAAGTGAGTTATAGTGCAGAGCAGCAAACTCAATTAGCCTATTTCTTACGACTATTAAAAAAAGCGAATAGTGAAAATCGTTGGATCATGTTTATTGGCTATGATGCCTTAATCGATAAGTCATTATTAAAAAATGCAGGTATCGACATCAACAAGGTCTTGCTGTTAAAAACACCTGTTCATCAAAGTAAACATAATTTAATGGTGAAGGCATTAGAAATGGGAAATTGCAGTGCTGTTATTGTTGCTGGTGAAATCGAACAATTTGATACTCCCCTTATATACTCTGCAGCGACCAGCGGACATGCGATGGCATTTGTACTAAATAAAAATACAACAACCCACTTAACTGTGCATTAACATGGACTAGGATCGTAACAAAATGGTTACAGTGACGTAATTTTAATGAGGATAACGTTAATAAGTTTAAATAATTCCCCTTGTTCCATCCCAAATAAACATACAAACTATCATTTTATTAAGATAATGGTTTTTAGGTACATAAAAAGACCATATAATCTTATATATATGATAATTAAAGATTAGGTTACAACATGGATAATAAGCTTGGATTAGGGGCGCTAACAGCACTCGTGATCGGCTCAATGATTGGTGCCGGCGTATTTAGCCTTCCTCAGAATATGGCACTCGTTGCAAGTCCAGCGGCTGTAATGATAGGATGGATGATCACTGGTATTGGCATGATCTTTCTCGCCCTATCATTTCAATACCTTACAATTATAAAACCTGAAATTAATAGTGGTGTATTTGGCTATGCGCAAGCTGGTTTTGGTGACTACATCGGATTTTGTTCCGCATGGGGTTACTGGCTAAGTGCAATGCTAGCAAATGTCTCATATTTAGTGATTGTCTTTAGCACATTAGGCATGTTTTTCGATAAACCTAATGATGTTATTTTTGGACTTGGTAATACGTGGCAATCTGTTGTTGGCGCTTCTATTATTTTATGGCTCGTCCACTTCTTAATTTTGCGAGGTGTTAAAACAGCAGCAAAAATTAATATGGTAACAACCATCGCTAAATTAGTACCTCTATTCTTATTTGTCTTCTTTACCATGCTTGCCTTCAAATGGCACACATTCATTTTTGATTTTACTGGCATTGAGTTTGGTTCCAAACATGACCTACTTGATCAAGTAAAATCGACTATGTTAATCACAGTATGGGTATTTATTGGTGTTGAAGGTGCCGTCGTTGTTTCATCACGAGCTCGCGATCGGAAAGATATTGGCCGAGCAACAATTCTCGGTCTATTAACAGCGCTTATTATCTATATTTTTGTAACGCTTCTTTCTATGGGTATTATCAGCACTCCTGAACTCGCAAAATTACAAAATCCATCAACGGCTAAAATATTAGAACACATTTTAGGACCGTGGGGAGCCGTTCTAATTGGCTGTGGCTTACTTATTTCTGTATGTGGTGCTTTCCTTAGCTGGACGGTTTTAGCAACAGAAGCACCGTTCCTTGCCGCTAATAATAATGTATTTCCTAAAATTTATAAGAAACAAAATGAAGCCGGTACTGCCGTTACTTCATTAAACCTAACGACTATTTGTATTCAGGTATCTTTATTTGTAGTGACTTTTGCAGGTGGAACCTACAATAGCATTTTGGTCATTGCCTCTGAAATGATTTTGATCCCCTACTTTTTAGTTGCTGCTTATACGTTAAAAATAGCGATACAAACTAAAAATAGAGGTTCTTTACTCTGGGTTGGTATCTTTGCAACCGTATACGGTATCTGGCTACTCTACGCATCTGGTTTGCACCATTTGCTGTTGTCTGCAATTTTGTATTTACCTGGAGTGTTTTTCTTTATTAAAGCAAAACGAGAACAAAATAAGCCTATTTTTGTAGGTAGAGAAATCTATTTTGTTTTATTCCTTATTACCATTTCAGCGTTTGGTATCTACTTACTTGTAACAGGAAAGTTAGTCATCTAAATTGCAACTAAAAAAGCCGTGTTAATAAAATCAACACGGCTTTTTTCACATCATCTGTTTAACTTATAACTGTCGTTCATTCCAAGCTATCTCAACGCGATTTCTACCACGCTCTTTAGCCTTCATTAAGGCCTCATCAGCACGTTCAATAAAGTGGCTATAATCTTCATTCTCAAGTTCTGCTACACCTAAACTACAAGTCACTTTCATACCGTTATCCCATACAGCACTCTCTATACATTCACGTATTGATTCAGCCAGTTCTGCGGTAGCACCTAAAGGTGTTGCTGGGCAAAAAATCACAAATTCTTCTCCTCCCCAACGAGCAAATACATCAGATTTTCGTACACGCTTATTGATCAAACTTGCAAATCGTCGTAATACTTCATCACCTAAGCGATGGCCATACTTATCGTTCACTTGTTTAAAGTAGTCAATATCGATAAATATCATTGAAAAAGAAATATTATTAACAATTGAGTGTGTTGTTACCTCTGCTAACCATTCATTAATTTCATGTCTATTACGAGTTCGCGTCAAGGGATCCGTAAATGCTAACTCTTCAAACACCAAGCTTTTCTCGTACAAAGTACGGTTTGCAGCACGTAAACGTTGTGTACGTTCTTCTGTTTCTTTAATCTTTTTTCTTAGATAAATGCGATCAATAATGATAAAAGATATTGCTGTTACTACCCAAAGCGATAACAATATTTTTACTAACGCTTGTTCAGTGATCCTTTCACCATAAAAAACCAGCTTATTTAATCTAATGGAATAATTCGCTTCTTTTACATAACTGCCTGTAGCAACTTCAATGATTGAAATGTTATCAAACTGTCGACTTGATTTATCAACAGGCACTTCGTAATCAGCTATCCACCATGATAAAACTTGGAAAGAACGAAGAGGAAATACAACTAGCCCTTTATCCTCTCCAGGGGCATACTCAATTGCATTAAACTTTAGAGAAATAGGATCTGATAACTTCGCGTAAGCTGAATCATAATTACGTAAATAAATACGGACTCTTTCTCCCTCTAAAGGGCTGTCATAATCAATATCAATCCCAACACTATCATAATCACTAAGATCAATACCTTTATCAACTGAGTCTGTTAGTGATATCGCAATTTCACAAAAAGGCCATTGCGCTTTATTAACGATATCACATTCAAGTAATGCACCATTCCTATCTATATATAAAGACGATTCTGTTGCACCATTCTGTCCTTTATCATCAATAATTTTGTATGTACTATTTACAGGAGACACAATGTACTCTTTCTTTGCGCCACCAAGCATAAACCACCCATAAACAATACAGGTAAAAATAACTAGAAATAATATAGTGTAACGGACTGGTTTTATTAAACCTGTCATGAAAACCTCAGAGACAATTAAAGAAAAAAATATGCATATAATTTAGTAGTAAAACTAACAAAGCTTACCGATTATAACAATAGAATAATCATTAATATGTAAGCCTTATTATACTTTCAGTGCAAAGCATTAACACTAATAAAACAATAAGTTATCTTGAATTTATCATTATTGCCTCACCGTATATTAGCGACGATTTCTATGCTTACCTCTATTCTGGTGGATTCTACTTTTCGACTTTGCTCGTCGCTTTTCAGCTGCTGCACCACGGTGAACAGATTGTGTTTCTATTAATTCAGGATTAGGCTCATAGCCTTCTAACCATTGCTGTGGTAGACGGCTATCTAATAACTCTTCAATCGCTTTTAATGCCCATTCTTCATCAAGGCTCATCAAAGTAATTGCATGACCAGTCATTCCTGCTCGGCCTGTACGACCAATACGGTGAACATAATCTTCAGCTTTGAAAGGCATATCAAAGTTAACTACATATTCAAGTTGCTCAATATCCAGACCTCTGGCAGCAACATCAGTCGCGACTAATACACGAGTCTTACCTGATTTAAAATCATCTAATGCACGTTGGCGCGCACCTTGGCTTTTGTCACCATTGATCGATGACGCTTTAATACCATCTAAACCCAAATCTTTTGCTAACTGATCAGAGCCCTGCTTAGTTTTAGTGAAAACCAATACCTGTCGCCAATTACGAGAACCAATTAAATACGCAAGTAATTCAGCTTTACGATGTTTATCAACAGGATAAACCATTTGTTCAACGGTTTCCGCAGCAGTATTTGCTGGCGTTACTTCTACCATTTTAGGGTTGGTAAGAATATCAAATGCTAGCTTTTTAACTTGCTTTGAAAAAGTAGCAGAGAAAAATAATGTCTGACGTTCTGCCGGCATTCGCTTCATAATACGTTGAATATCAACAATGAACCCCATGTCTAACATACGATCTGCTTCATCTAATACAAACGTTTCAACTTCAGATAAAGAGACAGAACCATTAAAGACGTGATCAAGTAAACGTCCAGGTGTCGCGACTAAAACTTCAGCGCCTGCATTTAAGGCTTTAACTTGTACATTCATACTCGTACCGCCATAAGCAACCGCCACTTTTAACTCGGTATATTTGGCATACGTTGTAATACTATCAAATACTTGTTGAGCTAATTCTCGTGTTGGAGTCAAAATTAAAGCACGAATTTTATTACGTGACTTCTGATTATTTTCGACCGCTGACGACACCTGCTCAGCTTGCGATGGTAACGTCATTAAGCGTTGTAATAGTGGAAGTGCAAATGCTGCTGTTTTACCTGTGCCAGTTTGTGCACCAGCCATTACATCGTCACCTTTCAATGCCAATGGAATTGCTTGTTGCTGCACATCTGTAGGTGTTGAATAACCTAATTCAGTCAATGCTTTTAACAAATTGGGATGAAGGTTTAGGGATTGAAACGACATAATGATTTCCTAACAGTAAAAACACTTATAACTTTCGATACAAGTAAGAACCGTGAGTCTACCATAAAAGGAAATAAGCGAGCTTTTATCAATTGAAACAATATATAAAAATTATCAACAATGCAGATTTATAGAAAGGATGTTATTGGATATAGAGCTGTTTTTTTATTCTATAAATTCGCAGTTCTCTGATAGTAACAAAAACAAAATTTATAATCACAGTGATAAACAGGAAAGATGCTCCTAGTGGAGAATAGTCGAAGCTCATCATAAGATAGCCTAATGCACTGAATGAAATTAAAACTAATATCCACCTCAATGGCGAACCAAATCGTAAATCGTCGCGTTTCTTATCGTAATACACTGAAAAACGGCCTAAGAAAAACCCAAACTTAATGTCTACACCATAAGATTTTATCTCATAAGGCTGCGAGATTTTTTTTAATTCCTGCTCAAGCTCTGCAATATCCATATTCATTTCCTTATAAAAGTATATCCATACTAGCAATTTAAAAATAAGAATTTTAAACAGAGGTAAAATTATGAGGCTCGTTTAACAAAAAAGAGCTCTATAAGAGCCCTTTTGATTGAATCTAAAAAATATTATTTTATATTTAAGAATGCCGCACCACGTACGCCACCCGCATCACCATATTTTGCTTTCACTACTTTTGGCGCAACAGCTACAGACAATAAATATTTAGGTAAACGCTTTGGTAATTCATCGTAAATAACATCAAAATTAGATAAACCACCACCAAGTACCACAACGTGCGGATCTAAACCAGTAAAGATATTAGCGAAACAGATAGCAAGCAACTCTAAGAAACGTTCTACATGCTCAACTGCTTTTTCTTCACCTTCACGATAATGACCAATAATTTCAATTGCTTTTAACTTTTCACCGTAATAGTGCTGGTATAACAATTCAAAACCACGACCCGAAAGATAATTATCAATACAGCCTTTTTGACCACATCCACAACCGAGTAACGGTGCATTTTCACCTAAAAACAACCATGCATCTAACGGTAATCGAGCATGGCCTAGTTCACCACCTACATGGTTTAGACCAGAAAACACCTTGCCATCAAATACCATACCACCGCCAACGCCAGTACCAAGGATCAAACCTAGTACTGATGGCGAATCTTTATGTTCATCATCCCACGCTTCAGATAATGCAAAACAATTCGCATCGTTATCAAGTGCCACTTTACGACCCAGTTTCGCTTCTAAGTCTGCACGTAACGTGCGCCCTTTTGCAGCAGGAATATTAGACGTTAATACAACGCCATTTCGTGCATCTTCAATACCAGGAATACCGATGCCTACCAAGCCTTCACAACCAAATTTTTCATCGGCTTGTTGAACCAAAGTAACAACTATATCGATTAACTTATTGTAATCATCACCTGGTGTTGCCACACGCTCTGTTGCTACACGCTCAAGCTTTTCATTAAATGCCCCAAATTCAATTTTGGTACCGCCGATATCAAAGCCGTAGTACATCCTATAACCTCACAAATAATGCTCAACAACACCCGACCAGTGTACAAAACTTTCACTACTTTGAAAATTATCCACACTAAGCACCACTCTATCTGTGACTAATAGCAAATTTAGCCTCATGATGAGGTGTAAAGATCTCGTTTAAAGAAAAAATTTAGCTAAATTACATAATCATCACTGATTAAATGACAACCTCTCTCATTAACAACAAGTGACAAGGTAACGTTTACATTTAATTTCCGTACTCAAGCATAAAACTTTGAAGTGTTTTTAAGGCAGGGTCATCAGGCAATAGTCGATTCATTTTACCTGTGATGTAATTTTCACGAAATACATCAAACCACAGGTCTAACATTTCAGCATTTTCATGCTCACCAAATAAATCAACAATTTTAGCAGCAACTTCTGCTGTACCTAATTGGTTATCCTTAGACGCCTCACGCATTTTATAACGTGATGGTTTATCAGGGTTTATCGATAAGACTGGGAAATTATTTAAGTAAGGACTTTTACGAAACATTTTTTTTGCTTCAGCCCAACTACCATCCAGCATGATAAATAATGGACGTTTGCCGTCTGGCAGCTCAACGTTTTCGGCAACACGTTCAGGCTCTGCATATTCAGCAGGAAAAACCACATAAGGTTGCCATTGTGGATCATTAAGCAGTGCTAACATCTCTGTATTCGGTTCAGTACGAGACCAAATATAAGCGAAGGTATCTTCAAAAACATCAGCAATCAAACGGCCTGTATTGCTTGGTTTTAAGATCTCGTCATCGAACATGATGAGTAGAAACGCAGCATTCGATGTTGCTAATGGTCGATACTCACAAATACAAAGATGAGTTCGCAGCATACATTGACGACAACGCTCAACTTTACAACCGCGAGCTAAAAATGGACGAGTCGAACGCGCTAAACGTTCGTCATATAAAGTATGTACAGCATGTATGCGCATGAAGGATAACCTGAGACAAAATGAACTGCCGCATTCTACCGAATACCATGCGCAACATACAAAAATTAACTCTATCCAGTTCGTCTCTGATTATTAATTAGTCGATACTGGCGTTTCAAATGTTAAGACGGGATCATTTTCATCTTCTAAATGATAACGGCTCAACATACCTTGTTGTTGTTGCGCGATGACAGCGACACGTTCAGCTTCATCAACAAGCGTATCAAGCTGGTGATTATTTTGTTGAGCACGACTTGCAACCTGCTCCAAATTTTGGGCAACATGTTGTGACGCTCGTTCTTGTTGTTGTGTCGCGACGGCAATCGTCACCATTTGTTGATTGATATCTGAAATAGTATTTTTGATCAAATTTATAGCTTGTTGCACATCACTGCTACGTTCAATAGACGACATCATTTCTTTACGACTCACTAACATCGCTTCATTGACGTCATCAGCCGCTTTATGAAGCGAGGCTATCGTATTGCGAATAGACTCTGTTTGTTGATTCGTTTCACTTGCCAATTGACGAACTTCATCTGCAACAACAGCAAACCCACGGCCTTGTTCTCCCGCTCTTGCTGCTTCAATGGCTGCATTTAAAGCCAGTAAGTTAGTGTTATTCGCGATAGAACTTATAAGCTCCACGACTTCTGTAATTTCTTTTACGTAATTATCTAACTCTTGCATTCGCTTTTCATTAATAGCGAATTGCTCTTCTAATGCTAATAAGCCTTGAGTACTGCACTCAATAATCCCAACACCATTTAAAGCTAATTGTTGAGCCTTTTGCGCTTGTTTTTCTGATTCAGAGCTACTTTGCGAGATCTCTCGAATAGAACCTTCAAGTTGTGTCATCGATGTTGTTACAACAGCCAATTCCTCACTTTGATTTTGTAGCGCAACACGCGAAGTTGTAGAAGCGTGCATGCTTAATTCAGCAGCACTGGTTAACTCATTACTGTTAGTAATTAACTGCTGTAGTGATTCTCTATCATGTTCACACAGATCGTTGAGCACTTGTGCTAACTGAGCAAATTCACTAGCAGCATTAGTATTTGCCTTAACCGTTAAATTCCCCTCACTAATTTTATTTACAACGTCACTAATATGTTCAATCGACTTTTTCACTACGCGGCTTATCCACGTTCCTGCAAGCACTGAAATAATTAACCCAATGATGCTAAAAATTAGGAACATTTGTCGTGCATCATTGCTTGCATGTGTAAAACCATTTTCACCATTTTTAATTAAGCCATGTGATTGCTGGGTAATCACTTGGAGTAAATCCATAATCAAACTAGTTTGGTGTTTAACTTCGGTATATTTAATGCTTTGTTCTTCATTGAGTTTCAATACATTTAAATAACGTTCAATATATCCCTGTTTGGCAAATAACTTTTTTACCATTTCAAATGGCACAGTGAGGCTTGAAAAATCATTTATCGCACCATTTTCACGTACCAATTCACCCCAAGCATATTTCATCCCTGATAAATTCGTACGTTTAAGATCTTTTGCTATCAACTTTGCTTTAACCAAATCAGGTTCTGTTACTAACAGCATCAAGTTACCGCTTAACTCTACAGCATGATTTAAAAAGTTAGTGACATTACTCATCGCATACTCGTTATCAGAATATAACGTTATACCAACACGACTCATTTCTGAACGAACAGATGAAACCGCATAGTTCATCGTTGAGCGCTCAGTTGCTAGCTTTTCTTTATTTAGAATAATTTCTTTTTGAATGGAATAAATATCAAACGCTAATTGATTAATGGATTCAACTTCAGACAAGTATTTTTCTGCATATTGTTTTAACCAGTTTATCTTATAAGTTTTTGCTAGTATCTCTAACTCTTTACCTGCATCTTCACCTTGGCTATGCATATTCTTATAAATAGCAAATGTTTGATTCAGTGACTGTTCATTATTACTCATCAACATATCACTTAAGCTTTGCTCAACTTCTAATGCACTTGTCACAATCGTGGTGTTTTTTAATGATACTGGCACCGCTTGGTTGCTTAATACATCAAACTCTCGGGTCATGTTATTTAATCCATTATTACCCGAAAAAGAAAGCGTAAGACTGATTGTTACCAGTATTGCTAAAACAAACTGAATTCTTAAAACAACAGATAATTTTTTTGCGCGATGTGCTTGCTTCATTAACCTATCCTCAGAACATTGTTAAGAGAGAAAAGTAAAAAGCAAAATGCTAACTACCAATTATTAATATTATGAATACTCTCTATGGAGCATTAAGGTAATAATTAATTGTTAAAGAAATATTTCAATTATTTATTTTATTAATATTCTTGTTTTTAATGATAATAGACATGAATTAAGTTCTACTTAACTTACATTCCATATAGGGATTTTTGATGTTTTTTATATGATAAAATACAGCATAAAGTTGAAATAAAATATGACATTAAATGCCTTATTCCTTTTCTGCATTTATTAAATGGATTAACTACATTAAAATTTTTAATAAATTTTTAAAATTGCTGAGTCAAATAAGTTTTTTACTAAACTAATAAAGTCTTCTAAGAAACTAATTTGCACATCAGAAGCTTCACATAACCAAATTCCTTCAAGAACTTGATTGAGATCAGCAAGAACTAAATCAGCTTCTTGCATTAACTGAAAACGAACATCTTGCTCAATATCAGGGTTTTGCGAAAATACGGTCATCAATTGCGTTGCGATTAAATCAGTGACGACATCTTCTATAGTAATGCTTTTTTCAGATACGGATAACCCTTCAAATAAGGTTAAACTTGAGGCTAAATACTCAACTAAAGCTTCATATCCTTCTGTATTTACGACCAGATTTTCCACAATACTATCCATATATAATCAGAAAATTTTTATATACTTTACTATTTATTTTTTCATTAACCAATATTTCTATTGAATTCATTGATATTTTTTACATTTGTCGCTAGTGAAGTAAATTTACCATCCGCTTGCATTACTGTCGTTTGATTTCGTCCTTTATTCTTCGATTCATACAGAGCAGAATCAGTTTGTTCTAGCCATGATTCATAGTTGGTTATACCTGGGTGTAACTGGCACACACCTAAACTTATCGTGACATTAATTGTCTTACCATCAACAACAACATTCGCCTTTTCTACTTTTTTACGTAATCTTTCAGTAAAATAGCTGGTCATATCTGCCGTAGTTCCAGGTAAAATCACACCAAACTCTTCTCCCCCATAGCGCCCTGCTATATCGCTTTGCCGTTTTGCTTTTCGAACGATGTCAGCAATCGTTTTAATGACGGCATCACCAGCAACATGGCCATAAGTATCATTAACATTTTTAAAATGATCGATATCAAACATAACTAATGTCATCGATTGATGCATTTGCTGATAGTGTTCAAACTCTTCAACTAAACAATTTTCCCAATGCCCACGATTATACAGCTGGGTTAATCGATCTGTGATACTAAGATGAGTTAATTGCTCGTTTGACTCCCTTAGGTGGTTTTTATTTTTAGCTATATCCGTGACATCTGTAATCGTTAAACAGATATGAGTATATTCACCAGTCAAAGACTTCAAAGGTGTTAATGTCATGTTTTGATACATGAAATCAGCACCTCCAGAGATTGGACTAAAATTACTAAACTTGAATACCCAAGGACGATCTTCCCATGCAGAAAAAGAGCGCATTCGTAATTTAAATGTTGATGATATTTTATTTTTTAGCCAATTCTTAGGTAAATTCTCTACAACATCAAATAAAGGCTTACCCATTATTTGATCGGTTGATATACCGCTATATGCCTGCATAAATGTATTCCATGCATATACATTGTAATCTTTATCCAATATCACAATCCCTGCATCCAAATGATCAAGGACCTGCATGGTTAAATGAAAATCAGCTAATGAAATATCACTCAATTTAATGTTTCCATAATCTGGTGAATAACTTTGGTGGAGTGACTATCCATCATAAATAGTACTTCACATTCAAGATCCAGTGTTTCAGCTTTATATACGTATTCCACGGTAAAAAAATCACTCTCTTCATGCTCTTTCTGACTCAAATTCATATATTCTTCTAAAATGATTGGCTGCCGAACTGAGAATGGAATACTTATTTGTTCTGATAAAGCAACGAGAAAAGAAGAAACCATGATATTACTAATATCAATAACAACTTCATTTTTATCTTCATTTGTTTGACTAAAACCCAATTTTTCGCCAAACGAAAGAATATCTTTACCGCGTAAATCAACTAAAGCTTCACCATGAATACCACCACCGACAAAGCGCTGAGCAATTGCAATTGATTGATGATCACTACGAATATCAGCAATTGTCATAGCAAGATCGCTACTTTGCATAGTGGCGACATATGGCAATGGCATTTTAATAAACTCACCAAGATGGTCTGAAATAATTGCAGCACCACGACCAAGTGAGATATTTGCGATTTCTCTAAAACCTTCAATATAATCAACAGATAAAGTGTTATCGTTCGCGGTTGTATTTGTTAACACCGTGATTTGTAAATTCGATAGCAGTTGTTTGAGCTTTTTCTTGTCAAATGGCTTTGACAAAAAATAATCGGCACCAAGCATCAAACAACGCCTTGCTGCTTCTTTTTGGACATCTGCAGAAATAATCACAATTGTAGGCTTATAACTGAAACTCGGAAGTCGTTTTAATACTTCAAAACCATCCATGATAGGCATAGTCAGATCTAGAAAAACGACATCAATATTATTTTTAGCTATTTTATCTAGGCCATCACTACCATTTTCAGCATAATATAAATTTATGTCATAGCTATCCTTCAACAAACGCGTCATTGATTTATGGACTAGCGGTGAGTCATCACAAATTAGTATATTTTTCGCCATAACAATAGATTAGGATCTTTTTAACATTAATAAAAATATCATAGAGATATTGCTACAAATATCTATCATTTGGTTATGAAATTTAGTTGATAAGTGACATTGGTCTAATTTTTGACTTTGGTTCCAAAAATTACATTACAACAGAGTGATAAGTTTATCGATGATATTCGGATAAGCTTGTATTTATACTCGTAAAGTGATGTTGCCGTTATAATAAGATGACTATAAATGACCATAATTTCACGGTATTCTAATACTGTCCATTTGGATGTATGAAAATAAATTAACACTATATTAATTATGTAAGGTTTGTCAGTATGAAGGTTATTCGCTGGATTCTTGGGCGTATTATTCTTGTCCTAAATTTTATTTTTTCTCCTCGCGGGATAAAACGTTCTTCCGAACAGCAAAATGAGGTCAACAAAGCGGTAGCTAAACTCAAGTTATATCAATTTGATGCATGCCCTTTTTGTGTAAAGGTACGTCGCGAAGCTAAACGACTAAGCTTACCGTTAGAAACACGTGATGCAAAAGTATCACCTTGGGAGCAAGAATTAATCGAACAAGGCGGTAAGCGCAAAGTTCCTTGTTTACGCATTGAAAAAGAAGACGGCGTTGAATGGATGTATGAGTCTAGCGATATTATCGCCTATCTTCAAAAACGTTTTAATGGCTAGGTTACAGAGTTAAAATCCTCCCCAAATAACCTTTTAATAACAACGACTAAAGTTCCCTCTTTTGATGCCGATAAACAACCGTTATTGTTTTATCGGCATCTTCTCCACTTTATTAAAGCAACTATTTAGTGGCTGCCTTCAACATCTTGATACAACAGGACGTACAATGAGAAAATTAAAAACCGTCACTACTGATGATATTCTATTAAAACTGTGCCAATCACTTTCCGATGTCTTATCTAAAGCAACAGAAACTGACGTTTCCTATTCCGCCATGGTACAAAAAATTAATAAAACAAGTTTAAAACCTGATATTGGTTGCTTTGTACTATTTGATGGCGGTTTTACTGGTTTAGTCGTTACAAACTTTACCAACCAAGCAGCAATGGAGCTTTATAAAGAATATATGCTACGTATGGGGATTTCTGAAGATGAGCTCGCTGTACATCATACCTCTGATGAGGTTGCGAATATTCTTGGTGAATTAATGAATCAAGTCGTTGGGGATTTTACGGGTAAGATCGGACGTGAGTTAAAAGTCTCAATTACTCAGAACCAACCAAAAATGTTAGCACTCAACAAACAAATCTTATTATCTGTTGATACCAACTTAGATCGCCCTCAAGCTCGTCGTGTTAGCTTTACTACAGCCAAGAACAACATTTTCTATCTTGAATTTGCTATGGATAAAACCGAATTTATCCAACTGGAAGAATTTGAACAAGACACTCAAGACACCGACAGCATTTTTGAATCAGCCAAGCTTGAACAACAAAAGGAAAATGCTAAAAATCAAACGTTAAAAGATATTAACGACCAAGATCTCTTTGATCAACTAGGCATTTAATCTAATAGGTTTTAATGAATATTTAATAGGCAATATATTACTCTCATGTATTGCCTTTTCTCAAAACAAATATCGGTGTGAGATATTAGTCACATTTTATATCTATTCCTCCTGCTAACCACTCTTTTCCCCTTCAGTTTAATTTACAAAATAGACTTTTAAGTTTACCTTCTTTGCGAAATTATTTGATGAGAATGCTGTAATGACACACAAGCGTATTACTAGTTTTGAATCTGGGCGACTCATTGCTTTACTCGCAATTATAGGCTTACACAGTCAAGTCTTTATGAAAACACCGTTGATTTTCGGAGAGCCCCTCATTGGGATGTTCTTAAATCAAATGAGTCGTTTTGCTGTGCCGCTATTTTTCATTATTGCAGGTTATTTTTATTACCCAAAATTAGTCGCCAGCACGTCAAAAGAAGATGTTTTAGTAAAGTACGCAAAACCTCTGCTCATTATGTGGTTAAGTTGGAGTGTTGTTTTTCTAATAATCCCTTTTAACTTTTCGATACTACTCAGTGACGGTTACCTTGCCGAGCGCAGTAATCACTGGAATAGTTTACTTGCAAACCCAATAAATACTTTGTTTGAAGGTTCTCTTGTACACTTGTGGTACATCCCTGCTCTAATTTGCGCGATAGGTATCATAACCTTGTTACATAAATATCGCCTTGATAACCTACTATTACCTGTTGGTTTAATATTATTCATTTATGGTTGTGCTGCAGGCAGCTATGTTCCAATTACAAATATAGAAGCACCAATTTTAACCCGTAACGGCCCCTTTTTTAGTACGTTATTTGTTGTATTAGGTTATGAAATACATCGTCGCCAGATAACATTGAATACCAAACTAAGCTTAATTATTGCTAGTATTGGTTTTGCTGTATTTTTAATAGAGGCAAATTACCTCTATTTCTTTGCTAATGGTGCCTTTTATCATGATTTCTTATTAAGTTCACCAGTATGGGCTGTAGGGATTTTCTTATTTCTTCAAGATAAGTCTAATTTTGGAGAACAGTTAAAGCCAACAGCATTTAGTAAAGATATTTTAGGTATATACCTCTGTCATTTACTTATTGTTATTTACTTTTTTAATTTGGTTTTCATGCTTAATATCAATCCGATATTATCCAGCTTTTTAGCATTACCTTTTGCTTTTATCATTTCATTCCTCTTAGTGAAGCTCTTACGGAAACTCCCTTTTGGGTATCTATTAGTTCGCTAACAGCATGAAAAAAGCCCTCTCGTTTACACTTGAGGGCTTTGTTCATTTACATATTTTTATTTTACTGCAGCATCAAAAACCAGTTTGCCTAATCGATACAATCGTTGAGCTTGCTCGGTATAATCAATACGATCGCCATCAATACGACGACGATTTAACTGGGTATTGATACCTTCTTGATACACCTCTTGAATCGTCTCTTGAAGTACATCTAAGTTATAAGTCAATCTTTCACTACTAACAGATAATGGAATGATAGTGTCGCTTTTCATCAAGTTTTGGTTGTAATTAACGGCATCTAAAATGATTTCCCCTTTCTTGGTTTGGATATCATTCAAATCATAAGGGGGTAACCATTCATCAACAGGCTTCAGCTTATCCACCTGATTAACAAGAACAACGATCTTTGGTGCTTTACGATGCTGATTTTTCGGTTGTGTATAAAACTCTTCAATCATCTGTTTTAACGTAATATCAGCTTGGCGCGATGATTGATTCGCTTTAAGTACCCACAACACCACATCACTTTGCGTAACTTGTTTTAACAGCATTTGATTAATACTTTCAGTACCGTCAATACCAGGTAGATCAATTAAATTAATCACATCGGTTCCTTCGACTTCGCAACGATAGGTTGTTGCTTTATCTGTTGAAGGTAACGCACTAATTTCTGCCGACATCTCCCCTAGTAAACCATTAACCACAGATGATTTACCCGCACTAATTTGCCCTATTACTGCAACACGTAGTGGTTCAATAGGAACCGCTCCAGCCTGTTGATCTTTGTCATGCATTTTACTGTGCGGAACGGAAGCATCATCAAGTTTGAAATGACCGCTATAAAGATCGATGGCGACTGAGGCAACTTCTTGTAGCAAGGTCATTTTTAGTTTGGTTTGCACTTCTAAGCTGACATCATCAAATAGCTTACCTAACACTAATCCGCGCGCTTCTGCTAACCATCCTGTTGGTGTTGCAATACGAAATAATCGATAGACATCATAGGCAGATTTCGCATAGCCCACTTTATCCTTTAACTGATAGCCTTGCTGAAGGCTCTTTAATGTTATTTTCTCAGCAAATGGCACATGCTCTTGTAAAAAATAACGATAACGCCGACTTACTTCTTCCACCATAAGTAAAAACTCAGGAGCAGTAAAAGATAGGCGTTGGGCTGATTTACCTTTATTAAAACGATCCGCGACTTCTGCAACTAAGACATATGCATGCGCTTGTAATGACTCCCACTCAGGTGCATCACTCAGTTGTTGCTGAATGATCAATGTCACTTCTTGCCACACCTGATTTTCATGCGCTCCCCATTGAGGATTACCTTCCACATGCAATGGGGCTAAATCATCACTGACAGCATCACTCACTACTCTTTTTCGGCGAATAAACCAATAAGGGACAAAAACAATCAAACACGAAATTGCAATTAAAGCGAAAAACAGTATCCATTGACCATTATTGATTAATGCGACAATACCAAAGCCTGATAACACGACAACTGGCAATAAAATAGCAACAGCCACCAGCGGAATAAAACCATCTGATAACTGACTAATAAGTTGATAACTCTTATTTACGCGCTTCATGGCTATCCTTACTATCAAGATTATTTTGATTAACTTGCTGGTCAGCCACTTTTTTAACTGATTTAAACGCTTGTTGATACGTTGTCTTTAATAACTCTTTCGATACGGTTTCACCTTTACTCCGGTGGTAGAGGTACATAGCGGCGGCACGCCCAATCGCATAAGAGGATGAAAAGCTCATTGCGGCAGCCGTCGCACTACCGACAGTTTGCCCATAAGCGGGAATAAATTTTACTAACTGATTAACGCTTAACTTGGAGATATAATGCAATAAGAAACCAGAACCAAGCATACTAATAAATTCTGCATAGTCTTTCTTATTCCACGTCACACCATATTGATTGGCAAGGCTGTGTAACATTTTTCCTTGAATAGCTGGAACTGTAAATAAGCCAATGGCTGGAATCGCATCACTCGCGCCTGCAGCACCTGCATACCATAAGACTTCTTTACGTAATCGCTCGAAGTTTTGCTCTTCTCTATTACTGTGAGCCTGTTTATTTGAGAGAAGGCTCAACATAGGCAGCGTTTCAGAAAGCACTAAGTTTAAGGTATCTAAGCCGATGTACTGTTGCTCATCAGGGATCAAATCAACCCCAATTGGCTGATAAGTATTTAATTGTTCATCCGTATTTTTCGCTTGCCATACGGACTCTTTAATACCCCATGCGTCCATAACCCGCTGATGATTATAAAAAATGGCTCGCTCGCGTTCTTGGCTATCATTCAGGCTATTTATTGCCGTGTGAACAACCAATAAATGTTTAATTTTGCCTGAACGCTTAATGGTTTTTAACGCCTCAAGAACGGATGATTGTTCTGGTTCTTCAGCTTTCATGATAACGATCAATGCGTGGCTTTTACCGCTACACATCGCTATGTCCTCAGCAGGATCATAATTAGCTTCTGCCAAACCTCGGGTATCTAGAAAACGAACTAATGGGCTATCTGTTGGGTATTGGTAAACTTCTGCAGTACGTGTGCACGGTTGAAAACCGTTACCGATCTCAACCGCACTACTTCCTGTAATGGTTTGAATAACCGTCGATTTACCCGCACCTGTTTTACCCAAAAGCCATAATGTTGGAATATGCTTTTGCCATTCATCGAATGCGGGCTCAAGCTCTGGATTAACCGTTGGGTTAATATAATCATAAACTTTCTTGAAAAAACGATTCATTGTTTATAAATACTCAATAACGTTCAAAAACAACGACTATCGCTTTTATCAAACGATAGTTAACTACTCATCACGACCTAAATGCTTACTGCCACTAGAACTAACTAAACTCGATACTACAATTGCCATATAAAACACGCCGACAATAGCTTCTAAATATGCGAAAACTTTCGCAATCGAAGAGACCGGTAAAATATCGCCATAACCTAATGTCGTTAAGGTAACAAAACTAAAATACGCCGCATCAGAGAAATTTTCATGCCATGGCCCTGAATTGATACCATGAATTGAATCGGGGAAAACACGAACAAGAATCAAATACGCAATCGCCCACATTAATCCAAGCAATAAAAATAATGCCATAGAGCCAATGATCTTATTGGTATTTATTGAGCCTGTGAACAGGATCTGACGCATAATAGATTTAAACGTGCCAAAAAAGAATACAAACATCAGCGATAGCATAATAATTTCAATTTCTTCAATACCTAATAGGATTCTAGCAATCATCGCCATAATCCAGATTCCGACCAAAGATGTTAAAAAACGAAACCATGACCTATCAAAACGTAAGCTTAATAAGCAGACAATAAACGTAATGACAGTAAAGGCCTCTAACGCATACTGAACTATGCCATGCGGGATCACTTTTTCTAGTGACGCACTAATTAATAAGCTTATTAAAGCTATCGTCAGAAAAAAGAAATTATTCTGCGAGTTAATTTGTTCTATCTTTTTTTGTAACACAGTATTCTATACTCCATGTAATATACCATCTAATTAAGCTTATCGTGCTAACCGATGATGCGCTTTGGCAAAATGGCCTGAACAAAAAGCTCCAATAATTGAAAGTTCACCGGCTAAACATAAAACGGCACACACTTCTGCTAATGCTTGAGAGTGGCCACTTCCATATAAACCTAATAGTTCTAAACACGCTTTTTGGCTAGGGAGATGTGTTCCTCCACCTACAGTCCCTACCATTAAATTGGGTAATGTCACCGATACGCAAAGAACATCATGTTGATTTAGTTCCATTCGCGTTATACCAACAGAAGATTCCGCAACACATGCCGCATCTTGCCCACATGCAATATAAAATGCAGCAAGCGCATTCGCATAATGTGCATTAACACCGATAGTACCGCTTAACGCACCGCCTACTGTGGTCATTTTGCCAAAGTCGACCATTTTTTCAGGGGTCGTATGAAGATATTTCTTCACTAGCTCACGGCTTAAATGTACTTCAGCAGTCACTTTCTTCCCACGAACCGAACGCAACGTTTGTGCCGTTGCTTTTTTATCACCAGATAAATTACAGTCTAGAAAGGCTTCAACAGGTTTAATCGGTGTATTAGCAAGAATATATTCAAAAACGGCATTAGTTGAAATCGTCACCATGTTTTGACCAGATGCGTCACCGGTTAGATATTCAAATACCAAGTAAACATGATTACCTTCCATGCTCAAATTAATGTCTGATAACTTACCGTAGCGCGTGGTTGATTCTGCAATCGTTTTAAAAGTATCGTATTGTGTTGTGACCCAAGTAATAAATTTGCTCGCCTGTACAAGTGATTCAAACGCAAAACCTGGTGCTCGTGTTACGCCTTCATTTAACAATATAGCACTTGCTCCTCCTGCTTCACTGATCAGAAGAGCCCCACGATGATAAGATGCAACTAATGCCGCTTCTGTTGTTGCTAATGGCACAAAGTACTCACCACTAGCAAATAGACCATTCACTTTTAAAGGCCCTGCAATACCTAACGGCAACTTTACTGAGCCAATAAAGTTTTCTATGTTCTTTTCGTAGCAATGCTGTTGTTGCTGAGTTTCGGTATCATACAAAATAGTTTGAGAGTTAATGTTATTCAACACTTCCCAGCGTTTGGCGATGATACGATCACTGATATATGGGTTACGCGGTAACTTTTTTGTTAATTGTTTTACTATGGGATCAAGGCGTTGATGTAATTGCGAAGAAGAAAGCTGACCTAACATGGAGGTCACATAATCCGGACGATGTAAGTTAAATTTTGGCATGAATACAACACATTACTAAATGAATGCGTATTATATCGCTAAACGCACCATTCACTGCTCATGCCAGATAAGATTTAAATTGAGAGACTAAAGCACCATAACATGGTCGCAAAGAATACGGTCCTCTTGGCAAACTAATACCATTTCAGCCATAAACTCACCTTCTGCTTTGCTGAAAAATTGCTTCCACACAATAACAACAGAATCAGGTCTTTTAAACACAGCAACAGGAAAGCGTTCAGTAAAAAAGCCTTTTTCCGATTGGTACTGTTCACACACTTGTTTAAGGTAATCTTTCGTCACAATAGCCTTTAATCGCGGAGTAAAATCGCGAACGTGTGCTGAATGATCTTGCCGTGTTGACGCATCCATTAAGTTATCCATTATAGGTGTTGCTAACAGCAAGATTTCACCATCATCAATAGAAGTAAAATTCATTAAAACCTCTTTTAAATGGGCTTAGTGAGGTTGCTTTGGATAACACGGTACATTTTCAGGTAATTGATACCAGCTCACTTTTTCACTTACCCAAACATGCATTTGTGGCTTGAACATAACATCGTCAACGCAAGCAACAGGCTTAAGTTTAAGCTTAACTGTAGAGCGATCATCAGGGTTAAAATGATAAATACGATTACCACATTCAGGGCAAAATACCGCCGTATTGGTGTTGCCACTATCGGCTTCACGACTCCACATTTTTAATTCACCACTAAATGTAATATCTTCTGCAGCAATCACCGCTGTAATACTAAATGGGCTAGTTGATAGTTTTTGGCACTCTTTGCAATGACAAGCAAAGACTTTTAATGGCTTATTTTTTAATACATAAGAAACCTGACCACACTGGCATTGCGCTTTTATTTCCACAAATAATCTCTCACTTTCAAGTAAAATATCACAGTAACAGTGCCTTGAATTTAAACTTAGATCTTGTTCACAAATATCAGATAAGAAAAAAGCCGAACGAGTCGGCTTTTATCAATATTATTCGTATCCGGTAAGCTCCATAAAGCCTTTTCCTTTATGACTACCACTGACCCGAATAGGTCCTTCCCAATAAGGGAAAATAAAAGGTAACCACTGTTCTCGACGAACAACGGTAGTTTTAATCTTTATGGATTGTGATGGTATCTCGATTTCCCATATTAACGGGAACTGCTTTCCTTTAACGGAAAAATATTTAATCGGTTTCATGCGGATCTGGTGGTTATCAAGCTTAACCACTTTACCATTTCTCCAAGAACGAGAACCAAAAAAGTAAGGCTTTTCACCGTGTTCACGTAGTTGAGAAACCATCAATGCACTGCCATCATCAAGGTGAATAGAGAACCAATCCCATCCCTGCTGCTGCAAGCTAAGCATACTGCTACTCCATTCACGATCAAACCAACCTTGGCCTTTTACGCGATAGGTTTCGCCATCAAGCTCTAGCATCCCTTTTACATTCAAAAAGGGCGCACTGTAATAATAAGAGGCAATATCTAGCAGTGGGTGTTTCCGGCTATAGCCATTATCACCCTGTAAAACTATCGATCCCGCTTGTGTGATATCTAAAATTGCTTTCATATTATCATCAGCAAATTCAAGCCTACCGGGAAACGGTGAATTATCTTTTGAGCGCCATGTCCAATTATCTAACCATGCTCGAAATGGGTTTAATACCACCCCTGCTTGCCCTATTCCACCGCGGGCAAAACGCTCTGCTCGCCATGTTTTCTTATCAGTTGTGATCACCGCATGCGCCATATACATTTGTGGCGTTTTCCAACCTTTGGTTTCTTCATCCCCCGTCGCCATTCGGAATAATGTCCATTGCAACGCTATTTGCTTGCCACTTTCAGATTCAAGGTTAGTGGTGAAATACCACCATTCAGCACGATATTCAGGATGTGAACCATAATCTTTAGGAAATTGCAGCTTGTTACCTTTCACTACAGGCTCAAAAACATAGTCGGTTGATTGAGTTAGTGATTCCACAGATTTGCTCGGTGGTTTTTGGTTATCGCAAGCATTTAAAAGCAACGCTAACGTTAGGGTAACTACAACGCGACAGAGCCATATTAATGACATCTTCATTAGAATGACTCCCTTAAAGACAAGATTGCAGAGCGACGAACCAAACGCCAAACAGGCCAGGCTCCAGCCACCAACAAGGCTAATAAGGCAGTACCCAATGTCGTCAAATAATCCACAGGGAAATATTGCACTGGCATTGTCCAACCAAAGGAATATTTAAGCACCACATCAATTAATAGCTGGGCAAGAAACAAGCCTAGCGGCAATGCTATCAACGACGTCATCACGCCAATAAACAGCAACTGCCCACCACCAAGTAACGCCAATTCTCGTCCTGTCATTCCCATGCAACGTAGCAACGCAAACTGACGTTGACGTGATACTTCCCCTGCTATTGTGGCAAAAAATAAACCACATATCGCAATGAACAAGGTTAAATGTCCCAGTGTTGAGGTCACAACAAACGTGCGATCAAAAACCCCCATCGCCTCTTTCATCAAGGCTGCATTATTACGAATACGTTCAGGTTGTAAACGGAAACGAGCACCAAGATCGGCAAGTAATTTATCTGGGTTTGCGTTCTTATTAAGGTGAATAGCTAATCCAACTTGCCCAGAATGGGGCCAGAAACGCTGCCACTTAGACTGTGAAATTAATACCTGACCATAAGGGTTACCATAGTCATAATAAATACCGACAATTTTCCAACCTTTATTCATCGGTGCGGGCAAATTAATGATATCTCCGACATCCCAATGATTTTTAAGTGCTATAGACTCACTCACCATAACCGAGCGGCTTTTATGCAGTGTCTTCCAATAGTCATAAGCTGTTTTTTTAACGACTAACGCTTTTTTCTCGCCAGAAGTATCACCAATACTCATGACTTGAATAGTACCAGCGTCAGACGGCGTTTCTTTTTGCCAGCTCCACCAAACTTGCGCAACTTCTGGCTGGTCTTGTAACCACTTAGAGATACGTGGTGCCATATTCATTGATGGACGTATATAAATATCAGCGGCTAACCGTTGCTCTAGCCAACTTTCAGTGGTGTTTCTAAAGCTACCTACCATGGTTTCCATACCAATATTTGATGCTAAAGCCAGCATAAATGCCATCGCAGCAACACCTCGATAGCTCAAACTTGCCGCGGCATCATTAAAAAACCATCGTAATTGTGCCGAGCGACAAAGCTTGCCGAGCCATAAAAACAATTTCCACATCAGATATGGCATGAATAAGCCTGAAGCAATCAAGATAAATGCAATCAGCGCAAAGCCAGCTAGTTGTCCATGAGGCAGTTGATAGATGCCAAAGGCAATCAACATGAAGATACCTGAAAACAAAGCTTGCCACGCAAATTCTCGACCGCTAAAGCGAATTAAAGACAAATGAGCTGCGAGCCGTGATGGTTGCGATCTCACTAACCGGATCAAAGGCCAAGTACAGGCAAACGCACAACCAAAGAAAGCAATGGCTAAACTTGCCAGTCCCCACATCCAATGCCACTGAATTTGCAAGCTAACGTTAGCACTATAAAGATCATTGAGAGATGCAGCGACACTCGGCAGTAATTGCTGAGCTAATAACAAGCCCAATAAATTACCGCCAATCAAGCCTAAAACAATCCAAGCGATTAATTCAAAAACTAACGCTTTCGCGATTTGTCCACTGGTGACGCCTAATTGACGTAACACACCGACTAAAGGCTGGCGCTGAGCAAAAGATAGTGACATCGCTTGATAGAAAATAAATAACCCAACCACAAACGATAGCATGCCCATTGCAAACAAATTTAAGTGAAATGCATTAGTTAAGGGCTCTAATTTCGCACTTTGTTTCCGTTCTAAGGTTAATCCTGGAGGAAGAATATGAGTTAACTTACTTAATTGTTTTCGGCTCATCTCCCCGCAAACAACAGCAGTGAAACCAGAACTTGGGTTCAATTCTCGCAACAATGCAATATCAGCAATCATACGAGGTTGATTCATTCTTTTGTCTTGAATAATCTCGACTGGACCGATTTTTTTTCCAGAATCTAACGTGATCATACTGCCATCAGACAAGCCAATATAATTTGCGAGCTGTTGACCTATCATGATCGGATAAGGTGGACGCATCAATTTCAGCAGTTCTACCTTACCTTCATCTAATCCATTCGAACCTGACACAGACATCATTGTAACGGGATCAATACCTAGCAATTGAAAGTCACGTTGCTGATCAGTCACGATGCGATATTCTTCCATCGGCGAGCAAGTTTTCAATCCAGCTCGGCGCATTTGAATATAAAAACCCTGTGGGACTTTCATCCCCATTTGTACGTGGCGAATGCGATAAGGGAAAGGATTAGAAAAAAGTTGTTCACCTTCGCGGTAACTTTCTTTGGCTTGCTGATTTACGGCCATAACGCCAACAAGTAAGGCAATACCTAACGTTAGGCCTAACCATACAAGAACAATTTGAAACGGGTGACGTCGATAATGCCCCCATAACGCATTAACTACGGGGCGTAACATGAAGTTGCCCTCCCTGCAGACGAACATGGCCTTGCATGTGTGATGCGACTTTCTTACTGTGTGTTACAACAAGTAGGGTGCAGTGAAGTTTTTTTGTGAGAGATAGAAGTAACCGAATAACGGCTTCAGCATTGCGTTCGTCAAGGCTACCCGTTGGCTCATCGGCTAACAGGATCTTAGGCTCCATATAAATAGCACGTGCAATCGCTACACGCTGTTGCTGCCCTCCTGATATTTCTTCAGGATAACGCTCTAACAACGGCATAAGATCTAATGCAGAGATCAATTGACGCCATAACTTATCATCTGACGCTAATCCCTTAAGCTGACGGCAAAATTTAATATTATCAGCAACGGTTAATGTCGGTAATAAATTATATTGCTGGAAAACCAAGCCAATATTATCACGCCTAAAGGCCGTTCGTTCTCGCTCTGAAATAGAATGTATGGGTGTGTTGCCCAGCCAAATCTCCCCTTCATCAGGAGTATCTAGCCCTGCAATTAGGTTTAATAACGTACTTTTACCTGAACCACTTTCACCCATTAACGCAACTTGATCACCGGGTTCAAGATCTAAATTCGTTCCTTGAAGCACAAAATGAAATTCGGAGCCGTCACGGTATCCTTTGCAGAGTCCTGCGAGTCGTAACATTTATATCACCAACACTTGAAATCACATCAACTACTTAAAATTTGAGCAATTGATTAAAATAACTAAATAAATACGTCACGCATTTACGCGGCAAATTTACAGCAAATAGCACTGTCATTAAAGTTATTTCAATTGTCAAAGTCGCGATAAATAGTATCACTTAACTTAAGCAACTTATTATTAACAATCTTAACTTTTATAAAAAAATTATAACTTATACTGTGAATTTGTAACCATGCCTAACGTCAATATATTTTCTGTTATTTCATCTGTTATCATGAATATAAAGACGTTAATTCCAGATTGTATTTACATATCTATGACACTTAGCAACATAAATATCCGTCGATGTTTTTTAATTACGTTATACTCATCGCCTATTTCATAATCAGTAGCTTGCGAATGTATCAATTAACGTTCTCCCTAGAAGAATTTCTCACCCAATATTGGCAAAAAAAGCCAACCATTATTAAAGGTGGCTTTAAGCACTTTGTCGATCCTATCAGCCCTGACGAATTAGCGGGGCTTGCGATGGAAGAAGAAGTTGATTCTCGCTACATTGCAAAAAAAGATGACCAATGGGAAGTCCTGCATGGGCCATTAACCTTCGATAATACGCCAGAAGAGAATTGGTCGTTCATCGTACAAGCCGCTAATCATTGGCATGAAGGTGCAGCACAATTAGTCACTCCTTTTCGTCAACTTCCAGGCTGGTTATTTGACGACTTAATGATCAGTTACTCAACCCCTGGTGGCGGTGTTGGTCCTCATATTGACCAGTATGATGTATTTATTGTTCAAGGTTCAGGAAAACGTCATTGGCGTGTGGGTGAGAAACGCGATGATTATGAGGAAGAGTTTCGTCATTCGGCATTACGCCAGATTAAAGGTTTTGAACCAATCATTGATGAAGTGTTAGAAACGGGAGATATTTTATATATTCCACCTGGTTTCCCACATGATGGCTATTCTGTGGAAACATCCATGAGCTTTTCTGTCGGTTTCCGTTCGCCTAAAAAACAAGAGTTATTAAGCACCTTTGCTGATTTCGTGATTTCAAATGATATTGGTGATGTCCACTACCACAATCCAGCCCTCTCTACCCGTCGTTGTAATGGTGCAATTTCAGAGCAAGATTACCATGATCTTGAAACCATGATGCGCAGTTTGCTTGATCACCCGCATTTGTTAAAACAATGGATGGGCGAACATTTAAGCCAAAATCGTCACGAGTTAGATATTGTTCCGTCTGATCCTGAGTGGAGTAATGAAGAAACCTATCAATGCTTAATGAATGGCGATAGCTTTAATCGCATTAGCGGCTTACGTGCGTTTTATCATGATGCTCAACCTGAGATCATCTTCATCAATGGTGAACAATACGCATTACCCGATGAATGTGCAGAGACCGCAAAACAGTTTTGTAATGAGCAAGTCGTGACTGCTGAATCTCTAGGCAATGCCATTCATCACCCTGCCGTATTAACGCTACTTACTCAGCTTATAAACCTTGGATATTGGTACTTAGCAGAATAAATAAAGTCATGTTATCACACTAAAAATGGCCTAAATAAGCGGGAGTCAACCTCTTCTTTTAGGCCGTATATTTAAGCCACTAAATTATTCATCCAACGACGAGAATGTACACGAAATGATGATGCAAACCATTTAATTAGCTCTTCTAAACCTAATAAAGCATAAACCCACTCTATCGGCCAATGTAAAACAAATGCACAGAATGCGGTGACGGGAATACCGATCATCCATTGCGCAATAATATCTTGATAGAAGCAAAACTTAATATCACCACCAGCTCGTAATACACCAACAATCATTACCATTGGAATACTTTTTAACACCAGAATAACTGCAAAAATATCAAAGAAATGATCAGTTAACGCGCGTACATCTTCTGTTAATCCTGAAAATAAGCTTAATAACGGCTGTTTAATTAAAAACATCACACATACCGTTAATAAAGCAAAACCTAAGTTAAGTAACGAGAATGCCCACGCCTTTAAATAGGCTTCATCATTTTTATTGGCACCGAGTAAATTGCCGATAAATACAGCTGACGCATTTGAAATACCGATCAGCATTGCAAGTGACAGTGACTCAATCGGCGTGATCACCGACATTGCAGCAAGCCCATTTACACCTAATTGCCCTATAATCGCATGGTAAACAAAAATTCCCCCCGCCCATGCAAGGTGATTAAATGTAATCGGTAATGATAGTTTAAGAAAACGCTGAATATCTTTTTTATTACAAACAGCTACAACCGTTTGTAAATTAAACGCTAATAAATGTTTTCGCCCATATAAATACGAGGCCAGTAATATCAGTTCAATACCACCACTAAGCAACGTTGCCCATGCAGCACCTTTGATCCCCATCGCTGGCAAACCAAATTTACCAAAAATAAATACCCAATTAAGGAACATATTGGCACTAATACCAATCGCACTAAAAAAGGTACTAACACCGGGCTGGTGCATCGAACGTAAACCCACAGCGATACCAATACCAAATGCCGCGCCGAGTAAGTTAAATGCCGTAATACGTAAATAATCAGAACCTAACGCGATAACTTTTGGCGATTGTGTCGCAAGGCCCATGATCCATTCTGGCGCAAATAAAAACAGTGCCGCTGCGACTGAAGCAAAACAACCGCTGATCATCACGGTTAAGGCTGTTGCTTCTCGTACTCCTTGCTTATTATTCGCCCCCCAATATTGAGCAGTCAACATCGCACCGCCTGTCGAGACGCCAAATAACATAATAATGGCAACAAAAAAGGCTTTACCTGCAATACCAGCAGCGGCTACTTGGGCATTCCCTAACTGGCCTAACATCAAAATATCGACAAGACTTCGACTTGAAAACAACATTGACTGCAACGCAATAGGTAAAGCAATCCAAAATAACGAACGAAGGAAGCCTCGATCAAATTGTTGAAGAATGAGTGTCGGCATTGCAATAATCCCTAATAACAACAATCGATAATATAATAGTTATTATCGTGTAACCATTGGTAAAATTTACTGATAAACTGTCGTGATAAAGCAGAGTAATTATCTAAAATAAAGCATACTGATAGATAATCAATTTGACGTGAAATGTTATGCTAATCGCGAAAATAACTTGATGCCATACCTATTATTCTGAACTTGGTTACAATTAACAAAAATATAAATCTTTATATCTACGATAACTCTTCTTAAGTCACACCATAAGGAAATGGAGCAATGAGGTAATGAAACAAACAATTCTAGTGGTCGGCGCATCAGGCTATGTGGGTAGCCATTTAGTGCCAGAATTGCTAAATCAAGGTCATCACGTTAAAGCCACAGGACGCAACTTACAATTGCTAAGAAAGCGTGGCTGGAATGATCTTGATAATCTTGAATTAATTTACCTTGATCTCAATGATGATAGTGACCTTACGGATCTCTTTCACGGTGTTGATATCGTTTTCTTCCTTGTACATGGTATGAACCATGGTCATGATTTTATTGATTTTGAATTAGACTGCGCGCGCCACTTTAGCCAATATTTAGAACATAGTCAGGTTAAGCAGGTTATCTACTTAGGCGCGCTACAATCTGAAGATGCAGCTTCAACTCACCTGCTAGCTCGTAAAGAAACAGGTAATATTCTTCGCAATAGTGGCAAAACTATCGTCGAATTACGTGCAGGTATCATTATCGGTCCTGGCTCTGCCGCTTTTGAAGTGATGCGCGATTTTGTAAGTCATCTACCTGTGATGCTAACACCACAGTGGGTCAGTTCTCGCAATTCTCCAATTGCGCTTAGAAACTTGTTATTTTATTTAACTGAGCTGATTAAAAAGCCTAATAATGAAAACCTCATTTTTGATGTTGCAGGACCAGAACAACTTACCTACCGCGATCAAATGGTACGTTTAGGTACACTGCTTAATAAGAAAATTCGCGTGATACCGCTTAAATTCTTAAGTCCAGCTATGGCAACTTATTGGCTACGTTTTATTACCTCAGTACCGACCAATATTGCGAGAGCATTGATCAACGGCTTGCAATATGATTTACCAGCTGATGGAAGCAAGTTACAGCAATACATCCCACAAGTCTTAATCAGTTACGATGATGCGGTATCAGAAGCATTAGAGATGAATGATGAGATTATTGATAGTGAGATTTGGGGATTTGACCCTGATGCATTATCGCGCTGGAAATCTAATTATGGCTATTACCCTAAACAAGCGGGCTACACGTTAAAAACCGATGCGAGTGCTGAAGATTTATGGCAACAAGTTCAGCTCGTTGGTGGAAAAGAAGGTTACTTTTTTGCCAACAGTCTATGGCGTATTCGTGAATGGATGGATTCAATGATTGGTGGTAATGCTCTAGAACGTTATCGCCGTGATCCTCAACATTTACAATTGGGCGATCGCATTGACTCTTGGAAGGTGATCAGTCTTGAAGAAAACCATTTCTTATCACTCCTGTTTGGGATGAAAGCGCCAGGTTTAGGACGATTAGAATTTACCATTAATGATCATGGTGATCACCGCTCAGTGGATATTCGAGCATGGTGGCACCCGAAAGGTTTTAAAGGTCTTTTATACTGGTTCGCTATGATGCCTGCACACCTATTCATTTTTAGAGGCATGACATTACAGTTAGTCAAACGTTGTAAAGCGAAAGCGAAAGATGGACAGATTGATACGGTATAACCTTGGCTTTGCTTGTCATTTCTAACAAAACTTATAATCCGTAATAAAAAACGCCCGATAGTGCATGTTATTTCTAACAGCAATATCGGGCGTTTTTCATTTACGGAATGTCACCATCAATAGGTGATATACCGTATTATGCAGCCACTTGTTTTGTTGCACATGTCATTCTGTATGCAGCGATTGGGCCACTGATCAATGTGAACGCAATCAAGATAGAAACCGGGACAGCCGTTATCACAATGAACGATTGCAGTGCATTTAAGCCACCGTCACCTGCAAGCAATAATACCGCAGCAACCACACCCATAGTGATCGCCCAGAACAAACGATGCTTACTATCAGGTTCATTATCACCAGAAACCACCATCGCAATCGAATATGCCATTGAATCACCCGTGGTAACAACAAAGGTTGTCGTCAACACAAGAAACGCAGGTAATAAAATACCGCTTAATGGCAAGTTAGACAGTGATGCTAATAATACCGCCGGTAAACCACCGTCATTCAGTGGGCCAGAAATTACACCCGGTGTTTGTAGCTCAAGGAAAATACCAGTACCACCTAATACAGCGAACCAGAAATTCGTCACGATAGGCGCACCAATCGCAACCGCAAGAACTAAACCACGAATGCTACGCCCTTCTGAAATACGTGCAATAAAGATTGCCATCATCGGTGCAAAACCGATAAACCAACCCCAGAAGAACCATGTCCACCATACATTCCAAGAAGGCTTATCATTCGCTAAGCTTAGCTCGCCAAAATGATGAATGTAATCACCAAACGCGCTACCAAACTCAGTTAAAATAAATTTCGTTGGGCCTAAGAATAGCATTGCTAGTAATAGTCCAAACGCACCAATCACGTTTAAGCGTGATAGCCACTGTAGACCTTTATCCATTCCTGACGCAGCAGAAAGAGAATAAATAGACACAACGACGGCAAGGATCATTAACTGAGATTGAACGTTATTTTCAAGCCCTGTTAGCAACTCTAAACTATAACCTAACTGCGATGCTAGGAAACCAATAGGGCCAATTGTACCTGCGGCAACGGCAATAATTGAGCAAGCATCAATTACACTACCGAACCAATGATCTTCCAACTTCTTTCCAAAGATAGGAAAAAGCAAAGCACGCGGACGTAATTTTACGCCATGTTCATGGTGTGCATACATTAATACAATAGTTGCCAACGTGCCCAATACAGCCCACGCTAAAAAGCCCCAGTGTAAGAACGCTTGACCCAGTGCAGGGTCGACAGCTTGTTGTGTAGATCCAACAACACCTTCAAATGTCGGCGGTGGTGTAATGAAATGGTAAATTGGCTCAGCGGCAGACCAAAATACGCCACCACCCGCTAATAAAGTACACATGATCATCGCTAACCAACGAAAAGTACCGATTGTTGGTTTTTTCACGGTTCCCATCACCTTTTTACCCAAAGGGCTAAAAGCAATGGCTAAAGCAATAAGAAAGTTAACCAGCATTAAGATCTGCCAGCTATAACCAAAAGCATTGGCTGCAGATTCAAAGCTAGTTTGAATTAATGCTGTAAAGCTGGACATATCAGCCAGTGCAGCAAAAATGAATAAGGAAATGAAACCAATAGTTAGAATTGGAACTAGTTTTGCTTCAAAACGAGAAGAATCTGAGTTCAAAGATGTGTTGTTACTATCAGCTATTTGACATGCATTACTTGGCATAAATATCTCACGTTGTTTGTGAGGGACGAGAGATTAGCAGCTAAAAAGCATAAAGACCAGTCAAAAACTCCTTTATTTTCAATAAAAAGACCATGCAATCTATCATTGCATAGCTTTTTAATTGGTAGATCATGACGTTACATATTTATATTACAAATTTTGATTAACGATAAAAAATTGAATATTTATTATACAGGCTGTATTGATAGGATAATAATTACCAAACATCGAAAGTCTTTATTGCTCTAACCATTTCCCATCTGGTATTACAAAATACAGTAGATAATCATGCAGCAATAGCCGTCTATTTGGCAGGTTAACGTCTCTATAATTCGTGGTAATAGGTACAATAATGAGAAAAAGCATCACTTTCACTGCTCACCTCTTCGACTGAGTTTACTCGTCGGCACTGCGATATCACTTAATCGAAGCAAAGAGATCAGCTAATGAAAAATGTTGTCTAATGAAGAAGGGATAAATTCGAATATGTAACAGCAGATTCATCCATAATTAGCTCATAAACAGTCAGTGAGTGAATATGATCAATATGCAGAATTTGTTGCCTAGGTATTAAAAGCTAATCATTCGTTTACTCTAATGGTTCAGAAGCCAATGTCACACAGCCTAACTGCTGCTTAATATATCGCTGGCGCAGTGTTATTTGTACTGTTACACGAGATCGGAATACCAACCGAAACCATCACCGTTCACAAAGTTAAGGCTTTTCGCTCTTCTAACATGTGAAGGATTAGCGAATGCTCTGATTGATAAATCCATTCAGAGAGAGAAATCGATTTTACGTGAAAGGCCAGCCAACGAGACATAGCCCCCATCTGGTTTTGTCATATGAATGAAAAGCGGACTCTTTACCTTGGCTAAAATCAAGTCTAAATCTCGATATAAGCACATATCTAAAAATTTAATCATTAATCCGTTTTTTAATGTATTGCTTAGGCGGTCGTCCGAGGGTTTTTTTAAAGAAAGTAATAAAGGCGCTTACTGATTCGTAGCCTAAATCTTCTGATACTCGCTGTACAGGCTCCCCTGATGACAGTTTTTGCAATGCAATCACAATATGAAGCTGTCCACGCCAATTACCAAAGGTTAATCCTAATTCCTGCTTCACTAAACGCGCCAAGGTTCTTTCACTCATCGCATATTTACTTGCCCATTCACCAACAGTACTGCGATCGCTTGGGTTATTAATGAGCTCTAAAGCAATACTGTGTAATCGACTCTCAGTCGGAATTGGAAAATCAAAATGTTCAGATGGCATGCTCGTTAATTCATCAATCAACACATCCGCTAACCTTGCGGTTTTACATTCGGATGTATAGGAGAGATCGGATTCTGTTAAACGAACAATAAGCTCACGTAAAAGTGGAGAAATAGATAATGTGCACGCTTTAGATGGCATTCCAACTACATCTGGATCAACGAATAGCATACAAGTATCGGCATCAGGAGAAACACTATTACTATGAGGTACTTGGCTTGGGATCCAAACTGCGCAATTCGCGGGAACCATCCAGATAGCGTCAGCAATTTTACAACGAACAAAACCACTTAAAGGAAGAACAAGTTGTCCTTTACGGTGTTGATGGACTGGGATTTCTTCATCCTTCTCTAACCCAGATAGGCGCAATGCAACGACCTTTTGTGGATAAAGATCGGAGTCAAACTCAGGGAAATGGATACTGTACTTCATAATTTGTCCGAATTTAGATATCTACTGTCAATATAACTTAATACAGAAAAAATTAGGAGAGGTATTATGTCATTAAAGATTTAAGGAGAGAGCTATGTCACATAAAAATAAAAAAACAGTCCCTAAAGTTGCACGACCAGCATTGGTTATCCTGGGTATTTTACTTATTGCAAGTAACCTACGTGCGCCACTTACAGGATTAGGACCTATTCTAGAGTTCATCTCACAAGATTTAGGTTTAAGTGCAACACAAGCCGGTATGTTAACTACTTTGCCTCTGTTGGCCTTTGCCCTATTTTCACCGGTATCATCTGGCCTTGCACGTAAAATCGGCTTAGAGCCATCTCTTATGATAGCTCTGGTTCTTGTTGGTGGTGGTGTGCTTATCCGTTCCGGTGGCTCAACCTTAATGCTATTTTTAGGTACATGCATTATCGGTATCGGTATTGCGATTGGTAACGTATTACTGCCAAGCTTACTAAAAAGAGACTTCCCAACAAAAGTTACTACGTTGACTGCTGTCTATGTATTAATCATGGGTATTGGCTCAACGTTAAGTTCAAGTACGGCTATTCCAATGATGAACCTAGCAGGTTCAATGGGCATTACGGCAATTCCGCATTGGGCATTTGCTTTAGCAACCGTACTGATCTTCCCTATTATTTCAATTATTGTATGGTTGCCACAATTATCAGGTCACACTCGCCCTTCAGCTGATACGGCTGATATTGATAGCCATAGCTACCTATGGCGTTCAGCGGCAGCATGGCAAGTTACCATCTTTTTAGGCTTAAACTCTTTTATCATGTACATCTTTATCAGTTGGTTACCAAGTATCCTAATTGATAACGGCTACACAGAGAACCAAGCGGGTTACTTACATGGTGTATTACAGCTTTCAACTGCCATACCAGCACTCGTGCTTATTCCACTTATGGCAAAAATGAAAGACAAACGTGCAATGAGCTTTGCGATGGCTGTCTTAGCCTTCATCGGTATTCTTGGCCTACTTATGATGCCGGAACACGCATTAATCTGGGTAATTTGCTTTGGCTTTAGCTGTGGTGGTGGTTTTATTCTTGGCCTGTCATTTGTTGGTATTCGTACTCATGATGCCCACCAAGCAGCCGCACTATCAGGTATGGCACAATGTATGGGTTACTTACTTGCAGCAACTGGCCCTATTATTTTTGGCTCGCTACATGAATCGACACATAGCTGGGAAGCACCACTATATATGACACTTGCCGTCTGTGTGGTATGGGGATTCTTAGCACTGTTTGCAGGACGCTCACACGTTATCATTCGCTCACAAAGCGGTAAAGATATCGTTATTGATGCACCCGTTCATGAAAATATTCACGAAGAACTTAAACGCGTAAAAAATGAATTAGCGCTAGTGACTGAAGAGCGTAACGAACTTAAAAAAGCATTTAACGCAAAATTATAAAGCTCTCTTAAATTGGCAAGGACGCCAATCTCTTATTACTTATATATCGGCAGGACGCCGATATTTTTTATCTGCTTAACATACACTTATGCAATAACAGCTTGTAATAACAATGATTGCCGCTAATAGCAGTTAGTTTTAACGTAAGTTTTATTTCTTATGAGTAAACCACAATGAAACTATCTTATCTTCTTACGAGTGTTGCTCTTTTTTCTCCCCTTGCACTAGCAGAATCTACGCAATCACAGCCACAACAAAACGTATTTTATATCCTTGCTGTCACCATCATCTTTTTGATCGCCCTTGCATGTTACCGCGTAACTAAAAACAAAGCGCGCAAACATAAACCGGAGATACCTTCATTCATACACCATCTCATTGGTTTTGTGATCGGCTTTATTTGTTTCTATGCCTTATTCTATTTTCTTGGGTTTTGTTTTTAATTCCATCCATCAATAGGCGAATAATAAGATGTCATATACCATTAAATTTGCGCACTATGGCTAGTGTTCTTACAGGAATTATCTCTTTTACTCATTCATCATCTAACCTAATAATAAGAAAGCAACGTGTAATTCACACAATTTACTGACATAACATACAATAAAGTCTATATCCTCAAAGAGTTAGTTTTGCTAACGGCACAATACAGTGCGTCACAGAGGAGATAGTATGAAAGGAATAACCATCGCAAGTGTTTTACTTGCCACCGTATTACTCACTGGATGTAATCAGCAACACGATCACCAAATCCACGGTACATTAACTCACGTCGGCATTGCCACTGACTTCGACTTAAACAACACCCCAGCTGTCAGTATTATCTTGTCAAAAGATACCGAACATTACTTAACTATTTCACTGAATCAGCACAGCCTTCAAACCTTACTTGCACATCAAAACACCCAAAACTTCAATCAAAAAAATAACAATATTGATGCCAATTTAACTTGGGATGGGCATTATATTATCGATAAATCACGAGCATCAGGTATCGTGTTAGACCTAGAATATATTAATAAAACAACACATAGTGCAAAAATTCACTACACCGCCACACTTGTTAACGCCAAGAAAGAAAGCAATAAAACTATAGAGCTTAGTGACTCATTCACTTTAGCTGCTGATGATCTGAAGGTAATCCAAGAACTGAGTTCCAAGCCAGCCAGCTAACTAGATGAAATAACAAATTTAATTGGTAATTGATTAAGGATTTTAACAAGGTGATGGGATATTAATGGACATCGTCGTGTGAACACGTATGATCAGCGCCAATCTATTGAATCCCATATTGGAATAGCATTTTGATTAGAGAAAATGTATTTACCTCATACGAAAATTGGACAAAACCTTTCGTATCAGAAGTCGCTGAAATCATTAACCTACTGAAAGATCATGGCTATGATGCAAAGAAGTTAGCGTTAGTCACTGGTTTGCAAGAGAAGAATGTAAGTAGCTGGACAGCGAAATACAAAAAAGAACCTTTCAATGTGTCGACTATTCCATACCCATGTTGGTGTTTCTTAGCGGCATTAATTGGCAAACAAAGCATTGCAACTAATGGCAAAGTGATCCCAGTTGAGGATATTCGTCGCGTATTACGCTTATTCAAACCATCAGCATTTGGTGCTCGTAATACTTTTGTATGCCCAACCAACGAACAATTTGCCAAGCTAATTGATAGCGGCCTATTTGAAGAAATGACAGCGCAGAATATTTGTGAATTATTTAGTTGGAACCCAAGTCAGTTTGTTGAAAGCATTCAAACAGGCAAACTCCCTTTCCTCAATTGGTGTTTAATCATCATGATGTTAGGAATTAATATTCAAAAAATGGTACTTAAAGACTTAGAAGCCCCATTAGAATACGTACCAGAATAAACTTCGTTTAGTCTTCAAATTCTAGCAAACGACTGTTTTACCACAGTCGTTTTTTTATTCTTAAAAACCATTAACTTATTAACAATCAGAATCTTATCTTTTAAGCATCTTACCCAACCCACCTAACACAATCGCACTAACAACAACATTTACAGCAAAACCAATGCTTATTAATAAAATAGTAAGTGGATTGCAGATATAACTGCTGGTATAGGTACTACACATTGCGCCAACTTCTATCGTAAAGAACGACCATGGCAAAGCTAAATACAAAAAGACGATATGGTTTTCATAAAACAAATGATTAAGATCCGTACTTACGTACAGAGATAAAAACCAAATTATGCCGTAAATAATAGGCACCATAAATGCGATAACAAAAATCCGTTTTCTATTCATTGACCGATTCTCCTTTTCATATTCCCAACACCAGTTTAGCTGCATATTTTCGATTATGTTATACCGTAATAAGCATGTTTCGCGATTCACTTCAGGTTAAGTTACAACTGATATAGTCATAATACATTACGTATAACCTTCGTTATTTCCTCTCCACTGTTTTATGCTTCTGGCTACTCTGCGCGCGGAATATCGTTACCATTAATGAGGTGACTATGGTGAAACCATCAAAACAACTGACATGGCTACCATGGATTGCGGGTATTGCTTTTTTTATGCAGACTCTTGATGCCACAATAATAAATACAGCAATCCCCTCCTTGGCCAAAAGCTTACATGAATCGCCCTTAACGATGCAGCTAACCATCATTAGCTACACTCTGACTGTTGCGATCTTAATTCCTATCAGTGGCTGGCTTGCTGACAGATTTGGCACCCGCATTATATTTGGCTGGGCTGTAGGCTTATTTACACTCGGTTCGTTGGCGTGTGGATTATCTGGCACATTAACGCAACTGGTACTGGCTCGCATTCTCCAAGGTGTTGGTGGCGCAATGATGGTGCCTGTAGCACGCTTAGCATTATTACGGAGCTATCCACGTAATGAATTTGTTCACGCGTTAAACCTAGCAACAATGCCGGGATTAATCGGTCCTATTGTCGGCCCTGTACTTGGTGGCGTATTAGTCACTTATGCTAGTTGGCATTGGATATTCTTAATTAATATCCCTGTCGGTATTATTGGGCTATGGATGACCAAACGCTACATGCCTAACTTTACTTCAACTGCGAGTAAGTTTGATGGTTGGGGATTTATTCTATTTAGCTCAAGTTTAATTACTCTTTTAAGCGGCATTGAACTTTTAACTAAATCAGAGACGGCTTTAATTCCAGTTATAACCTTATTAATTGGTTTTACTCTTCTTGTTACTTATATTTATTACGCATCAAAAAAACAAAACGTGCTTATTCCTTTATCACTTTTTAAGACTAGGACTTTTTCTGTTGGTATCGGTGGAAATATATTTTCTCGTTTAGGTACAGGGGCTATTCCTTTTCTTATACCACTTATGTTGCAAGTTGGGATGGGAGCATCAGCCTTATATGCAGGGTTAATGATGGTACCCTTAGCCTTTGGCGCATTATTAGGTAAATCATATGTCGAAAGAACCCTTAAACGTCTAGGCTATCGCAAAACATTATTTTGGGTCACTATAGTTATTGGTATTATTACAGCGGCATTTGCCCTTATATCAGGCCAGTTATCTCTATGGTTAGCCCTACCATTACTGTTTGCGTTAGGCATTGTTCGCGCAACACAATTTACCGCAATGAACACCATAACATTAGCTGATTTAGATGATAATCATGCAAGTGCAGGCAACAGTATGCTAGCGGTAACCCAACTACTTTCAATTAGTTTTGGTCTTGCTATCTGCGCGTGTGTTTTACACTTTTTCTCAACCTATTACGCTGGCAATGATATGTCTCATTTTCACCAGACATTCATCGCTATGGGCCTGCTAACCGTTATTTCTGCAGTGTCCTTTTTATCCTTAAAACAATCCGACGGTAATAACTTAATACACAGATAACATTCATGTTAGCGATGAAATAAGTGAGCATCTGTACTAAACATACTGATGCTCACATCGATATATGAGTAATAAAATCAAATAAATGTCTTCTGCCATTATTAGAGGCTAATACACCTTTGGTGATATCTCCTTCATGGGAGGAAATTGCGATAATCAATAAAGAAAGGTGTTTAAGTCGTTACTTTTATACATAAGTGGACAACGACAATCATAATCAACGAGCTAGCCAAAATGCCAAAAACAGAAGGTAGCATCCTCCTGCAATTTTAAATAGCTTACCGGCATCAGGCTAAAAATCGTTTGTAATCCAAGTAAGCAGTAACCGATAGAATTAAAGCTCCCGCCCCCATACCTAACGCGCTAAAAATCCCATGCCGCCTTGAAAGTGAAATCGCTCGCCTGGCAACAAAAATAAGGCTGGGACCCGGACTCATAGCGCCGAGAGTAATCGCTCAAGTAACTGCCAATATTGGTATGTATGTTTGAAAATCAATATCCATGAGTTTCCTCAATAACTATCTATCAAAAAAACCAGAGAACCGGTTCAATGAGCCGCTGATAAAATCAAACGCAACCAGAAGCTTAACTTTATGCTTGATACGATTTCGCTAGTTTATCCAAAAATTCGTGTAGCTTTTGGTTCATCTCATCATAGTTATGACTCAGTAATACTTCGGGCTTCTCAACAAAACGAGAATCTTCTACCTCACTGAGATCAGTATTTTCGATGAGCAGCGCTACGACTTCTTTAGTCAATTCCATATGACACTGAAAACCAAACACCAAATCGCTATAAGCAACAATTTGTCTAGGACAACCTTCACTATACGCAATGATTTCAGCATCAGGTATCAGTCCAGGCATATCGTTATGCCAATGGCCTACTTCCAAAACGGTGCCAAAATGCTCAAACAGCGGATGGGTAATACCGTCTTTGGTTAGCGTGATAGGGAACTTACCTATTTCACGTTCAGGGCTATGTTCATAATGAGCACCTAACGCTTCACCAATAAGTTGGGATCCCAAGCAAATACCAAGTACAACTTTGCCTGCATTAATCGCTTTTGTAATGACTGCCTGTTCACCTTTGGTATCGAAGTGAGAACATTGTTCGATAGTGGTTGCAGGATCTTGTGGGCCCCCCATAACAATCAGAAAGTCAATGTCTTCAATATCTTGGGGGAGAGGTTCACCTAGATATACTCGCGAGTATGTAATGGTATAACGGTATTTCTTCGCCCAAGCTTCATAAGCTCCAGGAGCCTCAAAATCTTCATGAATAATGAAATGGATACGCATCTTTAACCCTTTACTGAATAATAGGCTGACAATGTTATACCAAATCTAAGTGGCGCATTTTATACTAACAGACACCTAATGTAGATAAGTCGCCAACCATGCAAGCCAATGAGATAATCAGAAACTTTCCTGATAAACAATTCATAACTAGAACGACCCAAATGGCCTCTGGCTATATTGATGATTTCCACTCACATCCATGGCACCAAATATTGTTCCCAAGCCAGGGATTGTTACAATCAGACATTGGTGATAAAAGCGGGATAGTGCCTCATAATGCCATGCTCTATATACCCGCAAATACAGTTCATAAATCCGTTGCGATTACAGATACACAATTTTTGGCGATTTACCTCAACCCAGGCAAAAATCTTCGGTATGGAAGCGAACCTAAATCCTGTCAGGTAAACTCTTTCATCAAAGAGTTGATACTACTTCTGTTTGAAAGCAACACACACTCTCAATCTGAGTCCAATATTACGCATTTACTGATGGTGTTGAGAGATCAAATCGAAGCTGCAGAAAGTTATGAAATACCACTGCTTATTCCTACCGATAAGCGTCTTTTCTCTATTTTCGATCAGCTTCAAAAACAGCCTGATTTGCCGTTTACATTAAAAGAATGGGCGACAAAAGTCGGTGCATCTGAGCGCACATTGTCCCGATTATGCTCGAAAGAGTTTTCTCAATCTTTTGCACAATGGCGACAAAACATAAGGCTAGTTTTATCTTTACAATTGTTAAGCTCGAAAATGAGTATTCAAGAAATTGCTATCGAGTCGGGATATTCTTCCGATTCCGCTTATGTACAGGCATTTAAGAAATTGTTTAATCAGACACCAAGAAAGTACCGAACAGCAAACCTTTAGCTCGTATTCTGATTCGTTGTTTTACGAATCAGAGTAACATCACTTGTGATGTGTCTTTTGCCTAGCTTTTGGTAGGGGAAATGCAGGTCTCTAAAAATTATAGAGTATTAGATCTGAATGATTTAGGGGCAGAAATGAGTCAGCTATGAAAGCTAGCTCGAAGTTGGACAAAAGCGAGTTACGCACTTTCCTCTATTTTGGCTGGTAAGTAATAGGAAAGGTAGGGATAACGTCAGCATAACGGGCGTTTATTAGCCAAAACTGATTGAAACTGGCAAATCACCGTCTTTAAAAAATGTGCCACGATTGAACGTCCCATTCATGCTCTTGTTATGTGAATACGAAAGCATCCAATGCTTTAAGCATAAAACCAGGAAATACAGCTCCAAGGTTGTAAATCAAACTAATGGTAAACAGGTTTTCTTTTCGTTTTCTTTCTTCAATTCCCATTATCCACACCTTTGCTGCAAGTAATGTCTCTTGATTTAAGGCAAATTTACTCACATACCTATCGGTTAAAAATGACACAACAAAAAGCGAAGGGATCAGAATCTCAATAACGACACCCAACTTTTCCAACAAGATAGAAAAAATAATGCAAGTGGTAATGATTATCGGAAATGTAACTCGCCCTCCCGTAACTCCATTAATTGAACCACTGAAGTCCCTTGTGAGAAGACGAGTGTCATAATAGATATATACTACTGAAATCAACAGTTTTAGCTCTTCAATAAACTTCAAAACTTCTCCCTGAAGACAGACACATAACGCCGCATTAAGTGGTGAGCAACGCAGACCACCAAGCCTAAATTATTGTGCCGTAAACACTGAAACTGAAGCAAACCAAAAATGCCGAGCGTTGGGAATCCATCTTAAATGCTTTGTTGAACGAAGCCGCTGCGCGGCAGAGTAAAAGCCCATAAGCTCGACTACGGTAAATATACCTTTAAAAAAGGAGTATTTATCATGAATAAAGCACAGCAACATCGTTCAGATTATCTTTATGAACAACACCTTACCCATCTCACCTTGCAAGGTAAACGTCCCGCTACGATTGATGCTTATAGTCGTGCTCTACGTCGCATTACCCATCAACTGGATAAATCACCAGACACGTTAACTACCGACGACCTGAAACGGTATTTTACACAACTGATCAAAACACATTCATGGAGTACCGTGAAAATTGATCGCAATGGCTTACAGTTTTTCTTTAAGCATGTCCTTCAACGTGATTGGGAGTGGCTGAACATTGTAAAGCCGCCACA
>NZ_PYNU01000020.1:0-74045 GCF_003026075.1 Photobacterium sp. GB-210 | reverse complement strand
GCTGCCTCTAATTTAAATTCAGCACTAAATAATCGTCTTGTTCGTTTTGTCATGATGTCACCTATCCATGTTAAGAGGTGATGATATCACCTCTGAGTAGGTGGCCAAATTTAATGTACCACTACAACCTGAAGATATTATTCCTCAAGTTGCTGAAGATATAAAAGCAGAACTTGTTATATTAGGAACAACAGGTCGGACTGGATTATCGGCTGTCTTTATAGGAAATACCGCTGAAAATACGATTGATAGTTTAAATTGTGATTTATTAGCTTTAAAACCTGATGGGTACGTTAGTCCATTAGCACCTAATATCGATTAAGTAAGAAAGGCCTCTATTGAGGCCTTTCTCTTATAGAATGCGATTTATTTCTTCTCAGATTCTTGTAGCGTTAGCCATTTGGCAAATTTGGTAAGATACCACTCATTGGCTTTTTCTTTACAATATGCTCGACTTAACTTGCGACGACTCCATTCAGAAGCAATAGCTGATCGAGTCTGATTTGACGTCCGTTCTTTTAAATAAATGCTGCACAATTGAGCATTTGTCATATTTTGCGCATAGCCATTAACTTGCCCACCACCTAGCCCCAATTCTTGTGCTTGATGAGAGCTACAACCCACCATGAATACAAGGCTCGTTGTGATTAAAATACTGCGTAACATGCATGTCTCTATCGTCGAAATATTTCCAATCATGTTATCAGCTTAAAAACACAAAGAATATTGTTAGGTATGTGTTGTGCCACTGACAATGTCTTATTTTTGATAAAAATGACTTCTTATTGATAATCTACTCTTAAAAACACACCGTTTTAGGCTGGTTAACGTCATGAATAGTTATCATTTTTTAAGTCGTTATATATGCTGTCTCACCCTGTTGTTTTCAGCTTCTGCTTTTTCATTAGGCATTAACGATAGTAAATACATTGAATTAGGAGGAAGTTTAGATCCAAGTGTCGTCAATAATGTTAGTAGCGTATTAGAACAAAATGCGAATGTTGAACAATTTCGCTCCGTCGGTTTAGTGATTGGTAGCGGATATTGTTCAGGTACATGGCTTGGGAGTGATGAATCTCATAGCTATGTACTAACGGCTGCACACTGTTTATCAGGCTCTGATTCTTCAGAATATTCAGGTCAATATGTCTCGTTTAAACAACAAGATGGGACGATTATTGCTGCAGGTATTTCTACTAACTATTTTCGTACCTTTACTGGCTGCAGTGATGACATAGCGGTCGCAAAAATCCCGAAAGTCTCCGATCCCCTAGATGCAAATGGTGATGTCATTAAGCAACCGTTTGTCGACAATAATTTAAATACTGATTTGCTACTTAACCCTACTACCTTCACAGGATTTGGTATCTTCGGTTCACGTTCATTAGGTCAACTTGGCTATATTGGTAAGCGACATGGTGAAGGACATATTCGTTATTATTACCAAGACTGTTTAATTAATCAGGCCATTGAGAATACAGACGCATGGGCATTTGCAAGCCCAGGTGATAGTGGCTCTGCGATTTGGCAACAACGGAATGAACACCCTGTTGCTGTCGGTATTTCGTCATGGTGGTATGGCTGGCAATATGGGTATTCAGGTCACGTCCCTATTGCTTTACATATTGATTGGTTAAAAGGTGTCGTTCCTGTATTAAAAACCGTAGATGATATTGAAGATGAGCCGCCAGTTGAGGAACCTGCATGGTTATTAACCCATGAAGCACCGATAGAAACCGATCCTTTAGAGCAAAGTGTACGAGGCTCTGTTTATTATGTTAAGGGCGACAATGTTGTTTCTGGACCTGAACGATTTGTTTGGCGTTATCCACGAAAAATGACCAAATTTTCCGTTGCATTAACCCAAAAAGAAAACAATACAGAACATGAAGTCTGGTTGCGAGGTCAACGTAAAACACATTGTGGCTGGGGACGTATTAATAACAGTGCATGGTGTTACCCTGCGCCAAACTTAGGTCAACTTAAACTAGAATTTATTCAAGCAGATAATCCGACATTGCCTATCGGTACTTACAGTGGTGATTTTAGTTTAATGGTAAAAAGTCTCTATAACCGCTCTTACTCAGATGAAGTAACCGTTGCAACAAATATCGAGATTACTTCAGCACTTCCAAGTGACGGAGTCATTACTGATTCAACACCTTACGTTTCTCCTCGTTATGAAAAAGATGTTTATGGCAGCGTATATTATCTATCCGATAATAAAATGAACCGTAATCGTGTGGTTTGGCGTCGCTATAACCGAGGTTATAGTCGTTTGAAAGTAAATGTAACGAATACAGAAACCGGAGAACAACAAACTATTATGTTGCGCGGAGAACGCTATATGGGTTGTGGGTGGACAATAATGAACAATGCCGCCTATTGTCGTTATATGCGCCCTGTTTATGGCGAGTTACGTGTGAGCTTTATCGCTGATGACAATAAAGATTTACCTATTGGTGAATATTCTGGATCTTTATCCGTTAACGTGAAGGGCTTACATAAGCGTGGTTTCACTAAAGACTTACACCTTGATATTAAATTAAATATTACCGAGTAATGTATGAAAAGAGTGATCCAATATACTGGTTTAGCGCTGATTGTTGGGTTGCTCTGTGTCTTTATTTTTAAACCCGACAAAACAACTAACGAAATAAAAACACCTGAAATTGTAAGTGATACATCACGTACAATAAATAAGAATCAATTAACAAAAAACCTTTATGAGGTTGCTGAAGCGCCCAAAGATTTTAAAATATTAAGTATGGAAGAAGAAATAATCATTGATGATCCTTCTTATGTCGCTGAAGAAGATCTAGAAGGTAACCCACAACTTCATAGTTATGATCATCAAGTAGCGACAACAATTGATACACCGATTAATCTATTAACAGGCGAAGATCTCTGGCTTTACCGCCCCAATTTACTAGACAAAGTGAAACAAGAACAAGGAATATCAATACTACCGATTGAAAGTATTGTGGAAATAAATGATGAGTTACTCAGTATTTTAACTATTGGTGATAGCTTAGTTTTCACCATGCCAAATGGTGCTGAACAACAAATAATAATATCAAAGATAAATACAATAAGTGACAAGGTAACATCATGGGATCTTCAAAACACACAACGCCAAGATATAGGGAAGATTACACAAATAAGTAACTTAACAGAAGGTTCGTTTATTACTGACAATAAAGACGAATACCACTTAAGAACCGTGAATAATAAAGGATGGATAACCAGTAAAAGTCAGTTGATGAGTAACAACGATAATGCAGTAAAAAGAAACAGTGAGGCGTTTTCTGAGCTTCTTAAATAAAGGGCTAAATTCTTTGTCGTATTTGGCAAAGTTTATTAGCCCATTATTTTAACAACGTAGTGACTAAACGTTAGTCACATCAATAAACATCGACTCATCAATGTTTGTTGAAGAAACCGTCGCTTCAGTAAAGGCATACTCAGCCTTCTCACCTTCACGATCTAATGGCAAGTTAACAAAATCAAATAGATTTTTATCAGCTAACTGGCTTGGACTGATGTTTTGGATAGATTTAAAGATAGCGTCTACGCGACCTGGTGTTTTCTTGTCCCAATCAATTAACATCGCTTTAATACTTTGACGTTGCAGATTTTCTTGAGAGCCACACAGGTTACAAGGAATAATTGGGAAGGCTTTATGCTCTGCGTACTTAATTAGATCTTTTTCACGACAGTAACTTAATGGACGAATAACAACATTACGACCATCATCAGAACGTAACTTAGGCGGCATTGCCTTTAAACGAGAGCCGTGGAACATGTTTAAGAATAATGTTTCAACGATATCATCTAAGTGGTGCCCTAGTGCGATCTTAGTTGCACCAATTTTCTCAGCAAAAGAGTACAGCGTACCACGGCGCAAACGAGAGCAAAGACCACAGGTTGTTTTACCTTCTTCCACTTTCTCTTTCACTACAGAGTAAGTGTCTTTATCTACGATATAGTATGGGATATTTAAGCTAGAAAAGTACTCTGGCAGAATATGCTCAGGGAAACCTGGTTGCTTTTGATCTAAGTTAACCGCAACAACTTCAAAATTGATCGGTGCTGCTTTTTGCAGGTTCAATAAGATATCCAGCATCGCAAATGAGTCCTTGCCGCCACTGATACATGCCATCACAACATCATTTTCTTCAATCATGTTGTAGTCAATAATGGCGTTACCGACATTACGACGTAGACGCTTTTGCAGCTTATTAAATTCAAGTACTTCTTTACGATTATCTGTCTGATTCATTACTACTTCTCTCACCGTCGGTAATCCCGACAGTAGAATTGCTGGATAAGAATTTATAGGGCGTGAATTATACGGATTTTAGACTCAACAGGAAATAGTAAACTACGGAAAACCGTCATTGGATAAATAGATACAAAAAAGCTCGGCTAAAACCGAGCTTCTTTGTATACGAGTCTTTAACCTTAAAAAGCGATTAAATTAACTAAATAATCCAGCAAAGAACTTTTTAACATGATCAACAAGGCGGCTGAAAATACTGCCTTGTTCAACTGAATCTAATGCAACAAGTGGTTGAGACGCAACTTCTTTACCATCAACAGAGTAAAGTACCTTACCGACGACTTCACCTTTCTCGATCGGTGCATCAAGTTCACCATTAAGCTCAACGCTTGCTGTCAATTTTTTGGTGTCGTTACGTGACAATGTCACATAGCTTGAACTATCAACACCTAACTCAACGTTCTCTTTATTACCAAACCATACGCGTTCAGATAAGATTTTATCGCCAGCTTTATGTGGCACGACTGTTTCAAAAAATCGGAAACCGTAATTTAGTAAGGCTTTACTTTCTCTTTCACGGGTTTTGGTACTTTTTGTTCCCATCACAACCGCAATTAAACGCATGTCACCTTCAGTTGCAGAACTTGTTAAGCTATATCCTGCACCGCTTGTGTAGCCGGTTTTCATGCCATCAACATTCATGCTTTTATCATATAACAAACCATTTCGGTTGCGTTGAGTAATATTGTTATATGTAAATGATTTCTCACTGTACAGCGGATAAATTGATGGTAAGTCGCGAATTAACGCTTGGCCTAATAATGCAATATCATACGGTGTAGTATAAAGATCACTGTGATCTAAACCATGAGGATTCGCAAAATGTGTAGCATTCATTCCTAGCTTTTTAGCCCATGAGTTCATTAAACCCACAAATGCTTGCTCAGAGCCAGCTACGTGTTCAGCAAGTGCAACACTTGCATCGTTACCTGATTGAATAATCAAACCACGGAACAAGTCCATTAGTGGTACTTCACTCCCTACTTCGATAAACATTTTCGAAGAATCAGGGAAATTACGTGCCCATGCGTTACGGCTAATAACAACAATATCATCTTTACTGATATTGCCTTGTTGCATTTCCTGACCAGCAACATAACTAGTCATTAATTTCGTCAAGCTTGCAGGGTTTAATTTTTCGTTAGCATTCTTCTCGACTAATACTTGGCCTGTATTGTAGTCCATCAATACATAACCCTTTGCACTTAATGTCGGTGCATCTGGAATAACAGAAGGTGCTGCTAATGATGAAAACGACACAGTACAAAGCGCAGTTACACCAACGAGAGAAAAAAGCGGTGATGTCTTTTTCATTTGAGGCAAAATCCCTTAAAAATACGATAAACAATCTAATATAACTATTTACAACATCATAAGTTCGTAAAATAGTTCAAATAGGTATATTAGTTGAGGCCCATTATAGCGTTTGCAATATGAAAAACTTCCTTTTGTAACACTGTTTTACGATTTGCACGCCATCTTTACATTTATAGCGTTAATAAAAAAAAATATAAACGTTTAATACTGCCTCTATCGTGTTTTTTTATTATTGCTCACGTTGTTATAAATTTTTCCCTATTTTAATGAACCTTTCGTACTTTTTTACTGACTATTCAATAAGTAACACATAATATAGTGATGTTTTTAACAGCTAAACATTAGGGATGTGAAATGAGCTATTATCTAAAATTAGAACAGCATGCTCGTAAGTTATCGCGTTTAGGTCATCTAAGCGCAATATGTGGTTGGGATCAAGCTGCAATGATGCCAAGTGGTGGTGCTGAAGCTCGCTCGGAAGCAATGGCTGAACTTGCGGTTATTACACATGAATTATCAACGGCTGGTTATCTTGCTGATTGGTTTGAACAAGCAGAAAAAGAGCAATTATCTAATGCTGAACGTATCAGCCTTGCTGCGTTAAAACGTCAATGGATGATGCATAACATTTTACCAGCCGAGCTAGTGGAGCAAAAATCCTTATTAGGCTCACAATGTGAGCATGCTTGGCGTACCCAACGTAAAGAAAATGACTGGGAAGGATTTAAACAAAACCTCGCTCCTGTTGTGAAACTTGCACGTCAAGAAGCGGCTATTCGCTCTAAAGCAACAGGATTAAGTCTATACGATGCCCTGCTCGATCTTTACGAACCAGGAATGACTTCTGAAATTCTTGACGGTATTTTTGCTGATGTAAAATCGTGGTTGCCGCAGCTTATTCAAGATGTGCAAAACAAGCAGAAGAATGACGCCGTATTGCCTTTAACCGGAACATTCCCGATTGCCGAGCAAAACGCACTTAGTCTAGACGTCATGAAACTATTAAACTTCGATTTTAATCATGGGCGGTTAGATATCAGTACTCACCCATTCTGTGGTGGTGTATCAACCGATGTACGTATTACAACGCGTTATGACGAAACTGACTTTACATCAGCCTTAATGGGCGTTATTCATGAAACTGGTCATGCACGTTATGAGCAAGGTTTACCACATCAATGGCGAGATCTGCCTGTAGGCCAAGCTCGTTCAATGGGGATTCATGAAAGTCAGTCGCTGTTTTTTGAAATGCAGCTTTCACGTAATATTGATTTTGCGAAAAAATTGGCGCCATTAGCACAGAAAACATTTAACCGTGAAACCGATAGTGCGCTGACGGCTGAAAACCTCAACACTATTAATACTCGCGTTAAACCGGGTTTTATCCGTGTTGATGCTGACGAAGTAACTTACCCAGCCCACGTAATTCTGCGTTATGAAATTGAACGTGATCTTATTGAAGGGATAATCGAAGTTGACGATATTCCTGAAATTTGGGATCAAAAAATGCAAGCTTATCTTGGTATTGATACGAAAGGTAACTTCAAAGATGGCTGTATGCAGGATATTCACTGGACAGATGGTAGCTTTGGTTATTTTCCATCTTATACGCTGGGTGCTATGTACGCCGCACAATTCATGGCTGCAATGAAGAAAGTAGTAGATGTTGAAGCTGCAATTACATCAGGTGATTTATCCCCTATTTTTACATGGCTTGAAACGAATATCTGGTCAAAAGGATGTACACTTTCAACGGATGAATTAGTAAAACAAGCGACAGGCGAAACATTAAATCCTCGTTTCTTTAAACAGCATTTAATGGCTCATTATAACCAGTGATGCATTAAATCAGGTTAAATATTAGCCATAGTGTTTTAAGTAGTTAACCATAACTCACTATGGCTTTATAACTCTTTCATTTCTTTATTATTCATATTATCAAGGTGATCCACACTCAGTCATTAGGCGTAAAAAACTTAACGTTTAGAAACCTGAGGTAATATATGGATAATATTCGATTATCAACACGTGATATTCACACAATGGAAAAACGTCAAAGAGTTCAATTAATAAACTCTTTACCTGGTTTTAAAAGCGCCAACCTTATAGGAACGACAGATAAAGATGGAAATGAAAATGTATCCATTGTCAGTTCTGTTATCCATCTTGGATCATCACCTGCATTATTAGGCTTTATATTACGTCCTAACACCGTCGAACGACACACTTATACAAACATCCAGCAAACCGAACAATACACAATTAACGCTGTATCTGAGGAATTCTACCAACGAGCCCATCAAACATCTGCTCGCTATCCTAAAGATGTGTCAGAATTTAATGAAACGCGTCTCACCCCTTTCTATGACAATCATTTTGATGCGCCATTTGTATTAGAGAGTCCAATAAAAATAGGCTTAAGGTTAGTAGAAATCATACCTATTCCATCTAATGGTACATATATGATTATTGGGGAAATTGAGCGAGTGATTTTACCTAAATACGCCCTTCGAAAAGATGGCTATATCAATATTGAAAGCCTAGACTTAATGACGCTTTCTGGACTCGATAACTACCACGTAACGCAAAGTGTTGGACGTTTAAGTTACGCAAAACCCGATAAACCTATCGTACCACTCGATATTGATGGTAATGCTTTTTTTATTAAAGAGTAAAAGTAGAGCCTCAATGATTGTTAAAACAATATATTGAGGCTTATAACTTTAGATTAAGATGCTGATTATAATATTGTCTTCTTAATAACAGTCATTACACCCTGTTCGTTATTACTCGGCGCTTCAAATCGAGCTAATTTTTTTATCTCAGGATGGGCATTGTCCATTGCATAGCTATGGTAAGTTTCTTTAAGCATTTCTACATCATTGAAGAAATCACCAAAGCTCATACTCTCCTCGAACGTAAAACCGAATTCTTTTTGTAAGTACTTTATTGCGGCGCCTTTTGACGCTGTTTTATGCATTAAATCAAGCCAAATCTTCGCACTTACGACCACTTGATGTGTGCCACCAAATTGCGGTGATAGCACTGGATAAACATGCTCTTCTGTACCATTGAAATTTAAAACCGCGACTTTAATAAACTCATCATCAACAGCCAGTAAATCATCAACTAACTCAAGATTATGGTAATACTTACGAATTTCATCTAAAGCTTGTTCGCTGGTGGCTTCGGTATAGGCTGCATTCTTACCACATAACACAATGTCACAGTCCTGTACTTGCTTAACAGTTTTAAGAATATCGTGAATTTCATTGGTTGGGATAGTTGAGCTATACAACTCTTTTCCTTGATACATTACTAATGTACCGTTCTCAGCAATAAAGATCATATCATCTTTAATTGGAGCAAATGTATTCACTAGGCTTTGATATTGACGCCCTGATGCCGCAGCAAATAGCACATTCTTTTGCTGTAGTTGGTTGAATACATCATAAAAATCCGATGGTAATTGCTTTTTTTCACAAAGCAGCGTGCCATCCATGTCTGTTGCAATAAATTTAATTGAAGCTGTCATATAACCTTTACCACTGAGTGTTTATCACACTATTTTACCTGTTAGAGAGCAATCATTGTAAATGAATAGAAATAATTACTCATGAATCCGGCGGTTCTTATAGTAATACTCTTTATCGTGCTCAGTAATCGGTCTTAATATTCGGCAAGGGTTACCGACTGCAACCACATTGGCAGGAATATCTTTGGTAACAATACTACCTGCACCAATCACCGTATTCTCACCTATTGTCACACCTGGTAAAACCACCACATGTGCACCTAACCAGACATTATTTCCAATCGTCACTGGAATATTAAATTGGGCCACATCGCGACGAAGATCAGGGTCGATAGGATGACCTGCTGTTGCAATAGTGACATTAGGTCCGATCATGACACTGTCACCAATATAGATATGGGTATCATCAACCAAGGTAAGATTAAAATTAGCGTAAACGTTATTGCCTATATGTGTATTGATTCCCCAATTAGCACGTAGCGGTGGCTCGATGTAGCAATTATCACCCACAGCAGCAAACAAATCTTTCATGATAGCTTGCCGCTTATCATATTCAGAAGGTCGAGTTTGATTAAAGTCATACAGCACTTCCAAACATTGTACTTGTGCATTTGCTAACGCTTCATCGGTACAAAAATAGACTTTTTGACTATGAACTTGTTCGAGGGTGTCCATCGTTGCCCTTATTAAGACATTAATAATAACGCTAGAATAATACTGACAATTTGGGTTGGGAAGACTGCTGTAATGAGATTCAAAAGCTCATCACAAATACAGTTAGTCAGAACGAAACGTGAGAATCTAATCCCATTATTTATATTAATAATTGGTTACATTCACTATAAATATTATACTTAGATCACGGTTTAGTATTCTGATTTTCTATATTGTTCTGACATAACTGACTATAAAACAAAGGATAAAGTATGGCTTACCAAGCTAAAGATCTTAACTACCGTGGTGAAAATTGTGGTGTACATAATTGGATCACAGATGGCGGTCAATCTTTTTACTGGCATCCAGACTGGCTTCATATCGCTGAAGAAGAAACCGGCTTATACGGTAAAAAGAAAATTGAAGTTGAGCAAGGTGGTGAAGTCACAAAAGGACACGCCGTTCATACTATTTTGAAAAAGCTAAACGAAATACTTAAAGGCACAGATCACGAATAACAAAACCCCCTAACACGTTTATTATGATTTAAAACATGTTAGGGGCTTTAATTAGCTACAACGCATTAGCTATATTTTTCTGTTGTTTTTTCAACCAGTTTTATAATCACATTTACTGCCTTTTCCATCCCTTCGACAGTAATAAACTCATGAATACCATGAAAATTATATCCGCCAGTAAAGATATTCGGGCATGGTAATCCTTTAAATGATAAACGCGCGCCGTCTGTACCACCTCTAATCGGTTTGATCTCTGGCTGTACGTCGCATTCAATCATTGCTGATTTCGCTAATTCAATGATATGTGGATATGGTTCTACCATTTCACGCATATTGAAATATGAATCGGTTAACACTAACTCTACACGCCCTTTTTCAAGTTGTAGATTTAGTTCATCAACTTTCTGCTGCATAAAGGCTTTACGTTGTTCTTGCCCTTCACGGCTAAAATCACGAATGATATAACCTAACTCTGTTTTAGCGACAGATGGTTTCATTGATTTTAAATGGTAGAAACCTTCATACCCTTCTGTCGCTTCTGGCGTTTCATTGCTGGGCATCATTAACTGAAACTGCGCGGCAATGTTCATTGAGTTCACCATCTTACCTTTCGCAGTTCCAGGGTGAACATTGGTTCCATGACAAATCACATCAGCAGAGGTTGCATTAAAGTTTTCAAACTCTAATTCACCTATAGGTCCACCATCTATGGTGTAAGCCCATTGTGCATTGAACTTCTCAACATCAAAGAGATCAGCCCCACGTCCGATTTCCTCATCAGGTGTAAAACCAATACAAATATCACCATGTTTAATTTCAGGGTGTGCCACAAGATACGCAATGGCAGTCATGATTTCAGCAACCCCGGCCTTATTATCCGCACCTAGCAGTGTTGTACCATCGGTAGTGATAATATTGTGACCGTGTAACTTATTTAAGTCGGGATATTGAATGGGAGATAGCACTTCATCACCAATGCCTAATGCAATATCACCACCTTGATAGTTTTCTACAATTTGTGGTTTAACATTTAGACCTGAAGCATCAGGTGCTGTATCCATGTGAGCAATAAAACCAATAGCTGGAATATCAGCAGAAACATTTGAAGGAAGACGTGCCATTAAATAGCAATGTTCATCTAATGAAATATCAGATAAACCCAACTCTTCCATTTCAGATTTTAGTTGTTGTGCAAGGTTAAATTGCCCTGCAGTACTCGGACATGATGCAACATCACCATCAGATTGTGTTTCGATGCGAACATATCGTAAAAAACGTTCAAGTAACTTATCCATCATTAACCTTACATAGCTTATTTATTTGCGTAATAAATTATGACGGATAAGTTAATTACTATTTTTGCGATGTATCAGTTTTAATATGAATAGACGGGTATTTGGGCCAATATGCCCTATTAAAGCTTTTAAAATGATTGAATCATGATTTTTATTAGTTACTGTTTGTTATTTTATCAATCAAATATAAAGTTATAGTGCGTTAGGGTGTTATTCAAATAATAAAAAAGCCCCTAACCTAGGAGCTTTTTTTAAACTTATGCTTTACGCATTAAAGACATCTTTATCTATCTTATCAACTGGTGGCTCACCGCCATCTTGTGGAGGTTGCTCATCATCACTTTTTGCCACAGAAGTAACTTGTAATGTTACGCCAAACATATTGCGATAAATAATCCCTTTCACGTTAAAGAAGAAAGGTAATGTCCAAATCAATCCGATACCTGCAGTAGCAATCGAGATAAAGAACATTAGCATGATCACAATATAGATAGCCGTCATTGGCAATACTTTACGGATCGTTGCCATGAAAGAGTATTGAATCGCTTTTATTGGTGATACTTTCTTTTCGCACACTAATAAAATAGCCATGCTTAATGCCATTGTTAGGAACAAGCCAATTAATGGGAAAACACTGCTACCTAGTCCTTGAATAGAAGAAAGCAGTAACATGGTAATTAATGAAACAAGGGTAAAAGAAAACCCTTTAACGATCTGGCTTGGCTTGGTTGGTAAACCAACCGCATGGTTTAATGCCATTAGGCTAACCCCTGCATAGAGTGGCGCAATAAGCACATCAGACCAAAAATTAGCCATAAAGCCCGCTTTTAGTATTTCAGCGGTAAATCCCTGCCCTGTAATGAAAGCATCAAAAAAAACCGTTGGGCTACCTAATTGAACTTCAAGCCCTAAAAGTAATAATGCAACTTGCGCAAGAAACAAGCAAATTACGGCAGGCAAAAAGCTAAAAATGTTCTTCCCTGTGATTTTCCATGCTTCAACTAAAACAGTGACGGGTTGTAGCTCCACTTCCCCCTTCAATGCTTTTTCAATAGACCCACCAATGTGGAAGCTTCGATTAATTGGCTCTTTCATACTCATGTCAGTTATTGGTGTAATGGCGGCATTGTACTTCAGAGAGGGTAAGACAAAAACATTTCTAAGATAAAAAAACAGTCAAGCTGACTAATTTGTGTGTTTTTCATGCAAAAAAGTCAAAAAAGCTGATAATAAAATCGTCTTTCATTTAAAGATCGACTATTAAGACTAAGCTGTAATAAGGTTTTTTATTATAACGATAGTTTTTTGAATAATCATATTACCGACATGTTAGTAAAAGATTGTTTATAAAATCGATAAAGTGACTGACACCATATAAGGGATTTCACTACTTAACGATGAAAAATATTACATCTTTGCATTAAAATTAGTGAAAAAACGCTTTAATTTGAAAGACTACAGGTCTATCATGCGCCCTTTATTTTAAAGCCAAAATGTTGGGATTTAACCAAATAATCCCAGGGTGGAGATAACGTAGAATTGAACGCTGAAAAAACATCTCAGAAACCTGTCATTCAGCTGAAGGGTCTTAGCAAAAGCTTTGACGGTAAGCAGATCATTTCAGGTTTGGACCTAAACGTAAACAATGGTGAGTTTCTAACCATTCTAGGTCCATCAGGCTGTGGTAAAACCACAGTACTTCGTCTAATTGCTGGATTTGAAACTGCCGATGATGGGCAGATCACCATTGATGGCAAAGATGTTACAGACATTCCTGCTGAACAACGTCTAGTAAACACGGTGTTTCAGAGTTACGCACTGTTCCCACATATGACAGTGTTTGAGAACGTCGCGTTTGGTTTACGCATGCAAAAAGTACCCGCGAGCGATATTGAGCCGCGTGTAATGGAAGCATTGCGTATGGTGCAACTTGAAAAGTTTGCCCCTCGTAAACCTCATCAACTGTCCGGTGGTCAGCAACAACGTGTTGCGATTGCTCGTGCGGTTGTAAACAAACCAAAAGTTCTTTTACTTGATGAATCACTGTCTGCACTTGATTACAAATTACGTAAACAGATGCAGCTTGAGTTGAAACAACTACAGCGTAAGTTAGGCATTACCTTTATTTTCGTAACACACGATCAAGAAGAAGCCTTATCTATGTCTGATCGCATCATTGTTATGCGCGATGGTCACGTTGAGCAAGATGGTTCACCTCGTGAAATTTATGAAGAACCAACGAATTTATTTGTTGCCCACTTTATCGGTGAAATCAACGTATTTGATGCAACAGTTAAAGAGCGTTTAGACGAAAAACGTATCATGGCTGATGTTGAAGGTCGCCACTCATTGATCCACTGTGATTTAGATGTGAATGTTGGTGATAAGGTTAAAGTATTACTTCGACCTGAAGACATTCTTATCGAAGAGATCCATAACGGTGACGAAACTAACGGCATCGTTGGTTATGTTCGTGAACGTACCTATAAAGGTATGACATTGGATTCTGTGGTGCAGTTAGAGTCTGGCAAGTCTGTGATGGTTAGCGAATTCTTCAACGAAGATGACCCTGACGTAGACCACTCTCTTGACCAAAAAGTTGCCATTACTTGGATTGAAAGTTGGGAAGTGGTACTCGCTGATGAGCAAGAAGTTTAATTTACAGAATTTCATTATCGCGTTAGTTGTTAGTTGGTTAGTACTGTTTGTATTTGTACCTAACTTAATGATTATAGGAACGAGTTTCCTAACGCGTGATGATGCAAATCTAATCAAAATGGTCTTCACGTTTGATAACTATGAAAGACTGTTTGATCCACTGTACGCAAAAGTACTTTGGCACTCTTTTTACATGGCAATCACAGCAACCATTCTGTGTTTAGTAATTGGTTACCCTTTTGCTTATGCCATTGCAAAAATGCCAGAGAAATGGCGTCCATTTATGCTGTTTTTGGTTATCGTACCATTTTGGACTAACTCTCTAATTCGTACATATGGCCTTAAACTGATGTTGGGTACGCGTGGTATTTTAAATAACACATTAATGTATCTCGATATTATCGATAAGCCACTGCGTATTATGTACACCGAGTACGCAGTAATGATCGGTTTAGTGTATATCTTGCTACCATTTATGGTGCTACCACTCTACTCCGCTATCGAAAAGCTTGATAATAACTACATTGAAGCAGCTCGCGACTTGGGCGCAAATAAGGTTCAAACCTTTATTAAAGTGATCTTCCCACTAACCATGCCTGGTGTTATTGCAGGTTGTTTATTGGTATTACTGCCTGCTTTGGGTATGTTCTACGTTTCCGACCTTTTAGGCGGCGCGAAGAACTTACTGATTGGTAATGTTATTAAGAGTCAGGTTTTAAACGCGCGAGATTGGCCATTTGGTTCTGCAACAAGTATTGCCCTTACGTTAGCAATGGCAATTATGCTGTATGCCTACTACCGTGCAGGTAAGTTGCTGAACAAAAAAGTGGAGCTTGAATAATGGGACGCTTGTTTAAATTTAGCTTTATGTCGGTGGTATATGCATTTTTATATACCCCTATCATTATCCTGATTGTTAACTCATTCAACGAAAGCAAATTCGGTATGAAATGGGGTGGCTTTACCACTAAATGGTATGAGCAACTGGTTAACAATGACAGTTTAATGCAAGCGGCAGGACACTCGATCACTATCGCTGTGTTCTCTGCAACAGCAGCATCCCTAATTGGTAGTTTAACGGCTGTTGCTTTATTTCGTTATAACTTTAAAGGTAAGAAGTTTGTATCAGGTATGCTATTTCTCGTTATGATGTCTCCAGACATCGTAATGGCAATCTCGCTACTTGCACTGTTCTTACTATTGGGTGCGAACTTAGGCTTCTTAACGCTATTGCTTTCTCATATCACATTCTGTTTACCTTTTGTTGTTGTAACAGTTTACAGCCGATTAAAAGGCTTTGATGTGAAAATGCTTGAAGCAGCACGTGACTTGGGCGCTAGTGAGTGGGTTATCTTAAAGCAGATTATCCTACCATTGGCTAAACCCGCAGTTGCTGCAGGTTGGCTATTAAGCTTCACCCTATCGCTAGATGATGTAATTGTAAGCTCGTTCGTAACGGGTCCAACTTACGAAATCTTACCATTGAAGATTTACTCAATGGTTAAAGTCGGTATTTCACCTGAGGTGAACGCCCTAGCGACAGTGATGTTGATAGTTTCTCTTGTTCTGGTTATTTGCTCACAATTACTGGCTCGAGACAAAATAAAGTAAGCATCAACAACAGCTAATGCTAAATGGCTAACTGTATTCAGTTAGCCATTTTTTTTACATATTATTCAATGACCTTTAAATATATTCTCCTGTAACATTTTCAAACACTTTTTTGCTATCTAAAAACGGAAACTTGCTCTAAATTTCGGCCACTTTTTATCGCATTCACTACGAAGACACTCTAATGAAAAAATGGTCATCTCTTGTTATTAGTACAGCCCTACTTTCAGCAAGTTTTAATGCTTTTGCTTCAGAAGAAGAGAAAGACAAACAGTTAGTATTTATGAACTGGGGGCCGTATATCTCTACTGAGCTTCGTGAACAATTCACGAAAGAGACAGGTATTAAAGTGATCTACTCGACTTACGAGTCGAATGAAACCATGTATGCAAAACTTCGTGCCCACCCTACAGGTTACGATCTGGTTGTGCCATCAACTTACTTTGTTGCGAAAATGCGCGACGAAGGTATGTTGCAAAAAATTGATAAATCAAAGCTATCGAACTTTACTGAGCTTGATAAGAACTACTTAGATAAACCTTTTGATCCAAATAACGATTACTCAATTCCACACGTAATCGCAATGACAGGTCTTGCGGTTAATACTGATATGTACGACCCAGAAGATTTCGACAGCTGGGCAGACTTATGGAATCCTGACCTTAAAGGTCAATTAATGCTAATGGACGACACCCGTGAAGTCTTCCATATTGCATTACGTAAGCTAGGTTACTCTGGCAACACTACCAACCCAAAAGAAATTGACGAAGCGAAAGCAGAGCTTGAGAAACTCATGCCAAACGTACTGGTATTTAACTCAGATAACCCTGCAGCGCCCTACCTAGCGGGTGATGTGGGTCTAGGTATGTTGTGGAATGGCTCAGCAGCAGCAGCACAAAAAGAAGGTTTACCAATTAAACTTGTTTGGCCAAAAGAAGGCGGTATTTTCTGGGTTGATAGTTTAGCAATAGCTAGAAACGCGAAGAATGTAGAAGCAGCACATAAGATGATCGACTTCCTACTACGCCCAGATATTGCCGCTCAAATTTCAGAGCAAACCGGCTACCTCACAGCAGTAGAAAAATCTAACGCTAAATATAAAGATGACCCAACTCTATTCCCACCACAAGAAGATCTTGATCGTGGTGAGTGGCAAGATTCAGTTGGTGACATGAATATCCGCTACGAAAATTATTTCCTTGAATTAAAAGCGGATCAATAAGTAAAACAAAAGCTGCCAATGGCAGCTTTTTTTATATTTGTTATTTATTAATAAACATGGTTAGTTGTGTTATTTTCTAAGGTTTTACTTATCATGTTTGTTATTTATCAATATGATAGCGGAATTTAACAGACAAATTACTCTTGTTTTGTGATGCGCTCGACGAATAATCTCTGCTATAATAACTCTGTTTTATAATCAACATCTGTTTCTGCATGTATCATGCGTCGACAACCAATTAGGAGAAGCGGTCAATACCGCTAGAGAACACTCTCGATATCCTGTTTAGTTAGGAGCTAACACAATGAAAAAATGGTCTTTATTAATGGCCGGTGCTGCATGTGCAATGTCAATGTTTTCGAACGTTGCGACTGCCGATGATAGCAATAAATCTAATGAGCTGTACTTTTACAACTGGTCTGAATACATCCCATCAGATGTTTTAGAAGAGTTCACAAAAGAAACAGGCATTAAAGTTATTTATTCGACTTACGAGTCGAATGAGACGATGTACGCCAAGCTAAAGACCTACGATAAAGGTTACGACCTTGTTGTTCCTTCTACTTATTATGTAGCTAAAATGCGTAATGAAGGTATGCTTCAAAAAATCGACCATTCTAAAATTCCAAACTTCGCAGGTCTAGATCCTAACTTTTTAAATAAACCTTTTGATCCTAACAACGACTACTCTATTCCATACATTTGGGGAGCAACGGGTATCGGTGTTAACACAGACATGATCGACAAGTCTAAAATCACTAGCTGGGCAGACCTATGGGATCCTAAATGGCAAGGTCAGCTAATGATGATGGATGATGCACGTGAAGTATTCCACGTAGCGCTTCGTAAACTTGGTTACTCTGGTAACACTGAAGATCCTAAGCAAATCAAAGCAGCATATGAAGAGTTGAAGAAACTAATGCCAAACGTATTAGTATTTAACTCAGACTACCCTGCTAACCCATACATGGCTGGTGAAACATCACTCGGTATGCTTTGGAATGGTTCTGCTTACATGGCACGTAAAGATGGCGCTCCAATCGACATCGTATGGCCAAAAGAAGGCGCAATCTTCTGGATGGATAACATCTCTATTCCTAAGAATGCGAAGAACATCGACAATGCATACAAGATGATCAACTTCCTACTTCGTCCAGACATCGCTGCGAAGATCGCACTACAAATTGGTTACCCAACACCAGTTGCTGCCGCTAAGAAACTGCTTCCAGCAGATTTCGTTAACGATCCAAGCATCTACCCACCACAATCTGTAATGGATGCAGGTGAATGGCAGAACAGCGTTGGTCCTATGACTGAAGTTTACGAAGAATACTTCCAAAAACTAAAAGCTGGTGAATAATAGCCACTCATCGTTAAATGCAAAAAAACCGAGCTAAATGCTCGGTTTTTTTATTTGAGTCAGACGGTTATCTATAACCTAATAAAATCATATAACCATTCAATAATTATGACAATTTACTCATACAGTTTTGATTCAGAATTTCTATATAAGCTATAACAACCATTTTAGATGTAAGTTATAAGGTTATAATGTCTACAAAATTTAAAGCGCTAATCCCCGTTTTATTCGTTTCAACCCTTTCGGCTTGTAGCGCCCCGATGACACCAGTCGATAAAGAACTCGTCGTTGACATGAATGGTGTTGATACTGCTCAATATCAAAAAGATTATGATTACTGCAACCATTTTGCTGATAGTGTTTCAACACCTGAAATGACGTCAGCAACAAAAAAGAGAGATGTAGTAATTGGCACTCTAGCAGGTGCTACAGCGTTTGGTGCAGGCGCTTACGATTCGGATAATTACGATACGATAAAACATCCAGGAGTTGTAACTGCATTAGGTGCTGTTGTTGGTGCAGCTGGCGGATACGTAGCCGGCTCTAATGAAGCATCTAAAGATGAAAAACATAAAAAGTCATCCGTTCTTCGCCAATGCTTATTACAAAAAGGTTATCACGTTTACGATATATCTTAATTAATCGAAAAACATGCTCACCTTTTGTTCTTATAATAAAAAAGCCTCAAACTTGAGGCTTTTTTATTAAGCAGATAATATTTCGTCTACATAAGCAGGTACTAATTCAGAAGCTTTACCATAACGTTTTTCTTCAAATTCATTTTCTACGTTACTTGGTTCAAGATTTAATTCAATCGTATGAGCGCCCTGTAAAGCAGCTTCATGTACAAATCCAGCTGCTGGATATACATTGCCAGAAGTACCAATAGAAATGAATAAATCCGCCTTCACAATGGCATCATGAATTCTATCCATTCCAATTGGCATCTCACCGAACCATACAATATCAGGACGCATCGGTGCAGGAATTTGACAACAATGACAATGATCACAGGTCGTTAAGTCACCATGCCATTCAATTGTTTGTCCTGATTCACAGCATCGTGCTTTTAATAACTCTCCATGCATATGAATGACATTTTTACTTCCTGCTCTCTCATGCAAATTATCAATGTTTTGCGTAACAATAGTCACGTTACCATCTAATTCTTGTTCAAGTTTAGCAAGTGCAATATGTGCAGCATTAGGCGCTACAGAGCCATTCTCGATTTGGGCTCGACGCGCATTATAAAAGCGTTGCACAAGCTCAGGGTCACGTAAATAGCCTTCTGGTGTTGCAACATCTTCAACACGATGTTCTTCCCATAAACCATCAGCGGCACGGAAAGTTCGGATGCCCGATTCAGCCGAGATACCTGCACCCGTAAGTACAACGATATTTTTATAGGGAAAAAGCATATGAACATCCTTTATTTCAGTATTTATACTGCCTTTATAGCACTGAAATACAAAGAATTTAACCCTAACAATCTAGGTTCTTAATTATGCGTGATTTCACCCTACAAAACCGTGTAAATAAACTTTTCAGTATCACAGTTAGATCAGCAACCTGAATCAATAATTGTAATAATAGGTTCGCCCCCAGTGTTATTTTCTTTGTAACTTAAATAACAATTGGTCGCTTTGATTTTATTAACATCATCTTTGTCTTTTCTATCCAGTTTTTTGAGAAAAGTCGCAACAAAAACACGCTCACCACCATTATGTGAATTAGAACCCGTCTTATCTTGGTTAAATGCCCAGTTTTTATTAAAATCCACAATCGTTAAACCAATACCGACGTATATTGCTTTCGGGTAACCATTCCAGATAGCGATCCCCTCTACCTTTTTACGGCCGGTAATATCATTTTCATCGCCTTGTATTACAGCTTTTCCGTAGATAATCCGAGATATTTCAGTCATAGATCCTTTAAGCTCATGTAGCTTGGCGCGATACGTATCTGAAGAAATATTGAGGAATTTAGGAGCCGCAGTAACAGCAAGGATACCGAGAATGACGATAACAATAACAACTTCAATCAGGGTAAATCCTGCTTTATTCCTCATCAATTAATCCTTTTTAATGTTTTATTATTGATATTATTGGCAGTAGTATTTTACTTTATTGTACAAAAACTTAACAGGATGAATGAATAGCTATAAGTAACAAAAAAAACATTAAGCTCGAATTTTAGGTATAAAAAAACCGACACGAATGTCGGTTTTAAAAATCACTAACTATGATTATGCATTAGACGAAGGTTTACTCTTCGCTTCATGCTGCTGTGATTCACTGTATCCTGGTTGGTTTTCAGGCAGATCTTTTACTTCTTCAAACCATTCGCTGTGGTGTTCACGCGCCCACGTTTCATCCACTTCACCAGTTACCATGCCGTCAAGACCCGCTTCCATACCGAACAAACCAATATAGATGTGGAAAATAAAGCCACAGATCAGAATAAGTGCTGAAATCATGTGTACGAGATTTGATAATTCCATGTGTCGACGCGTTTGGTCGAAAATTGGAAAATCTAAAACAAAACCACTCACTACAATGAAGACACCAAAGAAGGCAAGTAGCCAGAACAGTGCTTTTTCACCACCATTTGAGAAACCAGCTTTAGGGTGTGAGCCTTTATGTTTGCCCACCATACCACCCATTTTTTTAAACCAATCAATATCAACTTTATTGAAGATACTCTTACGCCACCATTTAACGACCACTAAAAGAAGAATGATTGCGAATAATGGCCCCATATAGTTATGGTATTGTTTCGCGGCATAAATGATCCAGCCCCACACTTCTGTTGGGACGATAGGTTTAATAAAATGTTTACCGTAAACAAGAGCTAAACCGCTAAAACCTAACGTTAAAAATGTGAATGCCAAACTCCAGTGTAAAGCACGATCCATCCGGCTCCAACGCTGAATTTTACGACCTGTTTTAGGCTTACTTAATTTAAGAGGGCCTACCACAAAGTAGGCTAGTGTTACCATCACAAGGCTGCCAAAAATAGCCATCGCGCCAAGTGGTGACATCCACTTTTCTTTTAAGATATACCATGTTTGACCAGGCACACTGATCAACACATCATGCTCAGGCCAACCCGATGTGGTATACCCTTTTTCGCCATCCTTGACCGCTCGCCAATAATCAGCACCTGCAAAACCTATGACTTCTTTTTTTACCACAGATTCGCCAAGTTGCTCGCTACTGGTTGATGAAGTGGCTTCGTTTGCCATCACTTGGACAGAAAACGCAACCATTAATGCGGTAACGAATACCGTTAACCAGCGTTGAATTCGCTTAGTCATTAAAGCTCCTGCCTGCTCAATTTGAACAGATATTTTGTTACATCCGAGATCTAATATTTAGGCTCAACACTTATGTTGAGCCCAAATAAAGACAATTACGCTTTACGAACTTTTGCTGCGTCGTACGCTAGATCTTCAGTACTTGCCCAACCTGCATCTTTTGCACCACGAGCAACAACACGCTTGCTGAAGATTTCAGAAATCTTCTCAGCATCACCTGCAAGTAGTGATTTAGTCGAACACATAGATGCACACATTGGTAACTTACCTTCTGCAATACGGTTTGCGCCGTAAAGTACACGCTCTTTTTCTGAACCAGGTTCAGTATTTGGACCGCCAGAACAATAAGTACATTTATCCATTTTGCCACGCTCTGCGAACGCTTCCTGTTTAGGGAACTGAGGCGCTCCAAATGGACAAGCAAATAGACAGTAACCACAACCAATACAAAGATCTTTATCGTGCTGAACGATACCGTCTTCTGTTTGACTAAAACAATCTGCCGGACAAACCGCCATACAAGGCGCATCACTACAGTGCATACAAGCAACAGAAATAGAGGTTTCACCTGGTAGACCATCGTTTAGTGTCACAACGCGACGACGTTGAATACCCCAGCCTACGGCTTCTGAATTAGCATTTTTACAAGCTGTCACACAACCATTGCATTCAATACAACGCTTAGAGTCACAAAGAAATTTCATACGTGCCATTTGATGACTCCTTACGCTTTAGAGATATTACAAAGGGTGACTTTTGTTTCTTGCATCTGAGTTACTGGATCGTAACCGTATGTCGTTGCTGTGTTAGCAGCTTCGCCAGAAACATAAGGCGCACATCCTTCTGGATAATGACTACGTAGGCTTTCACCTTCGAATTCGCCACCGAAGTGGAATGGTAAGAATGCTAAGCCTTCACGAACACGTGGGGTTACCATCGCTTTCACTTTAATACGGCCTTTTTCTGCACCTTCAACCCAAACCATCTCGCCATCTTTAATGCCACGATCGTTTGCATCTTTTAGGTTAAGCTCAACGAACATTTCTTTTTGTAGCTCTGCAAGCCATGGGTTTGAACGCGTTTCTTCACCACCACCTTCGTACTCAACCAAACGACCAGATGTGAGAATAATTGGGTATTCTTTTGATACATCTTTGTCTTGAATTGACTTGTACAGTGTTGGTAGACGGAACAAGTGTGCTTTATCATCCCAAGTTTGGTACTCAGGAAGAAGATCACGACGAGGTGTGTACAGTGGCTCACGGTGAATAGGCACTGCATCTGGGAATGTCCAAACCACAGTACGTGCTTTGGCGTTACCGTATGGAATACAACCGTGTTTAATCGCTACACGCTGAATACCGCCAGAAAGATCAGTTTTCCAGTTTTTGCCTTCAGCAGCCACTTTCTCTTCTGCTGTTAGATCGTCCCACCAACCAAGTTGCTTTAACATCTTAGCGGTAAACTCTGGGTAACCATCTTCTAGCTCACAACCTAATGAGTAGCTATCGTCAGCCAATAGGCTTACACCATTGTGCTCAACACCAAAACGTGCACGGAAGTTACCGCCACCCTGTGCCACCGTCTTAGATGTATCATAAAGAATGTGTGTACCTGGGTGTTTCATCTCAGGCGTACCCCAACAAGGCCAAGGTAGACCGTAAGTTTCACCGTTCACTGGGCCACCAATCGCTTCAAGAGAAGTACGGTTGAATGTATGCCAGTTTTGTTGGTGCTCTTTTAGACGCTCAGGGCTTTGACCTGTGTAACCAATCGTCCACATACCTTTGTTGAATTCACGTGTAATGTCTTCAATGTGTGGGCGGTTATTTTCAACTTTAATGTTTTTAAATAATTGATCTGCAAAACCAAGACGCTTAGAAAGCAAGTACATGATTTCGTGATCAGGTTTCGATTCAAATAGCGGTTCGATAACTTGATCACGCCATTGAATAGAACGGTTAGTTGCTGTTACTGAGCCGTATGTTTCAAACTGTGTAGTCGCTGGGAATAGGTATACATTGTCTGTACGACCATTCATTACAGCGGCAACACCTGGGTATGGGTCAACGATGACCATCATATCCAGTTTTTCCATCGCAGTTTTCATTTCAGGACCACGAGTCTGTGAGTTTACAGCATGGCCCCAGTAGAACATGGCGCGGATGTTATCGCGCTGTTCAATCTTATCTTTGTTTTCTAACACACCGTCGATCCAACGAGAGACAGGAATACCCGCACTGTTCATTGGTTTTTTGCCGTTGTAAGTGTTTTGGTCGAAACGACCTTGTAGCCATGAGTAGTCTACATCCCACACTTGTGCCCAGTGTTTCCAAGCTCCTTCAGATAGGCCGTAGTAACCAGGCAGGTTGTCAGAAAGCACGCCAAAGTCTGTTGCGCCCTGTACGTTATCGTGACCACGGAAGATGTTTGCACCGCCGCCTGATTTACCCATATTGCCAAGTGCAAGTTCAAGGATACAGTAAGCACGTGTGTTGTTGTTACCTGTTGTATGCTGAGTACCACCCATACACCAAACAACACAGCCAGGACGGTTTTCAGACAGCATTTTCGCTGTTTGATAAACTTGATCTTCTGGCACGCCAGATACACGCTCAACTTCTTTTGGATTCCATTTCGCCACTTCTGCGCGAACTTCGTCCATACCGTATACACGTTGACGGATGAATTCTTTATCTTCCCAGCCATTGTTGAAGATGTGGTATAGCACCCCCCATACAAAAGCAACGTCAGTACCTGGACGAAGTGAAACGTAGTGATCTGCTTTTGCCGCAGTTCGTGTACGGCGTGGATCGACAACCACAATCTTACAGCTGTTCGTTTCTTTCGCGATAAGGATGTGCTGCATTGCTACTGGGTGAGCTTCAGCTGGGTTTGAACCAATGAATAACATCGACTTACAGTTATGCATGTCGTTTAACGAGTTAGTCATTGCACCGTAACCCCAAGTGTTCGCTACACCTGCCACTGTTGTTGAGTGACAAATACGCGCTTGGTGGTCAACGTTGTTCGAGCCCCACATAGAAACCATTTTGCGGAACATGTAAGCTTGTTCGTTGTTATGTTTTGCAGAACCAAGGAAGTAAACAGAATCTGGGCCTGATTCTTCACGGATCTTAAGCACTTGCTGGCTAACTTCATCTAACGCCTGTTCCCAGCTCAGTTTCTTCCACTTGCCATTAACAAGTTTCATTGGGTATTTTACGCGACGTGCACCGTGACCATGTTCACGAAGTGCTGCGCCTTTCGCACAGTGTCCACCAGCATTAAAAGGGTGATCAAAAGCGGGTTCCTGGTGAGTCCAGACACCATCTTGCGTCTCTGCGTAAATACCACAACCCACTGAACAGTGTGAGCAAATAGTACGTTTAACCACTTTAGGCGCGTCGTACACATCTTCTGATGCAGCTTCTGCTTTTTTCATCAGACCTGGTGCAAACATGCTTGCACCTGCAACGCCACCAGCCGCAGCTAGAGATGTATTACGAATAAAAGAACGACGAGAAATACCCAGTTGGTTTTCTGCTTTGCTCACTTTATCGGAACGTTTAGTAAGTTTCATTTAGAGCTCCGCCTTACAAAGTGTTGTAGTAATCACGAATGTGTTGGGTCTCGTGATAACCTTTAGTTGTTTTTGTTTTTTTCTCTTCTGACTTTTCAACAGCTTGAACTGCTGTTGTCGTTCCAGCAGCAACAGCACCAGCAGCCACTGTTAAGCCAATGTTTTTCAACAATTGACGACGGCTTTCATTGGTTTTTTGCTCACTCATAAAGTTTGCTCCTTTATCGTCACTAAAATAAGTTACGATGGGTTTTTGCCTTAGTTTTATTGCTTTGAATCAAACCGTTGCAAGCAACGTATAGGGATTATTTTGATTCTAAAAAGCGTGTTTTCTCTACAGTTAAGAACTGCAAAGCGAGCTCACCAACAGCGGTATAAAAAACAGCACTGTTAGCAGCTTTAACATCGGTACAGAACTTTTCACACCACTCAGCTAAGTGACGATTAAAGAACGTTTTTTGAAGGTGCTCATCGCCGCCTTCAACTAGCATTGCCATCACTTCAAGCAAAGCCGCAATATGATCTTCCGGTTCTTTCACTGACTCATCACGTTCAAATCCTAATTGCTTAAGATCTCGTCGAAGATAAGCCAGAGGCATTTCCATTAATGAACCTGTTAAATACCATGATCCAAAAGGCACAACTTCACCGCGACCAATACCAATAAAGACATCTTGATATTCTTCTTCAACTGCAAGTGGCATGCTCTTTTGTGCTGCAAGTTTCAGTAAAGGCCAAGCAGCAGACATCGTAGATTGTTGAGGTTTATTAGCCGTATCAACATCTATATCAGCCAAAAAATTCAATACATTTTGATCAGGCGCTTGACGAAATAAATGTGCAAGCATGTTATAAATTTCAATACGAAGTACTGCGTCTTCATTCAATGACGTTTGAGCTGGGCTCATAGCAATTGTTTCCATCTTCGTTCCTTAAACTCGAGCCTGACTTTCTGGATCTTTTTCCATTTGTTCGAAAATATCGCGAACACGACAATCTTCACACATGGATAAACGACGAATAGCATCACCTTGGAAGTGAGAATGTCCTTGAAGTTTTTCAGTTAACATTTTCACCATAGATGCTGGCGCAAATGCATTTCCACAACTGATACAACAAGCCGCAGGCTCTTCATGAACAAGACGCGCTTCTTTACGAGCATGCCAATCCCAATTAAAACGAGGTTCTAATGAAATGACTTTTTCAGGACATGCTTTTTCACACATACCACATTGAACACAGTCCTCTTCAATAAATAGCAGTCCTGGACGATCACCAATGGCATGTAATGCGCGAGTTGGACAAACTGCCACACAACTCATACATAACGTACAATCCGTTGTGTCACATGAAACAGAACCATAAGGCGCTTTTTCTACAACGGAAGATTGTTCTGGTTTTGTACTCGCTTCGGTGTAAAGCATTTCAAGTGAAGTAAATAGTTTTTCACGTTTAGAGCCAGTTAAAGCCTCTGTAACAGGAGAAACTAGTGCATCGTCATAAGAAACAAAGTTTTCAACATCACTAAAATCAAACAGACAAATACGATCAGCGTCATAACCCATTTCGGTTAAGAAACGTTGAGCCATTGCAAGCTCATTCGATAAAACACGATCAATCGTGGCAGGAATATATTTTGTGTTAGTCGCAAGAAGAACTTGATGCGCACCATAAACCAATGCACTAAACCATGTATCAACACCAACAGTTGCAAGCTCTTCTAATGCAATCGCAATAACTGAACTTGGAAACGTTGCTAATGCATCAGTCACCGCTTTTTCATCACGATTACCGTACAAAAGTAATGTTGGTTTCTCACCGCCCTCTTGCTTATAACGAGTAAGAACACGATGAACAAAGTTTTGCGTATTTTGAGGATCAGGTAATGCGTATGTGATTGCCTCTGTTGGACAAGCTGTAGCACACGTGCCAACACCCTGACAAAGGTAAGGATCAATCGCAATTTCTACCCCATCACTGCTTAGCGCACCAGCAGGACATGCATCTAAACAACGATCACAACCTGAAACACCACGCGATGAATGCGCACAAAGATCAGGATTTAGGCGAAAGTATTTAGGTTTATCAAAAGTCCCCATCATAGCCGGTAAATCTTCCACCAGCTGAGCCAGTTTATCTTTACGACTACCTACCGCGTAATAACCCGGCGCAGGAATTTCTAACGACATAATGCCGTTTTCTGTCATATCTAAGATCAAATCAAAGCAATCACGACCGATAGCCACTTTTGCTAAATTCGCTTTGGTCAATTGACCTGCAACCTGACAAGTTACTTCAAACGCGCCAAGATAACCTTTTGCTGATACGTCATGGCTAAAGTAAAGATTAGACAAGCTTGATTTTTCGCCTGTTGCATCCGTTGACAGCAAGGTGACGCTATTAAGTTCTGAAAACTGTTCAGCAAGTGCAATGATGTTTTCCTGAGTACCCACGATCAACAAATCCCCACGGCTCTCATAGGTAACCGTAGGTGGAATTAAATTTGTTAGCTCTACTGTGCCATTAATGGCAGCAGCACGCGCTTTACCGTTTGTATCAGAAAATGCTTCTAGTGTACTTTTTAACATTCTTATTCCTGTTTGCCCGTCACCGCTAGTCAGTGCCGATTGAAGAAGTAACGAAGTTATGTCTTAAAGTTTTTCTACAATAAAATCTGACTTTCGTTTTTGGCTTCTTCCACTCTATATAGAGCAATAACCGATCCAACTTTTCACGGAATAAAATGACTTAAAAGGAACTAAAGTCGGAGCTGGATAATTACACCCACCAGCATTGAGACATTTTGTCCTAGCGCAAAAGACCCATCGCGCCAAAATGTCCCAACATTTAATAAGGTTTTAGTTCCCTTTTTGTCTCACTCTATAAATTTAAATCTCTTGTGCTGAATTTTTCTCTGGAGAAACCGTTGTAGGGTTAGTTTCATCCTCAGCACCATTATCCGTAGATGAAGATATTGTTGACTGGAGAGTATCTTGAGAAGTTAAGGATGTTTGCTCTGTTGCTGTTAGCGCTAATTCAGACTGTTCAGCCTTATTATCTAACTCAGAGTTGTACATCGTTTCACTGCTTAAATCTTCAACCATATCAGTTACTTTCTCTACCGCTTGATTTACCCAACCACGCATTTGAGAAGCGATGGCAGGATCTAACGTTGGGATGTTGCTAAAGTCTTCAGTGCAATCATCCATGTCACTGATATAATTAAATTCTTCTGAATGAAATAACTTACGTAATGCTGCTTTCTTAACTGATTTCTCAACCGACTCTTTCATAAATGATGCAACGCCAGAATCGTAAGTCACGGTTGATACATCATCATGCGTCAGTGCAATATCAGGGGTGTCATCAGCGACTAAATCAGTTTTATCTAATTGATTATCTAATGTTTTGTCCGTTTCAATAGATTCAGAAATATCTGTATGAATAGCCGTATTTTCGGTAACAACCACATCTTGTTCAGGGGCCGTTTCAGTACTTTCGAGAGTTAATGTCTCACCTACAGATTTATCTTCTGTTTTGGTTAATTTTCTTTGAGACCAACGTTGAAAAAAATCAGTTGCCACTTGAACGCCCTTTTTGCTTTTTACCTTTACCGCCGCCTCGACGTTTACACTCTTCTAATTCACCGTGTCGTCCAAGATACGCTTCCATCCAGACTTGAATAGGCAATGGGATTTGAATGTGAAGAACAACATAATCTCCATCCATATAACGCGCTGCAACCCCTTGAGCTGCCGTCATTAATACAGGTTTAAGTTGTTCATCTTCTTCAGCACAAACAAAAAATAAATGCGGATCTTGTGCGTTTAAGTTAAAGCGATACTCCATACGTTCATCACGAAATAATTCTAACGGCAGCATGTAATTACCAGCACCGATTTCTACAAGTGCTACGTTTGAGTCTTGTTCACCATTCAAACAAAGATCTTCAATCGTCCATGCGTATGTCGTCCAACGCCCAACTTGTTTCTCTTCTGCTTGAAGTCGAAAATAAATAGGCCAAATACTTTCATCTTTCTTTATTTCTAGCTTTACTTGTTCTGGCACAATGACTCCTTACATCTTGCTTTTTACACACTCGCTTATCGCGGTATGTTGAGAATATTCGTCCGTAATAAGCAAAATTTAGACCAAGTGCGAAATATAAATCAAAATATCGCCAATAATGGCAACCAGTAGCCGCTTTCAATCCGTAAATGGAATTTATGGAACAATATTTGCTTTAATGCGTTAGAGATAAACTTATTTGCCTTAATACATGCCATTTAATGCTACTTATTGAGCTTAGTATCATTGTGTGTATTTTGACGGACTTATTTGAAATCTCGATACGTTTCTTGTAACCACTGGATATCCTAATGAGCCAACTCCCTAAAATTATAAAAACTAAATCCGCCGTTAAGCAGACAATGTCTGTGGAAATCATGGATGAGTACGGTGATCTTCAAACCAAAGAAATTGCGTGTGAGCATCCCCTAACGGTTTATTTGAATTGGATTGAGATCGTTACCCTGATGACCCTAGGTGAACGACCTTCTGCACTTGTGCTCGGTTATCTAAAGAACCAAGGCTTTATCGAAGATATTGATGCCATTGAATCTGTGATTATTGATTGGGATACCAATTCAGCGGCGGTGATCACCCGTGAAAATACCCATGGCTTAGAAAAGAAATTAGAGAAAAAAACCGTTACCTCTGGCTGTGGTCAAGGCACTATGTTTGGTAACGTAATGAAAAAGCTAGAAAACGTGACACTACCGCAAGTACAAATAAAACAATCTATGTTGTATGGGCTGCTTGAAGCGCTAACTCACCACAATGAAACGTACAAGGCTGCAGGTGCCGTTCATGGTTGTGCCGTTTGCCGTAATACAGAAATCTTATCGTTTGTCGAAGATGTAGGTCGCCATAACGCTGTTGATACCCTAGCCGGTGAAATGTGGCTAAAAGGCGAAACGAGCGAAGATAAGATTTTCTACACCACAGGCCGCTTAACCTCAGAGATGGTAATTAAAGTCGCACAGATGGGTATTCCCGTACTTCTATCCCGCTCTGGTGCAACACAAATGGGCTATGAGTTAGCGCAGAAGCTCGGTATTACTATGATAGCCCGCGCTAAAGGTCATCGCTTCCAAGTTTATAATGGCGGTCAGAATCTTATTCTTGATGTGAAAGGTGCTGATACCTCTCAGCAATCGAAGAAAACAGAGCAACCTTCTTCTAATAAAGAGCAAAATTAATGGCTGACTTTCCTGAATTCATGAACGCGAAACTTGTCGCAGAATATTTAGATCTTAATGAGAAGAAAGTCTATGCCCTTGCTAACGATGGCTTACTTCCAGCAACAAAAGTGACAGGGAAATGGTTATTTCCTAAAGCAATGTTGGATAAATGGCTATTAGAGTCTTGCCATAACGGTGTGTTAACCGATCGATTATTAATTGCCGGCTCAGACGATCCACTATTACAAATGGTGGTAGGTAAGATGGCTAACCAATTAGGCAGTACCGCATTAGTTGGTTATACCTCAACGGGTACACGACAAGGTTTAGCCATGTTAAGTAAAGGCCACGTTGATATGTGCGCCATTCACTGGGGAAATGCAGAAGAAGCTAGCCTGCGTCACCCGGCGCTATTACAACAATACCAAGGGCATAAAAACTGGGTATTAGTCCATGCCTTTGAACGTGAACAAGGCTTAGTGGTCAGTAAAGAGTTAGCAGAAGCGGTAAATTCAAAATCTATCCAACTGCCTGAATTACTATCTTCTCGCTGGCGCTGGGCACTACGTCAAGAAGGTGCAGGTAGCATGCGTGCGTTAGATGAATGGTTACACGGTCACGCTTATAATCTTTCTATGCTTAATCAATCAGATGTGTGTAACAGTGAACGTGAACTTGCCTCGTCTGTTGCTCGTGGTAAGGCTGATGTGGGCTGCGCTAGCCAAAGTACGGCGGGTGAATTTGGCTTAGGCTTTATTCCACTATGTACCGAAGCGTTTGAATTGGTGATCCCAAAGAACATTTACTTTAGAACACTACAGCAACAATTGCTGCAAGCGATTTCAGAGGAAGATGTTCAAGCTCACGGTAAAGCACTCGGTGGTTATAACTTTGCACGTACAGGTAAACAGGTATGGAGTGCTAACTAAGTCAGCTAATAGCTAACAACATACCCTGAAAGTCGCTGGATAATAAAAAGCCCTGATAATGCATGATGATTATCAGGGCTTTTTCCATTCAGTTTAAAACCGCATCACTATTAGTTAAAAAGAATTAATAAGAACGAGTAAGCAAACCAATAATAGAAGCGTCTGTTTCACCAAAATACAAGGTCACTGACTTTGTTTCACCTTGTGCAAATTTTCCCTTTTGCTCAATTCGTGTCGGTTCAACATAGGTATTATTGCTGAAATACGCTTTGACCTGCTTAGGTTTAAGTGCAATACCGCCGCCGGAATGGTTTGTAATTACCGCTTGGATCATACGCTTTCCACCTTGACTACTATAAATGTCATAAGAGACGATTTCATAGTAACTATAAGCTGGTTTATCTTCATTATGTTTAGGCATAGGTACAGGGATCGAGCCCGATACCGTCCGAACGTAATGCATTGTATCTTGTGACTTTTCAATACTGTTTTTAATATCATTTAAATCTGAATCGTCAATTGATGCGTTAGATGATAACGACATCAGTGATACAGAAGCGATAAGTAAACAACGAGCAAGCATAGTAAGTCCAATGAATAGAATTTAATTGAAAGACCCTAACTAATTGACCACTATTTCTCACCTTTCGTTTGTTAATTTTATGTCAATAGATATTTATATTCGTAATAGATCACATTATATCGACTCTTTATCTAGTCTAGAAATATCTGTGTTTCTTTAAGTCCTTCACACGATTGTTCAAACTTACACTTCAGACAATCTACTTAATGACTTAATCATAATTATCCTATGTTTAATTCGTATCTACTTTTTAAATAGTCACAAAAATGCAATCAAAACACCAAAGCCCACGGAATACGCCCTCGGAATTAAACCATTAAAATGATAAAAATCAATGAGCAGCAACAATAGTATGCAATCATAAATTAAGATTTGCTCACTCAAAACTGATAGCCATTGCCTTGTTTACAACGATCCCCTGTATTACTCAGTCACTTTTTATTTTATTGAATAATGTTTCATTACAAATATTCACTCATTGATAATTTTTGGTGCGAATAAATGGCCTATTTACATAAACATGACTTGCCTAACAGTACAGGTTAAGTCGACAATAGCGACATTAACAATACTGTTATTATTTCCCTTTGCATTTTCAAGGAGCCGTTGTGCGTAACGCTTTTATTCTGTTTTTTACTCTTGCTAGTATAAGCTTCTCTTCCGTGGCTAGCATCAACACCAGTAAGCTGGATCCTAATAAGTTACAAACGGCATCAGTCAGTAATTATGTGATAGACCTCAGTACAGGAAAGACACTGTACAAAAAAAATTCAAATGTAAAAATGCCAATTGCTTCATTAACTAAGTTAATGACAGCGATGGTAACACTGGATGCAAAACTCCCACTTAACGAAAAACTTACGTTTACTCCTACTGATAAAGAGCACATGTACAATACATATACACGTATTCGTATGGGCTCTACCCTAAGCCGTGGTGAGACAATTCATATTGCTTTAATGTCATCTGAAAACCTAGCAGCAGCAACACTTGCAGGAAACTACCCTGGCGGCTACAAGGCATTCATTAAAGCGATGAACCGAAAAGCTAAATCTTTGGGGATGACCAATACGCATTTTGTTGATAGCTCAGGCCTTGACCCTCATAACCACTCGACAGCATCAGATGTCGCTAAGATGGTACGCGCTGCTTACAAATATCCTGAAATTCGTAAGTACAGTACAACACCTGTGCATACTGCTTACTTTGGTAAACCTAATTACAAACTTGGCTACACCAATACAAATGCCCTAGCGCGTGGTAAGAAGTGGACGGTTAACCTAACCAAAACAGGTTACCTTGATGAAGCTGGTCGTTGCTTAGGTATGGTAACAACAATTGATGGTAAGAGAATCCTGATGGTTATGTTAGATTCTCAAGGCAAATTAACACCGATTGGTGATGCTGGCCGTATTAAGCAATGGCTACAAACAGGTAAGAGCAAACCAATTACTGCTGATGCAAAATACTACCAACAACAGAAACTAAAAGAATTAACGAAATAATCATTACGGTTAATTGAGATAAGTAAAAGCCAGCATCTATTGCTGGCTTTTTGCTTTTAGAACTATCATGAACATAGCTTTTAAAAACCTTCGATGCATGTGGGGATACTGCTTTTTAAGCCCGTAATAAGAATTTTCCTTACCTAGCCTTTTATTTTTTAACAAAAAACGTACGCCTACGACACTCTTCAACTATGCTTAAGTTAGAGTAAATAAAAGGAGTGCCTATGCAGCATCAAGAAATGATTAATCCCACCCACCTTAGTTTAATAACTCGTATATCTCTTACCTCTCTAGCCATTCTACTTATTGGTTTGTCGTTGATGTAATTTCTAAATAGACATATAACAAAAAGCCCCTTGGTATTTTCTCTCACTTAAATGAAAAAATACCAAGGGGCTTTGTTGTAATGAAACTAAGACATCATCAATAAATCTGGAGCATTGTTTGTTGACGCTTTTTGCCTTAAATAGACAGAGAATGTTGTACCATGACCCACTTCAGATTCAACCGTTATCTCTCCACCAATATCTTCAATTAAACTTTGGCTAACAGAGAGACCAAGTCCCGTACCTGAACGACGAGTAGTAAAGAATGGATCAAATATTCGCTCTAAGTTTTCTTTCGCAATACCACAGCCATGATCAGTTATACGAACAATTGCACCAATAGATTGCCCCTGCTCATTAATCCAATCTTCAGTTCTAATGATTAATTGCCCCTTATCGTCCATGGCATGAATACCATTCATTTGAAGGTTCACTAGCACTTGCAATAATTGGTGGCGATTAACTTCCACGCTGCATTTCGCATTTAGTTCAACAACAAAAGTAACGGATAGTTTTTTTGTGCCTGAACGTACTAAGGTTAAACTCTCTTCAACAATCTGGTTCAGGTGATGCCATGTCACTTCATTTTGTACGCCACCTTGACGACTGTATTGCAACAAACTTCGAGTAATATTACGTATACGGTCAATTTGTGCATGGATTGCATCTAACTCTTCTTGAACTTGAAGCGTATTATCCCCTAACTCAAATTGGATCAATTCCACATTACCCAAGATAACCCCTAATGGATTATTAATTTCATGGGCGATACCAGCAGTCAGTTCACCCAAGGCGGCTAATTTTTCACTCACCACCAGCTTAGATCTTGCTTGATTCAGCAATTTAATATGTTGCTCTAGTTCTTCAGTTTTATGATGTAAACTATGCGTACGTTGCTCGACCTTTTCTTCTAATTCCACTGCAGCCTGCTTTATCACTTGATTACGCTGTTCAAGCTGATCCAGCATGGTATCAAACTGATTCCCCAAAATTTGCAGTTCGTGATCAGGGTAAACATCTAATTTACCTACTCGACGCTCAAATCCCATCTGTACTAATTTGGCTACCTGATAAATTTTTTCAATCGGTAAAAACAGATCACGAGAGCCCCGATAAACGACAAAACCAGAGATAATCAGCACCAAAATAATACCAATGCCAAGCTCAATAATATTCGTTAAAAAGGTTCTGATCAGTGGCCATTGTAAATAGCCCGCATAAAGCATACCAATCACTTTACCGTTTATATCGCGTAACGGTTCATAAGCAGAAACATACCAACTGTCATAGACATAAGCTCTATCAACCCAGGTTTTTCCAAACGTAATTACTTCACGGCTCACTTCATCTGATACCCGAGTACCAACCGCTCGCCCAACCAGATTTTTACTATCTAATGGTACATTCGTACTAATACGAACATCATTCATAAAAATAGTAACAGTGCCAATACTGCCCGTCGGTAACGTATCAGACGCAAAAACTAAATCACGAATTCGATCAACCAGTTCCGTACTATTATTGAGTAATATACCGCCATCAAGAATCCATTGAAGATGCCCTTTATCATTAAAAATAGGGATCAAACTTCGACTCACTAACCCCTTCTGCTCTATCTTATGTTCTTTGAGCAGTGGCACTTGCGCACGAGCAGGTAAATCACTATTCAATGCTGCTAGTGCTCTACGATCTAGTACCTGAAAAAATGTTTGCACTTTTCCTTCGAGTAAAAAACGGCGCTCTTGCTTAGAGAACTCGCCTAATGCTGATGCAGGATGAAGCACGATAAAATCCAGATTATATTGCTGGTTTTCAGTGCGTACCCAGTGACTTAAAGAGGATTCATCAAAACGTAAACGATATTGGAAATCGTAAGAGTCAGCCATTGACTGCAATTTCATACGCTGCTCTTTTTGTAATAATTCCATACTATGATGAGCAACAGCTAAATCCGCTCTTACGTTCATTAACGCATTTTGCCAAGTGTAAGTGACTGTCCAATAAAAAGTTAAGGCAATTAACGCAATTAATGTGATGATAATAGGTACAGACGTTAGGACTAATAGACGATAACGAACCATGGTTCGAAACCGCCTTAGCCATAACAATATAAAAGCTTTAGGATGCATTAATGCTTTGGTTATTCGCATGATGCCGACTCTTCAGCCCATTCTTTATATTTACGCTCTAACGTTTTACGCGCTACACCAAGCTGACGAGCTGCCGCAGACTTATTACCCTCGTTTGAATCTACTACCTGCATAATATGTGCTTTTTCGACATCTTTTAACGTCCAATCTACTGGGTAACAATATTGCTCTTGTTCACCATCGTGACACTGACATGGTCGCTTCTCATCACTCTTCAATACGATCGACGTTTTCTCGGGCGATGGTATTACAGGTACATCCCCATTTAATTCCTGCCAATATTCAAAAGGTGATTTACCCAATAAAATACAACGTTCCATCATATTACGTAATTCACGAATATTACCCGGCCATTGATAAGCTTGCATTGCTAGAATATCTTCATGTGCCCAATTAATTGGCTTCATTCCTAAATCTTTCGAAAGCTGCTGTGTAAAGTGGTGAGCTAACGCTGGAATATCTTCTATACGTTCACGTAATGCGGGCAATTCAATGGTGAGCACATTTAAGCGATAGTACAAATCTTGACGAAAGCGCCCTTCTTCTACTTCTTTTTTCAAATTCCTATTCGTTGCTGCCACAATACGCACATCAACATTCACTTCTCGCTCAGCGCCTACAGGTCGTATTGCTTTTTGCTCAAGCGCGCGTAATAACGAAGATTGCATGGATAACGGCATTTCACCAATTTCATCTAAAAACAGTGTGCCGTTATTTGCTACCCGAAATAGACCATCACGCCCTTTTTTAGCACCTGTGAATGCACCAGAAACATGACCAAACAGTTCACTTTCCAATAAATCAGGTGCAATCGCACCACAGTTAAGAGGTACAAATGGTCCGGTACGTTTACTTAACTGATGAAGGGCACGCGCCACCAGCTCTTTACCGGTTCCAGATTCCCCTTCAACCAATACCGCGGCAATTGATGGTGCTAATTGAGTGATCAGTTTTTTCATTTTTTGCGTGCTTGCTGCATCCCCGATAATATCAACGGGATAACTGCGCTCTACATCGCGTTGGAGTGCAAAGTTTTGACGTTCGACTAATCGACGTTCAATACAACGGCTTACTGACTGCATCATTTGTTCTAAATTGAACGGCTTTAAGATGAAATCTGACGCCCCCGCGCGTAGTGCTTGAATCGCCATGTCTAAATCTGCATAGCCTGTCATAAAGATAACATCGCTACGGCGTGTATTTGGATCAAACGCTTCATGCCATTCAATGCCTGAACGCCCTGGTAGATTTATATCTACTATTAATAAATCAAAGTGGCAGCGTTTTCTTATTTCTTCCGCTTCTTCAATACTGCCTGCAGTATCAACCTGAGCAAACTTTTTACTTAATGCTTTTTTTAAGATGGCACGCATTCCCGGCTCATCATCGACAACCAATACAGAAACAGCAGTCCAAGGTGTATTTAATTCAAGATCAGACATAAAGGGACATTATTACCCATAAAAAAGATGCGACATTTTGTCTCACCATGAAGATAAAAGTCAAAATAGATTTGAAGCAGAATAATGACGCAGCGCAAAAAACAAAAAATAGCAGTTTATAATCAAAGTATTATGAAATAAATATTCACATATTTTAAATCCTATCGCTTCTGGCATTTTATTTGCTTATAGGCGCATAAGCTATTTATTGGGACGAAAGGTCTCAAATTGTCTCTTTTTATTTGACGTTGAATCTGTAAATCAAGGAACCTTATGAATTTTTTTAAAACGAGTTTAGTTGTTTTAAGCTTAGCCGCAGCAAGCCTTAGCCATGCTGCAACCGATAACAAGGAAAACAAAACAATTCGTTTAGCAACGACAACCAGTACTTACCACTCAGGGCTTCTTGACTACCTTTTACCAGCGTTTAAAAAAGACACGGGCTACACTGTTGAAGTTCTAGCTGCGGGTACAGGCAAAGCATTGCGCATGGGCGAAAATGGTGATGTTGATTTAGTCATGACTCACGCCCCTAAAGCAGAGGCCAAATTTGTTGATGGTGGTTTCGGTATCCTTCCTCGCAAGCTAATGCACAACGACTTCGTACTTGTTGGTCCAAAGGCAGATCCTGCAAAGATCAAAGGTGATAAAGACGTTGCTAATGCGCTGGTTAACATTGCCGAAACAGAGGCTGTGTTTGTTTCTCGTGGTGATGATTCTGGTACCAATAAAAAAGAACTTAACCTTTGGGCACAGACAAAAATGGAACCAAACTTCGGTGGTTACAAAGCGGTTGGTCAAGGTATGGGGCCTACATTAAACATGGCGTCTGAATTACAAGCGTATACTTTAACTGACCGTGGTACATGGCTTGCTTACCAAAATAAACTGCACCTAGAAATCATGGTTCAGGGTGACAAACGTCTATTTAACCCATACCAAGTGATCTTAGTGAACCCTAGCCGTTACCCTGACATTAACTACCAAGGTGCAAAAACATTCAGCGATTGGTTAGTTAACGCTAAAGCACAAAAAATGATTAACGATTACCAACGTCATGGTGAACAACTATTTGTTGCAGATGCGATTACGCAATAAACAATCAACTTTATTTGATTTTATAGCATTTTGCGCCGAACACTTGCTCTTATCTAATTAACACTTCTGTTATAATGAAATAAGGCCATGTTCGGCGTAACCAATTAAATATTAGAAATAAAATAACAATGAATATTTGGCAAACAACGCAACAAGCAATCCAACTTTTGTTCAGTGGAGATAGTTCGCTATGGGGCATTGTTGGTGTTTCTTTTTCAGTTTCTCTGTTAGCCATTGCTATTGTATTAATTCCCTCTTTATTGGTTGCTTTCGCCCTTGCTTATGGCAAATTTCCAGGTCGATGGCTAATCCTTTCTTTTGTTAATACACTGCAATCCGTTCCTACTGTTGTTATTGGCTTATTGTTGTATATGTTGCTATCGCGTTCAGGGCCTTTAGGTGACTGGCAAATGCTGTTTACACAGCGAGCGATGATTCTTGGGCAAATATTAATTTGTTTTCCAATCTTGATATCTATGATGCATGCCGCCTTCCAAAATAGTGACCGTCGCGCATGGGAAACCGCTATTTCATTAGGTGCAAGCTACCCTCGCGCGCTAATGAGCCTTATGTGGGAAAGCCGTTTTCCACTATTAGCTGCCATTGTTGCGTCTTTTAGTCGCATCATCACTGAGGTGGGTTGCTCAATGATGGTGGGTGGTAACATCTTAAATTCAACCAGAAATATTCCGACAGCCATTGCATTGGAAAGCTCTAAAGGTGCTTTTGCACAAGGTGTCGCCTTGGGAATGGTCTTATTACTTCTCGCTCTCGGACTAAACTTTATTTTATCGTTCTCTCGTGGCAAAGCCCACTTGCGTACGAACTAAGCTGAGGGTATTGATATGATGCATATTTCAATTGAGGCAACAGATCTTTCTGTTCGCTTTAAACATCGTCTACTTTTCCATATTCCTCAGTTAAAGTTAGAGCCGCAAGATGCGATTTATCTTACTGGTGATAACGGTGTGGGAAAAACAACGCTATTAAAAGTACTTGCGGGATTACAAAAGCCGACCACTGGAAAAATCAATACTCAGCACCATTGGTTGAATAGACTATTTGGTGGATGCTATCACAATGGCATAATCTACATGCATCAAACTCCTTATATGTTTGATGCCACAGTGTTTGATAATGTTTGCTATGGCTTAAAATATATTATTAGAGATCGTCAACAACGTCGCAATGAAGCCATCAATGCCTTAAGAATGGTTGGGTTAGAAACCCTTGCCGATGAACATGTCTCTGTGTTGTCTGGCGGTGAGCGCCAACGTGTAGCAATGGCACGAGCATGGGTATTAAAGCCAAGTGTATTACTGATGGACGAATCAAGTGCAAGTATGGATAAAGAATCCATCAGCCGCCAAGTTATATTGGCAAAAGATTTATTAGAACGAGGCTCTAGCCTTGTCATCACTAGCCACCAGCATAATGAACTCACCGACTTATGTCGTCGCCAGTGGACAATCAACGACACAAAATTAATTGAGCGTGCAGATTTGCAGCTTGTTAAAAAAGATAAGGATAACTATGCCTACGCCTGAGCAAACTCAGTGGGTTATTTTGGCTGGCGGACAAGCCAGCCGTATGGGAGGCAATGATAAAGGTTTAATTAAATTGGCTGATAAGCCATTAATTCAACATGTTATCGATACGCTGAGCCCACAAACATCACATATCACCATCAATGCAAACCGCAACCATGAACGTTACGCTGAATTTGGTGAAGTCTTTGGTGATACCATTAAAGACTACCCCGGCCCTTTGGGGGGGATGCATGCCGCACTTTCTCATATCGATAACGACTGGATCGGTTTTGTGCCTTGTGATTGCCCACAGCTTCCGCATGATTTAGTCGCAAGAATGGCAAACGCTTGTACGGAAGAAACCGATATTGCTGTTGCTCATAATGGTGAGCATATTCAACCAGTAGTTACGCTTGTTCACCGTCGCATTTTACCTAAGCTTGAAGCCTTTCTCGCTAATGGTGATAGAAAAATCATTCTGCTTTACCGCCAATGTAATATGATCACGGTTGATTTTAGTGATCAAGCAGATGCTTTTGTAAACCTTAATACCCCTGAAGAACTCTCTCAATTTGGAGTGCTACATGAGTCAAATTAACGCTTCTTTACCGCTACTTGGTTTCGCTGCATTTAGTGGTACAGGTAAAACCACTTTACTTGAAGCAATGTTGCCTAAACTTGTAGAGCGAGGACTTCGTGTAGCCGTGGTAAAACACGCTCACCATAATTTTGATATCGACCAAGAAGGTAAAGACAGCTATCGCCTTCGTAAAGCTGGCGCAAGCCAAATGCTAATATCTTCTCGTTACCGTCGTGCACTGGTGACAGAAACACCGGAAGAAGAAGCCCAACTTCCCTATTTACTCAACCAATTAGATCAAACCGAACTCGATCTCATTTTGGTGGAAGGTTTTAAAAAGCTCGATTTTCCTAAAATTGAATTACACCGCAAAGAAGTCGGTAAACCTTGGCTACACCCAGAAGATAACAACATTATTGCTATCGCTGCGAACATCTCTGCTGAAAGTACATTGCCACAAATGGATATCAATAATCTTGATCAAATTACTGACTTTGTTATTGGTTACGTGAAAAACAGTGCGTTCACTGAAGCGCAAACATTAAGCTGTAGCGATATCAATCCAGCAGGCATGTTATCGGTTGCTCAAGGTCGAGAAAAAATTCTTGAGCAGATTAAGCCATTACATATCAGCGAATCTGTTAGTCTACATCAAGCACTAGGGCAAATTGTCGCACAAGATATTTTATCGCCAGTCAATGTCCCCCAACATACTAATTCTGCAATGGATGGTTATGCCATTGCTGGTGATGATATAGGGCGTGACAGCTATCAGGTTGTTGGTCAAGTACTTGCTGGTCATAGTTACGATGAGCCACTACATCATGGTGAAGCTGTTCGTATCATGACAGGCGCACCTATTCCGCAAGGTGCGGATACCGTCATTATGCGTGAACAAGCAACCCAACAAGGTGACACGGTCACGTTTGATAAAGCAATGGGTAACATTAAAGCTGGTCAAAACGTACGTCAAGCAGGTGAAGATCTCGCATTAGGTCAAATTGCCGTTGCTGCAGGAACAACCATCACAGCGCCAGAGCTTGGTGTGGTAGCGTCACTGGGTATTGATAAAATCATAATCAACAAACCTATCCGGGTTGCAATTTTTTCTACCGGTGATGAAGTTCAGCAACCGGGTGACGCACAGAAACAAAACTGCATCTATGACTCAAACCGCTATACATTGTATGCCCTACTCACTCACTTAGGCTGTGAGGTCGTTGATCTCGGTATTATTGATGATAACGAAGCATCGCTTGAAAAAACGTTAATACAAGCGAGCACGAAAGCTGATTTGATCTTATCTTCTGGTGGTGTATCTGTCGGCGATGCGGACTATATAAAAAGCGTGTTAGAGAAGTTAGGTCGAATTAACTTTTGGCGTATTAATATGCGTCCAGGTCGTCCGCTTGCTTTTGGAACCATTGGTAACGTGCCATTCTTTGGCCTACCGGGTAATCCTGTCGCGGTAATAGTTGCATTCTTACAATTTGTTGAACCAGCAATTAGAAAACAGCAAGGCATCATCAACTGGCAGCCGAAAACGCATCAAGCTATCGCGATTGAAAAACTTCGCTCTCGTCCAGGACGTACTGAGTATACTCGCGGTATTTCGAGTTTTGATGCTAATGGCCGTTTAGTGGTGAAAAGTACAGGCTCGCAAGGTTCTGGCATACTTCGTTCGATGAGCGAAGCAAATTGCTTAATTGAAATAGCACCAGAGCAAGTAAATGCAGAAATCGGTGATAAGGTTACCATCATTCCATTAGATATACGCATGTAACGTTTCAGCTCTCCATGATAAAAAAGCCAAGCTACTTAAAGTATCTTGGCTTTTTTATTTTTATATGTAGCTTCCATGCTACCTTTTTATTTCCCATCTTCTACACGTTAGAAGTCGACACAAACCTTTCGTTATATGTTAAGTTGTAACAAAAGGTTTCTTTATTCTCTAGATAAATGATAATACCGAATAATTTATCGATATACACGACAATCATAGATTTACTGGGTAAAACATTAAAAAAATAGCGGTTAAGCATATTATGCAATCAAGATTATATATTTTATTGAAATTTTCATAAAATACTGTAAACATTTCTATATAATTAAACTAGAACAAATATGGCATTGTATACTATTCACAATCATTGAATATCAATGGTGAATAGAAGCACTTGCATTTACACATAAGTTAAGAACAACTCGTTTTTCATCTGGCTAGACCATTACACAACATTTTATGTTGTAGAATAGGCGCAGTCTCTATTTTAGGTATTCATACGTAACATGTTTTTAGATACATACTATTCAGATAAAAGTGGTCAGTTTTCTTTTACTCGTGAACAAGCAAGTGATTTTGCAAAACGAATTGCGGGTGACTTCAACCCTATTCACGATCCAGATAATAAGCGCTTTTGTGTTCCTGGTGATCTACTTTTTTCTGTCTTACTTGCCAATGTTGGTATCAGCCAAAAAATGCGTGTGACGTTTGCAGGTATGATAAATGAGAGTACAGAACTGAGTATTTTAGCCGAATCCGATACCGATTTATCATTAATCGATAGCAAAGGTAAGGAATTTCTTCATCTTGCACGTTCTGGTGAAATTACCCATAACCAAGATTTAATTGCTCAAATAACTAAAAGTTACGTTCAATTTTCAGGAATGAATTTTCCTCATATCATGGTGCCTTTGATGAAATCTAAAGACATGATGATCAACCCTGCTCGACCATTAGTTATTTACGAAAGCATGGAACTTGAGTTCTGCCGACTAGATTTAACAGCACCCCATGTAGAGCTAACAAGTTCAAATATTGATGTTGATGGCAAACGTGGCAGCGTAACGCTGAATTTCTGTTTTAAAGAAAATGGAGAGATTGTGGGTACTGGGCGTAAGCGTATGCTGATGAGTGGCTTAAAGCCTTATTGCCAAGATGGTATCGATGATTTGGTTTCTCGTTTCAACGCAAAAAAAGAACACTACAATAATCTTCAAACAGAAAAAGTTTAAACAGAAGAAATCATATTTTGTATTTCAAAAAGCCCGCCATTAGCGGGCTTTTTCTTAATGATCATTTATTCTATGATCATGTTTTAAAGGAAAATATAATCGTGCTCGTAAACCAGGATTATTATCACTAAACACCAAATCGCCACCATGACGTTTCATCACTGCTTCAACAAGCGATAATCCTAAACCAAAACCTTGATGCGTCCTGCTTTTATCAGCACGGTACATCGGCTCTTTAATGCGTCCTTTATCTTCATCCGATACGCCAATTCCATTATCAATCACTACCACACCAAAATGATCGACGACAACATCAATACTTCCTTCATCAGGTGTATATTTAATCGCGTTTTCAACCACATTATAAATGGCACGAAAGAGTAAACTAGGTTCACCTTTTACATGGTATGGCTCGTCCTCACGAAATGATAAAACTTGTTTCTTTTCATCCGAAATAGGCAATAGAAAATCAACAACATCTTGGCAAACTTGAGATAGACTTACCCATTGCTTATCAATTTTATGTTTCCCCGTGTTGATATGAGAAATTTCCAACATCCCATTGAACATGCTAAGGAGTACTTCCAAATCATCATGGCAAGCTTCTAAGTCTTTGGTAAACGGTGTCGTATCTTTTTCGAGTAAGCTTTCAAGCCGAAGTTTCATTCTTGCAATTGGTGTACGCAAATCGTGCGCCATACCAACCGAGAGTTCCTTTAATGACTCTTCTTTTTTCTCGACTTGTTCAATAAGAAAATTAAGGTGGATAGTCAGTACATCAAATTCATCATCATTTTTACTGACTGGGAGTTTCACCCCTTTTTCGCCAAGGCTAACTCGGTTCATACCATGGTTAACACGCTCTAATTTCCTTAAAATAGAAATTGCAAATAATAGAGCGCCCGCAAGCATCAAAATCACGGGAACCACAATGCCTGAAACTAACATTGGTGTCATGTTTTCTCGGTATGAGCGCATTATTTCAGGATTAACACTAATAATAAGCATTTTATTATTAGGTAAATTTAATGTCTTTTGAAGGTGATTAACACTAAGCTCGGTATCTGATAATACTGCTGGATACGATAGCGTAGTATTCATCTCTGGTCTGTTGATAATCCTATATTCAAGCTCATTTTGGATTTGCTGATGCTCTTTAACAAGATCAGGAATCGCATTAATATGACCTTTTTGAACCATACGCTCAAACAATGTCATTTCAATATTTAACTCTTTTGTTAACTGTTTATTGTAAATAGTTTCTGAATTAACATAAACTTGGTTAATAAACAGTATAAATATAATAGCAACACAACAAATAAAATAGAGTAGAACTTTAAGAATACTCGAACGCGATAACCGATCAGAGCCTGCGTAAGACATAACCTGCACCTCGTACGGTATGGATCAAACTGGGCTCACCACCTTCTTCTAATTTTTTTCGTAAGTTTGCGATATGTACATCGATAACATTAGTTTTAGGATCGAAGTGGTAGCTCCATACCGACTCAAATAAGCTCATACGCGAAACCACACTTTCAGCATGCTCCATTAAATATTGCAGAAGTAAGAACTCTTTTTGCTGCAAATTTAATACGCGAGATCCGCGCCATACCCGATGAGATTTAATATCAAGTCGTAAATCGTCATAGCTATATTCAGATGAAATATTCACACTAGACTGATGGCGCTTCACTAATATATTGGCACGAGCAATGAGCTCAGCTAAAGCAAAAGGTTTCGTTAAGTAATCATCACTGCCTGCCGTTAAACCAGCTACACGGTCTTCTACACTATCCATGGCACTTAAGATTAAGATGGGGGTTTCATTTTCTGTTGCTCGTAATGCTGCAAGTACTTTTAAACCATCAAGTATCGGTAACATTCGATCTAAAATAATCAGTTGATACTCACAACTTGTTGCCATCATTAATCCTTGATGACCATCCTCTGCTTCATCAACCACAAAGCCATGCTCTCGCAATCCTTGCGCAATAAATTCACGCGTAGTGACATCATCTTCAATAACGAGAACTTTCATTTAATACCTAATCATTTCTTCTCACCGCTTATTTTCGCATTATATACATAAGAGATATAATTTTCAGGTAACAGGATCATGGCTTTACTTTTTAAAGACAAAAAAACGGCCTACCAAAAGGTAGGCCGCTTAACGTGATCATAGGGGGAATTATGAAATCACGAATTTCTTAATGCTAACGTCTTAAAGTGACTTCATCTGGTTAGCAATAATTTCAGCTTGAGGGCCAAGGATGACTTGAAGGTTATTAGAACCTACATTTACTACACCTTTAGCACCAAGTTGTTTAAGTTTTGTGTCATCGATAACTGAACGATCAACAATACCTAAGCGTAAGCGTGTGATACAAGCTGAAATATCAGTTAAGTTATCTTTACCACCTAATGCTGCTAGGTAAGCTTTTGCTAAATCTGCTTTGCTTGCAGCATCGTCTTCTGGGTTAGAGTTTTCAGCCGGCGTATCTTCACGACCTGGTGTTTTAAGATTAAACATCTTAATTACAGTAACGAAGATTACGAAGTAGATTGCGCCTACCACAAGACCCATTGGGATAATTTCCCATGAGTTGTGCGCAGCAGGTGCGTTGTAGTTCAAGATGTAATCAATTAAGCCTGAAGAGAAGCTAAATGCCATGTGGATATTCAGGTAAGACGCCACAACAATACTCACACCCATTAAAATAGCGTGTACTAGGTATAATGCTGGAGCTAGGAACATGAACATGAATTCGATTGGCTCTGTGATACCAGTTAAGAATGCAGTTAGCGCAACACTTAACAACATACCACCAACCACTTTCTTGTTTTCTTTCTTCGCTGTTACATAGAATGCAAGCGCAGCACTTGGCAAACCAAACATAACAACTGGGAAGAAACCACTTAGGATGCGTCCTGCTGTTGGGTCACCAGCAAAGAAGCGAGAGATTTCACCTGTTACTACATGGCCATCCGCAGCTGTGTAGCTACCGAATACAAACCAAACCATGCTGTTTAAGATATGGTGTAAACCAAGTGGAATTAATAGACGGTTAGCAACACCGTAAACGAACTCACCAGGTACGCCACTTGTTAGGATCCATTGACCAAGATGGTTAATACCATCTTGAATTGGAGGCCAAATAATGCTGAATGCGTAAGCAAGTACTAAAGCAACTAAACCCGTTACTATAGGCACAAAACGCTTTCCGCCAAAGAAGCCTAAGAACTCAGGTAATTTGATTGCATGGAAGCGGTTATATAGAAGACCGGCGCAAACACCAATAATGATACCGCCAGCAACACCTGGATCAACATCTGGGTTTAACGTTTTAAGTGCCGCCATCAGGATGAAATAACCTACGGCAGATGCAATCGCTGCTGCTGCTGAATTATCTTTCGAAAATCCGGCCCCCACACCCATTGCGAAAAGTAATGCAAGATTGGTAAATACAGCCTGACCACCCGCTGCAATAAAAGGAATATTTAATAGATCAGGTTGTCCAATACGCAGCAAAATACCAGCAATCGGTAAAACTGCAATAGGAAACATAATTGCGTTTCCTAGCTTTTGGAAATGTCCGAGAATGCTCATCCTCTTCTCCACGTTAAAAGTTAAAAGTTAAAAGTTAAAAGTTAAAATTAAAGTAAATTGTTTTAATAACTTAATGATACGCATTGATTCTTAATTGGAATTAAGCAAAAGATTAAGGATTCTTAATGTTTGCTTCTAAAAGCACAATTATGAGTGATAGACATCACAGTTTTATAAATTCTCCAATTTTTCACGTTTAACATGGAAAGAACCAACAGCAAATAATCATGGCTATATAGCATTACACATTCTCTTTGACGCAAAATTTGGCCGTCTTTGTGAAAATAAAATATCATTTCTATGGCACTTTCTTTAGAATTTGATGTCAACCTACTCATACCCTATTACTGATTGACTTTAACCATGATGTCTTTTATCTCTCAAAAACTTGTTAACTATCTAGCATTAGCTTTTTTTGCATTAGCACTTTTCATTGCTATCTCTATATTCCCAGTACCTCTGTTAAGCGATCCCATTAATAATGCGGCTGGCTTATCATTTTCTTTATTAACGGATACGGCAGGTAAACCCTTCTTCCTTATCACAACCGTATTGCTGTGTTTATTACCGGTATTTTTCCGTTTACCTAAAAAACAAATCATTAAGTTGTGGATTCAATTTGCTATTTTGTTGGTACTAAGTTTTGGCGCGAAAACAATCTTAAAGCATGAAACCGCGATCCCTCGTCCTTATACCTATGAACTACAGCGTTTAAACTTAGTCACATCACCTGAAAACTTTTATCAGCTGAATAAAAGCGAAAGAAAAAACGTTGTTAAAAAAGCATCTACCTATATTAGTAAATGGCGCATTCGTAGTTGGGAAGCTGAAACAAACTATTCATTTCCATCAGGACACACAATCTTTGCTGCAATTTGCGTTCTGTTTTGGGGAGGCTTTTTACTACGTACTCGCCACTATTTATTAGCTGGTGGACTTGTAATATGGGCCGTGGGTGTGGGTATTAGCCGTTTATGGCTAGGTATGCATTTCCCATCAGACGTAATGGGCTCCATCTTATCTGCAGCAGTGTTATATTTATTTATACCCGAATGGCGAGTAGATTCTGAGAAATAATAAAAAGGGCTCGCAAGAGCCCTCTTTTACATCCACACAATATTAATTTACTGTACAGGTGTCGCTTTGTGTTCGTATTCAACAATCAATTGATTGCCCGAATACGTTACGTTAGTAATTTCACCATCAAAAATAAACGTATTTTTAATAGATGAATTAGCGCTTTGTCCTGAAGCCATTTGCTCTCGCAGTGACGGTAAAATCAAGATAGGGTCAACATTTAATAGACGACAAAACTCATTGACGAACTGTTGCTCAATCGGTTTAGATCCCCGTAAAATATCTGAAAACTCCAACTGGGTTAAGCCTAGCTTTTTAGCCATTTCAATCTGAGTTATACGCATTTTTGCTTTGTAACTCATCCATGTGTCATGCAAAATTTGACGATCTTTTTCTGTATACAACATAATTAGCCCTAACAGCGCATTTTTATTTTAAAATAGAGTCATTTCCTCTAGTTAGAATAGTTTACGCCTAATTACTAGGTATTAATGTCAAAACCGCGTTAAGCTCTGCTTCGATAACACAGCTCGTTACAACCTCGTTATTGTACTTACATGATGTTCATATATACTTGTTAATAATTAATATTTATAAGCTAATGTTATGTAAGGAATGCTGCTTTTATATGATCACGTTGTGTCGTCATTCAATCCTCACACTCTTTATCATTTTCAGTGTTTTTACTAACGCTGTGATTGCACGCACCATTAGCTTTGATCAAATACCTCAAACACACTGCCTTCAAATGACAACACCATTAAAAGAAGCAGTCCATCCAGATCAATGCTGCGATGAAGATATGCCTATGTTGTCAACGAACATCACGACGCTTTCCTCTTGTGGAATGAGCGATATCGATGATATATCACTGGCTCACAACGATACTGTTAAAGAAAAATCATCATGCTGTAATGACGATGATTGCAAGAGCAAACAAACACAAGCAGCACTGTTAACTTTGTTTGCGTTTTCTGCAGTTGTTAATGACGTGCAATTATATGCAAGTCAAACACACGCACCTATTTATTTTAGTGAAGCACAACTAAGGCCTCCTCTCGTTTAACGAAATAACTAATCGGCATTTGCCACCACTTTATTTTGTTATTTAGCGCGACAATATTCGCGCAACTTGAAGGACTTACAGATGAAAATTTCACATATCTTTGCTGCTACATGCTTATTTGTTACCTCATTGGCTCAAGCAAGTACACCTATTACTGGCACTAACTACCAGTCACCTTACTGTGGTTGTTGTAAAGAATGGGTTAAGCACATGGAAGACAATGGCTTTAAATTAGATATGGTGTACGAAGAAAACTTAACGCCTATTAAAATTAAATTAGGTTTACGTCCTGAATATGCGTCATGCCACACTGCACAAATTGAAGGTTACACTTTTGAAGGACATATTCCAGCAACTGAAATTAAGCGTTTCTTAGAAAGTAAGCCTGAGCGTATGATTGGCCTTGCTGTAGGTGGTATGCCAATGGGTTCACCTGGTATGGAATATGGCGATCAAAAAGACGCCTATGACGTGTTAGCATTTGATAAGGATGGCAACACCATGGTTTGGTCACGCCACAACCAGTAATCGATTTTAGCGATGCATGAAAAGCCCGTACTTGTGACGGGCTTTTTAATGTATCGCATACAGAAACTATACATTCTTACCGTAAGATTCAAATGAATTACTGCATCACAACAGATAACACTATTTTAATTTAACGGCTGTACCAAAAGCCATAATTTCAGATGCGGCATCAGTGACAGAGCTAGTGGTATATCTCACGCCAACAATAGCATCAGCACCAAGTTTATCAGCTTCTGCAATTAGACGCTCTGTCGCAAGCGCGCGTGCTTCCATTAGCATTTCTGTATACCCTTTCAATTCGCCACCCACAATGCTCTTTAAGCTTGCCATAATATCTCTGCCGACATGTTTTGACTGAACAACACTTCCAGTGACCACGCCCAGCAAGGACTCTATTTCACGTCCAGATATTGTTTCCGTTGTTGTGTAAATCATATGGCCTCTGCCGTTGCGTTAGAAACAGTGATAAATGAGAACCTATCACAATAACACCCTCACTCATATGTTATTAAAATGGTAATGATGCATTAGGTGATCAATGCATATGATTAAATCGTAACTCTTTTAATAAGATAACTACACTCAGTTAATATCTACATTGTTGGAGTGATAAATGGAAAGTCAACTTACTATTAAAGAATTTCTTAGAGTATTTGATCATATTCGCTCAATCGGTACCCCCCTAGATAGCAAATACTTGTTGGAAGATATATACGCATGGCATGACTATGACGGTTACACCTGCTGGCTAAATTATCGAGATGTAACGGTCACATTGATGTTTCATGGTTCGCTAAAAGTTGAATACGAGAAACATGCAAACTATGTAGACTTCACTAAGCGTTGTTTATCACTGATTGCCAATAACACGCAAACGGTCAAATAGGTGTTAGTATGAATTTATTATCTATTATCATCACTATCGCCACGATTATTTCTTGTAAAGCATGGAGTTCAGAATTAAAAATGATGGATTTTACCAGTCCGAAAGAATACGAACGTTGGTCTGCCGTAAACGACAACGTGATGGGTGGTATTTCTACTGGGCAATTCACCTATGATGGCAGCGTAAGTCAATTTACTGGTGAGCTATCATTAGCTAACAATGGCGGATTTAGCTCGGTAAATAGAACAGTAGAACCATTAACTAATAACATTAACGCTGTGAATCTGACTTATATTGGTGATGGTAGAACATATCAATTACGGTTTACGACGAGGAAAGATGGTTACCCTATTAACTACAAACATGAATTCGAAACGATTAAAGGGCAACAACAAAGCAAAACTTTTAACTTTAATGACTTTAAAGCTGTGTTTAGAGGAAGGTTACTGAGTGGCGCGCCCGAACTTGTCGCACAAGATATCAAACAAATTGGCTTTTTAATTGCTGATAAAACGCCACTCCCTTTCGTCTTGAAAGTTCAGAGTATTGAATTTCTTAATTTTAAATAAAACTCACTAACACATAATAATATAGGGATTTTATTAGCCAGTCTTCGCTAAATGGTTTATGAAGATGTTTCACTTGTTCTACTTATAAAGCCTTTACAACCACTTATTTGATTATTAACGGGTTAACAACTTATCATTTCGTTTTTTATTCACAATCTTTAAATATTTGTAATAAGTCACGGTATAAGAGCCGTATTTCTCAGATAATATTATTAATACTCAGTATTACTTTCACTATGGAAGATCGATTGTATTTCACGGCTGTATAAATAAAGGTTTGATAACAATGTTTGGACGAAAACGAATAGAAACAGAAAATAAAGCGCTAAAGCAAGAGTTAGCAGACCTTAAAGAAAAGTATCAAGCTGATATCACCGCCTTAGAAGAAAAACTTCAACAAACTCAACAATTAGTTCAATCGGCTAAGCAGGATAACCATAAAAGTGATGAGTTATTGTCGTGCAGTTTAAAAGGTGGCGACATGCTTACAACGATCCGTAATGAGATGGTTGAAAGTGCTCAATCTATGGAACACGAAAACCATCAGCTACAACAACTAGACGAAATGTTTGCACAAACCCATCAGGCACTTTCACGCCTTGATACTCGTGCGGTTAACATCAGCTCTCAGGCCACTCAAAGTACAGACTCTGTAAAAATACTCGATACCACCGCCACTTCTATTTCTCACCTTGTATCAACGATTAAAGAAATTTCTGACCAAACGAATTTGTTAGCGCTCAATGCCGCTATTGAAGCTGCTCGTGCGGGTGAAGCTGGGCGTGGTTTTGCGGTTGTAGCCGATGAAGTTAGAAATTTAGCAGGCAAAGCAAGCGAAGCCAGCGAGCAGATTGACACTCTTGTTAGCCAAGTACTTACGCAAGTGAATGAGATAAAATCATCGATTGATGAAAACCAGTCCTGTGCTGAAGAAGTATCAGCTTCTTCTGCTCAAATCGGTACCATTGTTAATGAAGTGGTTGGCCAATCTGAACATATGCAGCGTGTTATTCATATTGCATCAACGCGTGCTTTTTTAGATACGGTAAAACTTGATCATGCCATCTGGAAAAATAATATTTACAGCTTCCTGCAGCGTGGTGCATTTAATGAAGTTATTAATAGCCACTCGGAGTGTCGTTTAGGTCAATGGTATTACCATGGTGAAGGTAAAGCATTTAGCCATTTAAGAAGCTATGCATTAATGGAAGAGCCTCATAAAGCGGTTCATGAAATGGGGCGTGAAGCGATGAGCCAAGCGAAATCGGGCAATATGTCAGAAGTAGTAACGGCAATAAACGCTATGGAAGAAGCAAGTAAAAAAGTAGTTCTCCAAATCGACAATTTAATGCACGAAATAACACAAAGCTAGTTGATTAGGTTATTTTAATTGCACTCTTGTGTTTATATCGAGTGCTAAAGATTACCTCAAATATAAACGGTGTATAGTTTTTTTACATGCTATACACCGTTGTTCAGATAGGTTTAAGAGCGCAACAATGCCCTCTCACCATTACAGCACTTTGATGGGAAATCATTTACTCAGTTAAGATTCAAATAGCTGCTTATTTGGATCAGAATTAACGACCCACTCAGGATCAATCTCTCGCTGCTCAAGGTAAATCTGTAAGCCATTAAAATACGTAAAGGCTGTTAATTCAGATTCTTTATTAAAATGCTCAAAAAACGCCTCTTCTTGTTCTGCTAATAATTGCAAGGTGGTTGCACCATGCTCTAGCGCCCATTGAATGGCATAAGGTGAAATCATCGTTCGATGTAAGATCAGCTCTTTGATCTCCGAAATAGCGACTTTTTTGTTTTTACAACAAGTACTGCTAGATTCAATCTGCTTGTTGGCTTTTTCTTCCGCTAACAATGCTCGTAAACTCGCTAAACTTGCCGCAATTTCAGCACTTGAATAACCGTAGCTTGTTTTACAAAAACGTAAGGCATACGCCATTTTATCGCGTCCGACTAACTCAATGACCTGTTCCAAATAGGGTTGTGGGATCGCATATGCCGTCGCCAGCTGGATCACGGCATGATTTAAACTTGTATATACAATGCCATCAAATTCAAACTGGAACGCTGTTGTTAGCCCTTCAACAGGAATACCATCAATACTTACCGCCCATCCACGGTAATTGACTCGCTCTTTGGCAATTTCAAACATTGCCCATGCGCTTTCACGAAAACCTTCAAGTGCTTTGCCTTCAAATTCACACTCTTCAAGCTCTTGCTTAGTCCAATTAACACCAATCTGTAAATGCTTTTGATACTTCTTATGCAGTTTCTCTTTTACTTTATCGCGTAAAATATCAAGGCCACTTGCTTTAATTTCTTTCGTAAAACCAAAGCACTCTTGGCAACAAGGCACCATGATAGGTGCAGATTGGCCATCATAATTAGGCTTTGCCATAAACGCATGGCTTTCATAATAAGGTTCGCCACAAAACCAACAGGTATGACGAAACTCAAAAGGCACATCAATCGACACATAATCGGTCGTCATATGGGAGTACTCATTGTTGTGGTAATCGTTGAAGTTGACATGATCTCAACCTTGTATGGCTATTTATACTTAAAGTCGCTGTTTATGGCTAATCTGATTTTATCTTTCATTAGATATAGAGGTGTTAGATATAAAGAAAGGCGTTTACTTGCTCAAAAAGCGATCTATTTTAGCGATCGCTCGTAATACATCATAGGAGGGTGTGTTATGAGTCTTAAACGTTATTTAGATAAGCTATCACCAAAGTTCAAACCTGGTGGACAATACCAAACCTTTTATCCCTTGTTTGAGGCGGTTGAAACTATTTTCTATACCCCTGGACAGGTCAACAAAGGTATTACTCATGTTAGAGATAGCATTGATTTAAAACGCATTATGATCATGGTTTGGTTAGCTGTTTTTCCCGCCATGATTTGGGGTATGTACAACATAGGGCAACAATCTAGTCATGCGTTATTATATGGACTTGATGCGACAGCGGCGCAACAAGCATTGGATTCCTCATGGCGACTTAGCTGGATATGGGGTTCTCTTGACGCCGTTCAGCATTCAAGTTGGATCAGCGATCTCTTAGTTGGTGCTAGCTACTTTTTCCCTGTTTACCTGACTGTATTTATTGTTGGTGGATTCTGGGAAGTATTGTTTGCCATTATTCGGCGGCATGAAGTGAATGAAGGCTTCTTCGTCACCTCAATTTTATTTGCGCTTATTCTTCCTCCGACTATTCCACTTTGGCAAGCGGCGCTAGGTATTACCTTTGGTATTGTTGTCGCAAAAGAGATCTTTGGTGGTACGGGTCGAAACTTCTTAAATCCAGCACTCGCTGGTCGTGCTTTTTTATACTTCGCCTACCCTGCAAATATGTCTGGAGGCGCTGTTTGGGTTGCAGCAGATGGTTATTCAGGGGCGACACCACTCAGTCAGTGGTATGAAGGTGGACAAAATGCACTGACGAATAATATGACGGGGCAACCTATCTCATGGTTTGATGCTTTCATTGGTAATATTCCCGGTTCAATGGGGGAAGTCTCAACCCTATTTATCGCGCTAACAGGCGTCATCTTAATCTTTATGCGAATCGCATCGTGGCGAATTGTACTAGGTGTTTTCATCGGCCTCGCAGGGAGTTCCTTACTACTTAACACCATTGGTTCAAATACTAATTACATGTTCTCAATGCCCTTCTATTGGCACTTTGTTATTGGAGGTGTCGCTTTTGGTACTTTCTTTATGGCAACCGATCCAGTTTCTGCCGCATTTACCAATAAAGGGAAATGGGCATACGGCATTTTAATTGGTGTGATGACCATATTCATTCGCGTGCTAAATCCTGCTTATCCCGAAGGTATCATGCTCGCTATTTTATTTGCCAACTTGTTTGCGCCACTGTTCGATTTTATGACCAAAACAGGAAATATTAAACGCCGTGCTAAACGGGCGGCATTAAAATAGATACCTTCACTGATACCCTTATCAACTATCTGATTACACGATAATCTTTCGTTTCGTGTAATCAGATAATAAGAAAAATATATCAACAGAAATTATCGTTACAGTATGTTGTTATGATAAAGATTAGGTTCTTAGTATTAATTGTCGTTATTAATAGCCGTTACGCTTGATGTAATAGCAACTAAAGCGGTAAAATACGTGCCCTGTTTTAAATCGTGAGTATGTTGAATGTCTGAACAAAAGCGAAAGGCGCTAAAGAAAATAGCAAAATGCCTTGAGTTAGGTAACTCGGCTAACGTTAATGAAGCCGCGCAAGCTATTCGTATGGCCCATCGCCTCATGCTCAAATATGGTCTTGAGAAAGACGATATTGAATTCATCAAAATGGGCAAAACAAAATCTCAAACCTTACTCCCAACTGATATAAGCGCACAGATATTAAAAATAATCCGTGGTATTAACCGTCGATTTGGCGTGGAATGTGTACTAACTAATTATAAAGGTTTAAAAAAAGCGGAATTCATCGGTATGGCTGAGCGCGCAATTTTCGCCGCTTTTGCTTTTGATGTTGTATATCGTGAAATGAACCAACAAACGGGACAATTTAGAAATAGTTTTGCCGGTTCTGGCACTAGCACACAGGAAGTCACACGACGTGTAAACTCTTTCCTAGCAGGTTGGCTTGAAGGTGCATTGGAAAAACTGCCGGAGTTAACGACAGACGATGACCATGATCAACGTATGGCGAACTACATTGATAAACAATTTGAAAACCTTGATCGTGAAACGTTTAAAAAACAGCTACAGGAAGCAATGAAAGCACTCACCGATGATTATGAAAAAGGGATGAAAAAAGGCCGTTCCATTTCGGTTAGCCGCCCTGTCGGTGGTAAATCAGCACAAGAAGAATTAAAAAGACTTAACTGATTCTATCCTTTTCTCGTAAAAAAGCTGCTAATGTGGCTTTTTTTATAACTTTTTAATTTATAAATTACCATAATCGCTAATATAGCTACCATTTCACGCCTATCACAAATCGATGTACATCGCTGATAAATAGCTTAAAAGCATAGTTATTAGCCTCTTTTTATCTAACTTTATTTGACTCGTTTAAAAAAACAGCAAAAGAACAACTATAAACACGATATTTCAAAGAAATGAGATTCCAGTCGCGTTTTTATGTTAGAATAAATCAAAATCCCTTAATTCCATAGCCATCAAGACATGAAATTTCCTGGTCAACGCAAGTCAAAACATTACTTTCCTGTCAATGCCCGCGATCCATTAATTGTTCAAATTCAACAAGACAATCCATTAGCAAAATCACATCTAATTGGTGTTGGTCAAACCATAGTTGATATTGAAGCTCGCGTTGACGATGACTTCTTAGCCAGACATGCTCTTACTAAGGGACAATCTGTCGTTCTTGATGAAGATAAAGCTGAACTGCTTTATAAAGAATTAAAAGATCGTAAGCTTATCAGCCACGAATACCCTGGCGATACCATTGGTAATACATTGCACAACTACTCTGTATTAGCTGATGATAAGTCAATTCTGCTTGGTGTAATGAGCCAAGATCTAAAAATCGGTTCATACGCCTACCGCTATTTATGTAACACCTCTAGCCGTATGGATTTAGATTACCTGCAGCCTGTAAATGGCCCTATCGGTCGTTGTTACACGCTTATTAGTGAAGATGGTGAACGTACTTTCGCGATTAACGAAGGTCAAATGAACCAACTTCGTCCAGAGAGTATTCCTGAATCTGCATTCAAAAAAGCCTCTGCATTGGTGCTATCAACTTACCTTGTTCGTGGTAAGCCAACAGATCCAATGAAAGATGCGGCACTGAAAGCTATCGAATACGCGAAAAAGTATAATGTGCCAGTCGTACTGACGATGGGGACTAAATACGTTATCGAAGATAAGCGCGAATGGTGGATTGAGTTTCTAAAAGAGCACGTCACCTGTGTTGCGATGAACGAAGAAGAAGCTGAAGCACTAACCGGTGAAACAGATCCACTGACGGCTGCCGATAAAGCACTTGATTGGGTTGATATGGTTTTGTGTACTGCCGGTCCTGCGGGTTTATACATGGCGGGTTACACCGAAGATTCATTAAAGCGTGAATCATCACTGCCGCTTCTGCCGGGTAAGATCCCAGAATTCAATAAATACGAATTCAGCCGCCCAATGGCAAAAAGTGCATGTGAAAACCCAATTCGTGTTTACTCTCACATTGCCCCTTACCTTGGTGGCCCTGTTGAGATCAAAAACACAAACGGTGCGGGTGATGCTGCGCTTTCTGCACTTCTACACGATATGTCTGCTAACCGTTTCCATAAGGTTAATGTACCTAATTCTGCGAAACACACTGCGAATTTCTTGTCGTATTCGTCTTTCTCTCAGATTTGCCAGTACTCTAACCGTGTTAGTTATGAAGTATTGATCCAACACGCACCTCGCCTATCTCATGGCCTACCAGAGCGTGAAGACTGTTTAGAAGAAGCATACTGGGAACGTTAATTCCAATTTGTAATAGTTTAAAAAAGGGGCTAATTAGCTCCTTTTTTGTTATTTGTATTTAACTCAATGTGATAAGTGCATCGCAAAATTTTGCCACTTCATTGAAAGTTAATATTTTGTTAATTAGGCTTGAATTTTTCGATTACTTTATAAAGTTGCAGTCTATATTGTTAAGGAAAACAATGAATAAAATATTAATCGTGTCGTTATCGGCTTTATTAAGTGCCCCCACATTCGCAGGAATGCAACCATTCTCAGCAAACAATCTTCCTGAAAATTGGCCGAATTATGAAATCCAAAATTACAACGCCCAAGTTGAAAATGGTTACGACGGCCCACTGAGTAACATTCTTGTTATTTACGATCCAAGCATCAAACCTGAGCAGTTAAATCGATATTTGATGCAGCAAACCGCCATTGCGAATAAAGCTCACGACATCAACAACATCGAATACCGCCGTAACATTGTTGCCGCCATTCCTATGAAATTGGAAGGCGATAATGTGGCAGAAGTTGCGGATAGTTTTTCATTTGGTGATTTTGATGAGATACGCCGCAAATACGGTGCTTCAGTCGTCTCACTTGTAATCAACAGTAACCTTGCTGACCGTCAGTGTGGTGTGCAAACCAGTTACCACACCGTCAGCGTATTTAACGAAGCCTGCTCACTACCAACGTTGCTAGCGCACGAATGGGGACACGTTGACCGTCTAGGTCATGAGTACGAGCACACACAATCACATTTTGAAGATGACAACTACGCATGGCTCTGTAGCGGAAAACCGACCATCATGAGTGCCGACCTCAATTACAATCAGTTTGATTTGAATGAGTTCTATTCGGACCCCAACGTAACAAGAGGTGGCGAAGCGTGTGGTACAGTAACCGCGAACAATGCGAAAGTATTACTCGAAACAATTAGTGATATTGAATACGCAAGATGGGCGCAAGTACCACCTTTAGAAAAAATTGGTAACGTCACTATTGCTCTGGATGAAAACCAATCGTCAGAATTTGAGAAAGTTATCACGGTGACACGTGATGGTGACTTGTCTCAAGCTGCTTCGATTGAAGTTTACTCCGATGCGGTCACCGCTGTGCCAGCAACCGATTATCAAGAGCTGGCAAAACGTGTTGAGTTTGCACCGAACGAAACCACAAAAACGGTATCTCTACAACTTGTCAATCCAGCACCTACTGATGCGATTTGTGATGATGGTGAAAGAACGTTAAAACTTGGTACACGATGGGGAGAGAAACTTGGCTCATCTAACCAACTCGATTTAACCGTTAAAACGCCTGAAGACACGCTAGCTAGTTGTGCGAAAGACAAAGAGCCAGAACCAACACCGACACCAGCACCAGATAATGGAAATGACGGCGGTGGCGGCGGTAGCACAGGTCTATTGAGTCTATTTGGCCTTGCACTATTGCTCTTCAGACGTCGTAATTAATTTTTTAATTACAACAAGCCGTTCCTAACCATTAGGAACGGCTTGCCACGTATAGACCATAACCATTGACATCAACAAGTTGCTGTTTACTATGCACAAAGACGCCACTACCTCGCCCTATTTCTCTATTTTCGGCATCATAAACCGCCGCTTCAACAATCAACTGAGATTTATTTTGGTTTACCAGCTTCCCCACTGACCGCATTGTCCCTTCTGAAATCAATCGAGTTAAATAAGTCGTAAACGATGTTGTTAATACAAACACTTCGGTTTCTAGTAAGCTTGCGGCAAAGAAAGCATTTTAATAGTGCTTCAATACTATTTGCTTTCATCTATTTTTAATAAATGCTAATAAACCCTTATAAATCGCATTACATATACGCTTATCAGACACTGGATATGGCGTTCCGACAGTAGAAAAATTAATAGAACTTCACGTTATTTTATTTAAAATTAAGAAAACGTCTTTAACTAGATAAACACAGGTGATTTTTCTTTCCTGTATTTAATCACTTTAAGTAGTAATATATTAACCAGTGCTTTCATATGAAAAATTTTCTAATTTTTTAACATTTTATATAACTTTTTTACTACTGGTAATCAAAGTTATATTTTAATGTTTTATTTAATAAAAAACTTAGCCTTTATAACCGAGATAACAAAATATTAGGGGTAATAATTTAAATTAATTACGAATACTATTTTAAAAACTTTGCCAATTCCAATATTGATGATGCGTAGATATGCCTAAACTTTAGCTCGCCATAGCTTGTTTGTTATTTACATTGCGCTCGTTCAACATAAATAAGAGAGGAAAAATAAAAAACACCAATCAATCGACCAATCAACCAATCAACCAATCAACCAATCAACCAATTGAAACCATTTAATAAATGATGAAAGCCTATGAATGATCGCGCAACAGAAAAATAATATTTAGTTTCTTTTTATGATGTTACAACAACGTTTTTTCTTCAGAACAGTCTGAATGCTTTCAATTAGTTGAAAGTCACATACGATGATGATGTTATTGTTTAGAAAAAGAAGCTGTTATACGACAATTTTCTACGTTCTTTTTATCTTACTTTCTTGATACTTCTATTAACCAATTCTAAACTTTATATTAGAGTGCAATTTAAATCATATAATTATTAAATGTGCATTCCTGTATTTTTACTAGACAAACAAAGCAATCGTTTATGATAGAGAACATGATTTAAATATGAAACAATTCTTATATTTCATTTGTACTTAGAAGTATATATATGAATACATTAATGTCTAATTTATATTTTCAATATTAGAATCATTATGATTTCTTTACCCTATTAGATCATAACTAGATTATTCGAAAATTTAATTAACAGATAAATCATATAATTACCCGACTGCTTTTTTAAATATTTATTGGCTTGATACTTGTAAATTTTTCAATGATGAAAGGCTCAATTACTTCCATTAATATTTTTAACTGAGTGAGGCAAAGATATGAAGTGTTTAAAACACTCTTTACTAGCATGCTCGTTAGCCTTAGTTTCAACCTCGGCCTACAGCATCATACCGCATGCATTCACTGACAATGGTGGCTGCCCTAGTAATGCTTTTTTGTTTCAAGGTAATCCAACTGTAGTGTACCAAATGGATTTATCTTCTGGTTTTTATCGCCCATCGAAAACGATGGCATCTCAAGTCAATGCTGTTGGATTTAACGCCACAGACAGTTATATTTATGGATACGACGTAAATAATGAAGAAATTGTCCGTATAAATCAGCTTTTTGACTTCGAAACTATTCCTGTCACAGGTATTGATACCACCATGCCCTATCCAACTGGTGACGTTTATAACAATAAATATTACATCTACAGACAGGGTGTAGGTATGTACGAGATAGATCTAACGACTTTGTCTGTTACTCTCGTCATGACACCCAGTAGTGCCACATTAAACCTTCATGATATGGCTTTTCATCCCGATTCTTCTGGACGACTATTTACTGTTGATAGCGACAATAAAAAGCTTTATGAAATAACTAACTTTACTACACCCAATAGTGCATCGTTTGTTGAAATTGGTGGGATCAATGTTCCAGAAAACGGTGGTTTTGGTGCGCAGTATTTCGATTCAAATGGTTTCCTCTACCTAAGCCGTAACGATGATGGCGCCATTTATAGAATTGATTTAAGTGATTTATCGAGTTTTACATCAAATGCCGTTTTTTATTCTGATGGTCCGACTTCAACGTTGAACGATGGCGCTAGGTGTTCAACGTCTGCCATAGTGGCTGAAAATACAGATTTTGGTGATGCTCCTGATACATACAAAACATCCCTTTCTACTAACGGCGCTCGTCACTACAATATTTCAGGCGTCAATTATTATTTTGGTTCCAACATTGATACAGAAGGCGATGCTTTTGTTTCACCGAATTCAGATGATGCCAATAGTGTTGCTGATGAAGACGGTATTTCGTTTCCGGCAAACTTTAGACAAGGTTCTGACGGTTTAGTTAACGTGACTGTTGGTGGCTCAGCAAATGGTTTTATCAATGCATGGTTTGATTGGAATAATAATGGTGTATTTGATGAGGCAACAGAACATGCGATTGATGATGAGTTATTAACCGCTGGAGATGGAACAACACCAGCAAGTCATGTTCTGAAAATTAGAGTGCCTGACGATGCAGCCACTGGACAAATATGGGCTCGTTTTCGTATTTCCAAAAATGCAGGTTTATTATCTTATGGGGGGACCTCTTACGGTGAAGTAGAAGATCACCAAGTAACGATTGATTCCCAACCCGTTACCCATAACTGGTACCCATCCTCAGGCTCTTGGGTAACATTGGCATATGAGGATGACTGGCCGCAAGAAGGCGATTTCGACTTTAATGATGTCGTTATATATTACCGCGTTGATAAAGTAACGAACTCTGCGGGTGATGTTCTCCGCTATGATATATATGGAAATTTAAGAGCATACGGTGCAGACTTTGCGAATGGTTTCGCTGTGAAATTTGATGGTATTCCCGTTTCTGCCGTAGATGCGGACAGAACTAAGTTAGTGATTAATGGATCAACCTTACACCCTAAACAGATATTAGAATCGGGCACAACTGATGCGGTTGCGATTATTTCAAATAATCTCCTTACAGAAATACCGACCCCAACCTGTTCAGGATTCTTAGGAACTTTTTACAGAGTATGGACGGGGTGTAATTCCGATGCCGCTGATTTATTCCAATTTGAAGCAAGCATTCCTTTCATCACGCCATTAGCATCATCGACTGTTCCCAGCATGCCTTTGAACCCATTTCTATTTGGTACGCCAGGTATTGATCATGGCGAAGGTACGCGTGCAACTGATGGCCGTGCAATTGAGATTCATCTGAAAAATACAGACGTTTCAAGTAAGGCAAATACTGCTTATTTTGCAACTGAACATGATGATTCTGCCTATGTTGATAGCGACTGCCCTGGTATTAACTGTGATACCTATCATACTTCAAACGGTATTCCATGGGCTATCGTAGTTGATGGAACATGGGATCACCCTAGCGAAGGGATAAACATACTTGAAGCCTACCCTGATCTTCAAAGTTTCTCTGTATCTGGCGGTAGTACTAATACGGACTGGTATCTTCGTGCGAACTCAGATATTACTAAGCTCTTCGAGTAAATCTATTCGTAAGTGATGAATATAAAAAAGCCGACAGTGCTTTCACACTGTCGGCTTTTACTGTAGCTCGTTAATTGTTTATCTGTGGCACTTATTCATCATCTACCGAATAAATATTCCACTTCATATCAATTGTTTTATCTGTGCCTGATACCGCTGCGATAACACGTCTATTTCGCTCTGCAGCAATCTCTGTTTCACTATCATCAATAGGCTTGGTGTAACCATAACCTATTGCTTGTAGACGATTAGGGTCAATAAAGAATGTATCTTTCAACATATCAACCACAGCTTCAGCACGAGCCTGAGACAGTGCCATATTCAACTCATAGCTACCGCTCTTGCTACAATGCCCTTCAATCGTCACAGACGAGTCAGGGTACTGATGCATAAAATTAGCAATGGCCTCTATTTCACGCTGATACACGGGTTTAATAACGGCTGAATTATTAGCAAAATTTAATTTAAGCTCTACACGCTCAGAAATTTCTTTCTCTTTTCCACAGCCAACATTATTAACAAATGAGCCTGGCACACTGTTTGGGCATTGATCGCGTGCTTCAATCACGCCATCACCATCTAAGTCACGTAGATCGTATTGCTGTGTCGTTGTTTGTGATTCAGAACCGTCGGATGAAGCACAACCGCTAATCATTGTAGACATAATGACTAACGAACTTAATAGTATGTTTTTTTTCATTATTCACTCTCTCCTTGACGAGTTGCTTCACTGTTCCAGTTCTCAGGCGTTGTTACACGTAGTGATGAGATTAGCTGCCCTGTTGCATGTAATATGCGGTATTGTGAAACAAGCTCATCAAACTCAGCACGTAAATAACTTTTTCGCGCTTCAAACAATTCGTTTTCAGAATCTAACAAGTCTAATAATGAACGTTGGCCTAATTTAAATTGCTGCTCATACGCTGATTGGGTTTCTTTCGAAGCCTCAACATGTGTACGGATAAAGTCTCGTTGCTTAGCCAAAAAGGTATTAGCATTCCAAGCGAGTGTTGTTCCATCTCTTACATCGCGTGATGTATTTTGATGAACACTTTTTGCTTCATCAATTCTATATGCGGCTTCACGAACTCGATACGTGTCTTTGCCACCATTAAAGAGGTTATAACGTAACTGAATCCCTGCCTGTAACTCTTTATCTTCCCCTTCAAGCGCATTTTCATAATCAAACTTTTCATCTGACCATTTACCACCAAGCTCCAAAGTGACTTCAGGATAATAGTTAGATTTTAAAGCCTCTCTCTCTGAACGCGCGGCATTAATATCACTGTTAGATGATTTCAATATAGGATTATTTTTTTGTGCTATTTCAATCGCTTGTTCTAATGATGACGGAAGTTTGTCTTGATCGGCCATTGGCACAATTACATTCTCTGGCGATTCATTAACCACTCGAATAAATTCACTTCGTGCATCAGCGAGATTATTTTGTGCTGACATTAAATTAGAATTAGCACGTGCTAAACGCCCTTTACTTTGAGATAAATCAGCGCTTGAACCTAAGCCAGATTCTGTTTTCTCTTTTATTTGGTCAAACAAAAGCTGATGCTTTTCAACATTGTTTTCTGCTAACTTAACAATCTGCTCTTCTACTAAGTAATTGATGTAGACTTTTACCACCGAAAGCGCGATATCTTCCGCTGTAGCAAAAAGTTTTAGTTGATCCGCTTTAGCTTCAAAATCTAAACGTGATAATTCATGTCCTGTTAAAAAGCCATTAAATAATACTTGTCGGATACTAATTCCAACTTCTGGTGATTCTGAATCAACCATATCTTCTGTTTGTAATCGACTCTGAGGAGTTGAGCTTTGCTTAAAACCATAACTCGCCGTCAAATCAACAGTCGGTAAATAGTCACCAAACACTTGATTACCTTGCTCCTCTCGTGCTTTAAATTGACTTAAAGCCTGCTGTAACTGAGGGTTAGTATCTAAAGTAACCGCAACAGCTTGCTCTAATGTTTGGCTCATGGCTGACACTGGATATAACGATGAAACAATGGCTGTTGTAATCAAACTCTTCTTAATACAATCGCGTATTCCATAACGCATAAATGAATATCCTTCTCTTATTTTTATGGTTTAGCGCTCTCTAAGCGCCATTTCCTTAGCTCTTAAAATCGGGTTAAGTATGTATTCTAAAACTGTTCTTTTTCCTGTAATTACATCAACAGATGTCAACATACCGGGAATAATTGGCAAAGGTGTCTGATCTGATTTCATTAAATGTGAGTGTGTTGTGCGAACCTTTACTAAGTAATAACTATTGCCCTCTTCATCTTGCGAGGTATCTGCACTAATATTCACAACAGAGCCTTCAAGCCCGCCATAACGAGTAAAGTCATACGCTGTTACTTTTACAACAGCCGGTAACCCAGGATGTAAAAATGCAATATCTTTAGGCTGGATCTTTGCTTCAATTAATAAGTTATCTTCCGTTGGTACGATATCTAATATGGCTTCACCAGGTTTAACCACGCCACCAATGGTTGTTATATTGATACTTTTAATTGTGCCATTTACGGGTGAATGTAATATCGCTTTATCTACTTTATCCTGCGAGCCAACCTGCGCTTCGGTTAAACGTGAAAGTTTGGCTGTCATTTCATTAAGTTGAGCTCGTACATCTTTTTGATAATTCAACACGGCTTCACGTCGCTTTAAAATAGATTCATCTAAAGCGGCTTTTACCTTCGGTTGTTCAGCATAAAGTGCCGAAAGTTCACCTTTGGTTTCATTGACTTTGCGCTCTAACTGTAACAGTTCAACTTCCGAGACAATGCCCTTTTTCGCTAAAGGCTTTGTCATTACTAATTCTTTATTAATCAGTTTTAAGCTACTTTTCAGGGTACGAATTCGAGATGATAATGCGTAACTTTCCTGTTGCTGTTGAACAATTTGACGAGCAAGGATCGCTAATTGATTTTGAAGTTCTTCTAACCGCCCTTGATATTCATCCTGCTGGCGAGCGATGAGTTCAGGCTCTTTTTGTGCTAGTTCTTGAGAGAAAACAAGCGGCTCGATATTGATCTTAATCCGTTCTTTCCAGTCTTTAATATCGTCATCAATTACAATGCTTTTCAGTTCTTGCCGAAAACGGGCAATATTCGTGTTTAAGCTATCTTCTTCGTCTTCTTGCTGAGCTAAATCAGAACGAAAACGAGTATCATCAATACGTACAAGGGGTTGACCTTTTTTAACTGTCATTCCTTCTTCCACGTATAGCGCTTGCAACAGACCGCCATCGTAGCTTTGAATTACTTGTACTTGTGATGATGGAATAACCTTACCAGAGCCTCTAGTGACAAGTTCCAATTGAGCAAAAAAAGCCCAAATAAAGAAACATATCAACATAAAAAACAGTGCCCATACCATATAGCGATGCTTCCTTGGCGAATCAATCATCATCGCGTTGTAGACATCATCCATCATCTCTTGATCTTGGTCGGAAAAAGGCTTATTCATTCCGGCCTCCCGATACACCTTGCTGTAACTGTTTCAATACTTTTTCACGTTGATCATCTAAAACGATCTTACCGTTATCAACGACGATAATGCGATCCACAAGCGGTAGTAATGACATTTTATGGGTGATAATTAGCAAGGTTCGATTTATGGCAACATGCTTCATTGAATGCATAAAACGCTTCTCTGCATGTGCATCCATACTTGCTGTTGGCTCATCCATTAATAAAATTGGAGGATCATTTAATATCGCCTGAGCTAGTGCGACTGCTTGACGCTGCCCTCTCGATAATGCGTTTCCTAACTCTCCAACTTGTTTATCTAAACCTTCTGAATCGCTATCCGTAAAGCTGCTAACACCTGAGAGTTGAATTGCACGCAACAACTGATGTTCAGTGACTTGTCTCGTTCCAAACATAATATTGTCACGAATAGTGCCATGAATAAGCGTGATATCTTGTGGCATGTAACCAATATTTCTTCGCAAATCTGCGGGGTGAATTTGTTCACGATCAATGCCATCAAAGCGTAAACTTCCTTCTGTTGGGCAATATAGCCCCGCTAATAACTTCGCTAATGACGTTTTACCTGAACCATTTTTACCAAGAATCGCGATTTTCTCACCCGGTTTAATTGAAAAGTTCGCAGAGTCAATCGTGCATTTTTTCTGATTCGGATACGAAAATTGGACATTTTCTGCCTTAATAGCTCCTTTCATTCTATGGCGACTGATCAAATGTGCTTTGTCTTCAAATTCACTTTCTTCTTGCATCAGTTGATCTAATTGACGCAGAGAACTTGACGTTTGATTGGCTCTTGTTAATAAATTTGCTAACTGAGCCATAGGAGAAACAACACGGCTTGATAGCATGACAGCAGCGATAATCCCACCCATGGATATATTGACCGTTGATACACGATAAACGCCTAAAACCACAACACCAATAGCCGTTAACTGAGTAATAAAGGTGGCAAAATACGAAACAGAGTTAGAGATTTTTTTAACTTTTAACTGCCAATTAGCAGTATGTGCGATCATCTGTTGCCAGTGCCGTTGTATCATCCCTTCTGCACTATTTGATTTAATCGCCTCTATCGCCGTTAAACTTTCAATTAAATGTCCATGTTTTAACGCTGAAAACTTATTAGACTCCTCAACGGCTATTTTTAATTTAGGTTGAACCAGTAATGTATAACCAATAATTAATAAGCCTGCAATTAATGGAATAACAGCAAGGTCGCCAGCAACAAAATAAATAACTAATAAAAATAATAAAGCAAAAGGTAAATCAATTAATGTCGTTATCGTTGCTGACGTCAACATGTCACGAATATTATCAAATTCACCTAATTGTTTTGCCATTCCACCAACTGAAGATGGACGTTTTGATAATGGAATTCCAATCACTTTTTCAAATAAACGAGATGAAACAACAATATCAATTTTCTTCCCAGCTAAATCGATTAAATACCCTCTAATATGACGCATTAAAAAATCAAATATAAAAGCAACGACAGCACCGCTGGCTAAAACCCATAATGATTCAAATGCTAAATTAGGTACAATTTTATCGTACACATTCATCATAAATAAGGGAGAGATTAAAGCAAAAACATTCACTAATATCGAAGCAATTAATACGTCTCGATAAATAGGACTGGCTTCTTTAATCATATTCCATAACCAGTGACCGTAACTAACATGTTGATGAACATCAACACTCTGGTCACCTCGGTATTGCTTCTTAATAAAGAAGCAATACCCCGTATAGCAACTTTCTAACTCTTCTAATGAAATTTCAGATTCACCGCCATTATCAGAAAACTGAATCACAGCAAGGTTATTTACTTGATCTATTTCCCTTAAAATACATGCTTGCTTATCTTTTAAAAGTAAAACACAAGGCAAAACAAGCGGCGTTATATCTGACAACAATTTACGTAATAATTTTGCGGTTAAACCTGCTCTTGCTGCTGCCTGAGGAAATATATCAGGCGTGACTAAAGCACTTTCAAGAGGAAGCCCTGCAATTAACGCATCTCCAGAACAAGGGTTTCCATAATATTCAGACAAAATAACAAGACTATCCAATAATGGATCATCCGTTGTTTTTAATGAAGCAGGAATACTCCAATATTCCTGCTTATTTTCAGCTGTGGATATCATGAATTATACGTCCTTGTTACTTTTTATTACTACGAACAGGAATATCCATTTTCTCTATTCATATTTAATTATCATCTTGCTGTGGTGGTAATGTCATTGGCTTATCAATCGAAATACTATCAAGCATCTGAGTATTTAAAATGATTTCACCATTATCATTACTTAATAAGTTATTGGTGATAACACCAAGCTTATCTTTCAAGCTGTTTGAATCGATATCTTCAAGAATAATGTTTACTGACTTATCATTCCCAGTTTTGATAGTAATAACGCTATCATCATTATTTTGACTAATCGATAAGAAGTCATCTAACGTTTCTGCGGTTGCATCTTTTAATAAATCGCTGAGGTTTAATTTATCTTCCGCTAAATCAAAATCTCGAATGGTATCTATATCGCTAATAGACTCACTTTTACTCCAAGTAAATGTATCAGCACCGATCCCGCCATTAAGAAGATCATTGCCTTGACCACCAATTAGAAGATCATCGCCCTCACCGCCATTTAATGTATCGTTACCCTCACCACTCGAAAGTTTATCATTACCTAGCAAGCCATTAAGAATATCGATACCGGTACTACCGACAAGGTCATTATCAACATCCGAGCCATTGACAATGTTATTATCAAATAACACGCTATCAGAGCCAGAATTTTCACTGCTACTACTATTTTCTTTACCAGTAGCCGTTACCGTTAACTCAATTGAATCTGCTGATTCTGCTGGTACGGTAATTTGTAAACCAGGAAGTGAAACTTGCGTATCCGTGTTTTGCCATAATCCCGTTAGTTCAATCTCACCAGCAGCATTGGCAATACCGAGAACGGTTGTACCATCCGCGCTAATTACTTTGGTATCTTTAGGTAATCCTGACAATAATATTTGGCTAATTGACTCGCTACCATCTGTATCCGTTAGCATAACGTTAATATCTAACGTATACGTGTAAGTTGGTTGCTCTTTGATCCAGCTATCACCATCCCAGTAGTATGTGCCATCAGCAAATTGAAGGCGTTCAATGTCGTAGAGATCATCTGAGCCTTCTCGTGCATATACATTTTCGCCACTTGTTACTCGTTTATCTGTTACTTCAAAAAATATCGATGATCCTGAGGTTTCGACAGGTTTAGTAATATCGTAATCAGAGAAATTTCCAGCATATACTGCTGTATCAACTCCTGCGGCACCATATAGTGAATCATCCCCTTGCTCACCCATTAAAATATCATTACCGGCACCAGCAGTTAATGTGTCGTTAACTAGACCTGTTATTGGGCTACCATCAATCGTTGAATTACCTATAATCCCATCTTCACCGACCAAAATGTTATCGCCAGTTGATTGAATAACAATATGATCGCTGAGCTCCATTCCTCTATAAGCTAAACTTTCAGTCGATAATGTATTTTCATATGGAGTATCAACCTTCTGTGTTAACGTTCTTGCTTTATCACCGTACTCTTTAACAACTGTTTCCCAATCGACATAGTTCTTTCCACCTTCATATTTACCGCCAGTATTGTAAACAGGAGTACCTAATAAATTCACGGTGACAAGAATTGGATCTGCAATAGCAACAACGTCTAGTTTAACAGTGATGGTATCAGTGCCACCTTTGCCGTCACTGACTTCAACGTCAAAGCTATCTTCACCATGAAAATTAGTATTAGGTGTGTATTCCCATGAACCATCCGTATTGACGGTAACTGTGCCGTTCGTTGGATTTGTCAGTGATGTGAACGTTAAACTATCACCATCAGCATCTGTCGCAGACAGTTGACCGCTCACTGCCACTTCTTCATCGGTAGTGACGGTAATGTCACTGCCCAGAGGATCATTGTTATCGTCAACCAATACTGGCGCATCATTGATTGGATTAACTTTGATAATCACGGTTATGGTATCGGTGCCACCTTGGCCGTCACTGACTTCAACGTTAAAGCTATCATCACCGTTAAAATCATTGTTTGGTGTGTAAGTCCACGTACCATCCGTATTGACGGTAACTGTACCGTTCGTTGGATTCGTCGATGAAGTGAACGTTAAGCTATCACCATCAACATCTGTTGCTGACAGTTGACCGCTCACTGCGACTTCTTCATCGGTCGTGACGGTAATGTCACTGCCTAATGGATCATTGTTGTCATCAACCAATACTGGTGCATCATTGACTGGATTCACGGTTACATTTACAGTAATAGTATCTGTACCACCGTTACCGTCACTGACGATAACATCAAATTTGTCGCTACCATTAAAATCATTGTTTGGTGTGTAAGTCCATGTGCCATCAGTGTTAACCGTCACTTGACCATTGGTCGGGTTAGAACTTTGCGTGAAGGTAAAGCTATCGCCATCAACATCGGTTGCTGACAGTTGACCACTCACTGCTACTTCTTCATCGGTCGTGACGGTAATATCTGTGCCCAATGGATTATTGTTATCATCAACAATCACTGGTGCATCATTGATTGGCTTCACGGTCACATTAACAGTGATCGTATCGGTGCCACCTTTGCCATCACTGACGATAACATCAAATTTGTCGCTACCATTAAAATCATTGTTTGGTGTGTAAGTCCACGTGCCATCAGTGTTAACCGTCACTTGACCATTTGTCGGGTTAGAACTTTGCGTGAAGGTTAAGCTATCACCATCAACATCTGTCGCGGACAGTTTACCGCTTACAGATACTTCTTCATCGGTCGTAACGGTAATGTCACTGCCCAGTGGATTATTGTTACTGTCAACCAATACTGGTGCATCATTGATTGGATTAACTTTGACATTAACGGTGATGGTGTCAGTACCACCTTTACCGTCACTGACTTCAACCTTAAAGCTATCATCACCGTTAAAGTCATTGTTTGGTGTGTAAGTCCACGTACCGTCAGTGTTAACCGTCACTTGACCATTGGTCGGGTTAGAACTTTGCGTGAAGGTTAAGCTATCACCATCCGCATCGGTCGCGGACAGTTTGCCGCTCACGGCGACTTCTTCATCAGTCGTGACAGTAATGTCACTACCCAGAGGATCATTGTTATCGTCAACCAATACTGGTGCATCATTGACTGGATTCACAGTCACATTAACAGTAATAGTATCTGTACCGCCGTTGCCGTCACTGACTTCAACGTTAAAGCTATCTTCACCGTGGAAATTAGTTTTAGGAGTGTAAGTCCACGATCCATCAGTGTTAACCGTCACTTGACCATTGGTCGGGTTAGAACTTTGCGTGAAGGTTAAGTTATCACCGTCAACATCTGTCGCAGACAGTTGACCGCTCACGGCGACTTCTTCATCTGTCGTAACGGTAATGTCACTGCCTAATGGATCATTGTTACCGTCAACCAATACTGGCGCATCATTGATTGGATTCACGGTCACATTAACAGTGATGGTGTCGGTACCACCGTTGCCGTCACTGACGATAACATCAAATTTGTCGCTACCATTAAAGTCACTGTTTGGTGTGTAAGTCCACGTACCGTCAGTGTTAACCGTCACTTGACCATTGGTCGGGTTAGAACTTTGCGTGAAGGTTAAGCTATCACCATCCGCATCGGTCGCGGACAGTTGACCGCTCACGGCGACTTCTTCATCTGTCGTAACGGTAATGTCACTGCCCAGTGGATCATTGTTATCATCAACCAATACTGGTGCATCATTGATTGGATTCACGGTCACATTAACAGTAATAGTATCTGTACCACCTTTGCCGTCACTGACTTCAACGTTAAAGCTATCTTTACCATTAAAGTCGCTGTTTGGTGTGTAAGTCCATGTGCCGTCAGTGTTAACCGTCACTTGACCATTGGTCGGGTTAGAACTTTGCGTGAAGGCTAAGCTATCACCATCAACATCTGTCGCAGACAGTTGACCGCTCACTGCGACTTCTTCATCAGTCGTAACGGTAATGTCATTGCCTAATGGATCATTGTTGTCATCAACCAATACTGGTGCATCATTGATTGGATTAACTTTTATATTCACGGTGATGGTGTCGGTGCCGCCGTTGCCGTCACTGACTTCAACGTTAAAGCTATCTTCACCGTGGAAATTAGTTTTAGGAGTGTAAGTCCACGATCCATCAGTGTTGACCGTCACTTGACCATTGGTCGGATTAGAACTTTGCGTGAAGGTTAAGCTATCGCCATCAACATCTGTCGCGGACAGTTGACCGCTCACTGCCACTTCTTCATCGGTCGTAACGGTAATATCACTACCTAATGGATCATTGTTATAATCAACCAATACTGGTGCATCATTGATTGGATTCACGGTCACATTAACAGTGATGGTGTCGGTGCCGCCGTTGCCGTCACTGACGATAACATCAAATTTGTCGCTACCATTAAAGTCACTGTTTGGTGTGTAAGTCCATGTGCCATCAGTGTTGACGGTCACTGTACCGTTCGTTGGATTCGTCGATGAAGTAAACGTTAAGTTATCACCATCCGCATCTGTCGCAGACAGTTGACCGCTCACTGCGACTTCTTCATCGGTCGTGACAGTAATGTCACTGCCCAGTGGATCATTGTTATCATCAACCAGTACTGGCGCATCATTGATTGGCTTCACGGTCACATTAACTGTGATGGTGTCAGTGCCGCCGTTGCCGTCACTGACTTCAACCTTAAAGCTATCATCACCATTAAAGTCACTGTTTGGTGTGTAAGTCCATGTGCCATCCGTATTGACGGTCACTGTGCCATTGGTTGGATTAGAACTTTGCGTGAAGGTTAAGCTATCACCATCAACATCGGTCGCGGTCAGTTTGCCGCTCACTGCCACTTCTTCATCGGTCGTAACGGTAATGTCACTGCCCAGTGGATTATTGTTGTCATCAACCAATACTGGCGCATCATTGATTGGATTAACTTTGATATTCACGGTGATGGTGTCGGTACCACCTTTACCATCACTGACTTCAACCTTAAAGCTATCATCACCGTGGAAATTAGTCTTAGGTGTGTAAGTCCATGTGCCATCAGTGTTGACGGTAACTGTACCGTTCGTTGGATTCGTCGATGAAGTGAAGGTTAAGCTATCACCATCTGCATCTGCCGCAGACAGTTGACCGCTCACTGCGACTTCTTCATCGGTCGTAACGGTAATGTCACTGCCCAGTGGATTATTGTTGTCATCAACCAATACTGGCGCATCATTGATTGGATTAACTTTGATATTCACGGTGATGGTGTCGGTACCACCTTTAC